>JBDHZW010000001.1:0-51629 GCA_039812105.1 Nakamurella sp.
CCCCACCCGGCGGTCGACCGCCCGCGGCGGCCGCGAGCCCCGGACACCGGCACCGGGCGAACGGCCGGGTCCGGCGCCGGTCGGCGGTGCTGGTCGGGCTGGCCGTGCTCGCGGTGGTGGCGACCCTGGTCGCGATCCTCGGGCCGTGGTCGGGCACCCGGCTCGAGTCGGGATCGGGCCGCCCGGCCGCCGTCCCCACGGAGTCGAGCCCGGCCACCGACCTCGGCACCGGATCGAGCCGGTCCGCCGAGTCGACGCACGACCACGGCTCGTCCACCGCGACCGACGACCGGGGGTCCAAGGGCGTCGTCGTCGCCACCGACGCGCCGACCGTGAACCCGCCCCCGGAGACCGCGCCGGCCACCGCGGCGCCGGCGGCGGCGGTCGCCATCCCGAGCGTCGAGGGGCAGCCCCTGGCCGTCGGAGCGACCCCGGGCTCGGTCACCGTGACGCCCAACGGGCGGTTCGCGTACGTGGCCAACCGGGGCGCGGGCACGGTGACCGTGGTCGACACGAACCTGAACAAGGTCAGCGCCGTCATCCCGGTGGCCGAGGGCCCGCCCTGGTACGTGGCGTTCACCCCGGACGGCAGCCGGGCCTACGTCAGCGTCTACAACAGCGACAAGACGGTCAACAAGGTGGCCGTGCTGGACGCCCGCACCACCCGCGAGATCCGGTCCGTCGACGTCGACACCGCGCCCTACGCGCTGGCCGTCACCCCGGACCAGAAGTACGTCTTCGTGCCCAGCCACGACACCGCCAAGATCGACGTCATCGACACCGCGTCGGATTCGGTCGTCCGGCAGATCGACGTCCCGCACAACCCGCACGCGATCAAGTTCTCGCCCGACGGCCGGTACGCCTACGTCGCCAACCACGAGAGCAACCTGATCTCGGTGCTCGACGTGGCCGCCGGCAGCGTGGTCAGCACCGTCGCGGTCGGCACCAGCCCGCACAGCCTGGCCCTGTCGCCGGACGGCACGCAGATCGCCGTGGCCTGCTACGACAGCAACGACGTCTACTTCGTCGACGTGGCCAGCGGCACCGTGACCGGCACGGCCACGGTCGGCAACCATCCGCAGGACATCGAGTACTCGGCCGACGGCGGATACGTCTACACCGCGAACGTGGACGGGAACAGCGTGTCGGTCGTCGACACGGCGGCCAAGACCGTCACCGCCACCATCCCGACGACCACCCCCACCAGCATCGCCGTCACCCCCGACGGGAGGCGGGCGTACGTGACCAACCTGGACGCCGGAACCCTGACGATTCTCAACACATCCGCGTGACGGGGGCCCGGGTCAGCGCCGGTCCACCGCGTCCCGCAACGCGCTGAACGAGGCCACCAGCAGCCGCCGCTCGCGGGCCAGCAGCGGGTCGTCCGGCGAGCAGCCGGCGGCCACCCAGCGGTCTGAGGCGTCCATGGCGTCCACCCGCAACTGGGCGGCCGGTCGCACCGCGACGTCGGGCAGCCCGTAGACGTACGCGTAGAGATCGGTCAGCGCTCCGACGAGTTCGGGCTCGGTGACGCCGGTGTCGTGCTGGTGCTCCCGGTGCACCCGCCACCACCGGACCTCCAGCGTCGCTGCCCGTTCCGGGTCGAAGCCGCCCCACCCCGACCGGACCACCAGCCGGTAGAAGCGGCGCATCGCCGCCCGCGCGCCGTCGGGGTCGTTGTCCGGGTACGGCGCCCACCGCTGGTTGGCCCGCAGCACGTGCCAGGCCCCGGCCAGGGTGCGGCGCCACGGCATGCCGAACCCGGCCCGCACCATCGTCACCCCGGCTCGCAGGAACGGGATCCACTCGCGCCGGTAGTACCCGGCCCAGGCGGCGCACTCGGCCCGGCCGACGACGACCGGGTCGAACGTCAGCGGGCCGGGCCGGGACAGGGCGGTTGTCATTGCGACCTCCGTGGCAGGTTTGGCTGAATTGTCGGGGATGATTCGAGATGGGGCGATCCGTGGATGGGTCGGCCCCGAAGGACAGGCATGACGATGACGCTGGAACCCGGTGCGCCCGATACCACGAGCCCCATCGACCGCGTGATCGGCCGGATGCAGCGGATCCTCGACGCCATCCCGGCCGACCAACCGCACCGGCGGTTCTTCGCCGGGACGTACCTGCGGACCACCCGCGCCGTCGGTGACGCCGTGGATCAGGCCTCCTTCGAGGACCCGGACTGGGTGGAACGCTGGGACGTCGCCTTCGCCAATCTCTACCTCGACGCGGCCGCCGACGAGGCGAACGCGCCCCGGCCCTGGCGCCTCGCCTTCGGCGCGCCGGCCGAGCTGCCGCAGATCCGGCACGTGCTGCTGGGCATCAACGCGCACATCAACTACGACCTGCCGCCGGCCCTGCTTGCGGTGATCAGCGACGACGACGTCGCCGACCCGGTGCTGATGGCCCGCCGGCAGCGCGACCACGCGCGGATCGACGCGGTGCTGTCGTCCCGGGTCGGCCGGGAGGATGCCGAGTTCGTCGACTGGACGCTGCTCGATCGGCTGCTGCGGCCGCTCAACCACCGGGCCAGCCGTCGCTTCCTGGCCGAGTCCCGGCGGAAGGTCTGGCACAACACCCTGCAACTGCAGCATGCCCGCGTCGCCGGTCCGGAGGCGTACCGCCGGCGCCTGGCCGAACTCGAGGTGCTGTCCGCGGCCAAGATCGTCGACCTGCTGGCTCCCGGTCAGGTGTTGCTGCGCCTGGCGGTCACCGGATTCGGTGTCGTCCTGCCGCCGGAGTGACAAGCCGATCCACGAACGACGGATGCGCGTTGCGTCCGTGTGACAACGTTCGCGGATGGCCGGGGCGGCCGTAGCCAGCCATTACCCTGAGCAGAATGTGCGGAATCGTCGGCTACACCGGTCCTCGTCAGGCGCTGCCGCTGGTCCTGGAGGGACTGCGCCGGCTGGAGTACCGGGGTTACGACTCCGCCGGCGTCGTGGTGATCGATCGGGCGGGCGGGCGGGACGGCGACCTCAGCCAGCTCAACCTGGCCAAGAAGGCCGGCCGGATCGGCAACCTCGAGGCCTACATCGACACCGGCGAGGTCGCGCTGGCCGGGCAGACCGGCATGGGTCACACCCGGTGGGCCACCCACGGCGGGCCGACCGACCGCAACGCGCACCCGCACACCGACATGCACCGCCGGGTCGCCGTCATCCACAACGGCATCATCGAGAACTTCGCCCACCTGCGGGCCGAACTCGAGGCCACCGGCATCGAGTTCAGCAGCGACACCGACACCGAGGTGGTCGCCCACCTGCTGGCCCGGACCATGGCCGACGGCCCCACCGCCGGCGACCTGCCGGCCAGCATGGCGGCGGTCTGCCGGGGCCTGGAGGGCGCGTTCACCCTGGTCGCGATGCACGTGGACGCCCCGGAGACGCTGGTCGCCGCCCGCCGCAACTCCCCGCTGGTGGTCGGCATCGGCGAGGGCGAGATGTTCGTCGCCAGCGACGTCGCCGCGTTCATCGCGCACACCCGGCACGCCGTGGAACTCGGCCAGGACCAGCTGGTGGTGATCGACCCGGACGGCTACCGGGTCACCTCGTTCACCGGCGGCGAACCGGACTTCAAGGAATTCCACGTCGACTGGGACCTGTCGGCGGCGGAAAAGGGCGGGTTCGACTTCTTCATGGACAAGGAGATCGAAGAGCAACCCGCCGCCGTCGCCCAGACCCTGCTCGGCCACTTCGACGGGTCCGGGATCGTGCTGGACGAGCTGCGGCTGTCCGAGGACGACCTGCGCACGATCGACAAGGTGTTCGTCGTCGCCTGCGGCACCGCCTACCACTCCGGCCTGGTGGTCAAGTACGCGATCGAGCACTGGTGCCGCATCCCGGTCGAGGTCGAGGTGGCCAGCGAGTTCCGCTACCGCGACCCGGTGCTCAACCGGGACACCCTGGTGGTGGCGGTCAGCCAGTCCGGCGAGACCGCCGACACCCTGGAAGCGGTGCGGCACGCCCGCCGGCAGAAGGCCCGGGTGCTGGCCGTGTGCAACACCAACGGCTCGCAGATCCCCCGGGAGTCCGACGCGGTCGTCTACATCCACGCCGGCCCCGAGGTCGGCGTCGCGTCGACCAAGGCGTTCCTCGGCCAGCTGACCGCGAACTACCTGGTCGGGTTGGCCCTGGCGCAGGCCCGCGGCACCAAGTACCGCGACGAGATCGCCCGCGAGTACGAGGAACTCACCCGGATGCCGGACGCGATCGCGACCACGCTGACGCTGATGGACCCGGTGCGCAAGCTCGCCCAGGAGATCGCCGCGTCCAAGGCGATCCTGTTCCTGGGCCGGCACGTGGGGTACCCGGTGGCCCTGGAGGGTGCGCTCAAGCTCAAGGAGCTGGCTTACATGCACGCCGAGGGCTTCGCCGCCGGCGAGCTCAAGCACGGGCCGATCGCGCTGATCGAGGAGGGGCTGCCGGTCGTCATCGTCACCCCGTCGCCGGTCACCGACCCGCTGCTGCACTCCAAGCTGCTGTCCAACATCCGGGAGATCCAGGCCCGCGGCGCCCGGACCATCGTGATCGCCGAGGAGGGCGACGAGACGGTGGCGCCGTTCGCCGACTTCCTGGTCGAGCTGCCCCGGGTGCCCAAGCTGTACCAGCCGCTGGTGTCCACCGTGCCGCTGCAGATCCTGGCCGCCGAGATCGCCCGGGCCAAGGGCTACGACCTGGACAAGCCCAGGAACCTGGCCAAGTCGGTCACCGTCGAGTAGCCCGTGCTGGTCCCGGATCCCCCGGCCGGCGCGAACGTCGTCGCCGTTGGCATCGACGTGGTCGCGGTCGACCGGTTCGCCGCCGCGGTGCGGCGCACCCCGAGCCTGGCCCGCCGGCTGTTCAACCCGGACGAGCAGGTCACCGGCACCGGTCACCCGCGCGGCCCGGCGTCGCTGGCCGCCCGGTTCGCCGTCAAGGAGGCGGTGGCCAAGGCGCTGGGGGTGCCGGCCGGGATGGACTGGCACGACTGCCGGGTCGTCTCGGAGTCGAGCGGCCGGCCGGTGTTGCAGGTCAGCCGGACCGTCGCCGACGCCGCCGCCCACCTCGGCATCACCGACTGGCGGATCTCCGTCTCGCACGACGCGGGCATCGCCGCCGCCGTGGTGGTCGCGCTCGGGCCGGGCAGGATGATGGCATGAACGAGGTTGGTCGAGGGTGATCGAGGCCTACACCGTCGAACAGATCCGCGCCGTCGAGGCGATCGCCCTGGAGCGCGACGGGGACGCGACCCTGATGCGCCGAGCGTCCTTCGCGGTGGCCGCGGAGGTGGCCGAGCGGCTGCCGTTCCCGCATCCGGGGCGCCGGGTGGTGCTGCTCGTCGGGTCCGGCAACAACGGCGGCGACGCCCTGCACGCCGGCGCGTTCCTGCGCCGGCGGGGCATGCAGGTGACCGCGGTGCTGCTCAACCCGGACCGAACCCACGCCGGCGGCCTGGCGGCGCTGCGCCGATCCGGCGGCCGGGTCGGCCGCCACGACGACCCGGGCGTGGCCGCCGCGATCAAGGCCGCGGACGTCGTCGTCGACGGGGTCGTCGGGATCGGCGCCACCCCGCCGCTGCGGGACGAGGCGGCCGAGCTGATCGGTCAGGCCAACGCCACCGACGCGCTGCGGGTCGCGGTCGACCTGCCCAGCGGCATCGAACCGGACACCGGCCGGGTCCGCGGCGTCGCCTTCCTGGCCGACGTCACCGTCACCTTCGGCGGGATCAAGGTCGGCCTGCTGATCGCCGACGAGCAGGCCGGCACCATCGTCTGCGTGCCGATCGGGATGGACATGACCGGCCGGCCGGCCGAGGTCATCGCGATGACCGACGGCAGCCTGCGGCAGATGCTGCCGGTCCCCTCGCCGGCCGCGGACAAGTACAGCGGCGGGCTGGTCGGCGTCGTCGCCGGGTCACCCGGCTACCCCGGCGCAGCGGTGCTCTGCGTGGGCGGCGCCGTGCGCACCCGACCCGGCATGGTCCGCTACGCCGGCCCGCAGGCCGCCGCCGTCGTCGCCCGCTGGCCCGAAGCGGTCGCCGCCGACACCCCGGCCGACGCCGGGAAGGTGCAGGCGTGGGTGGTCGGGCCGGGCATGGGCACCGAGGGCCAGGCGATCACCCTGCTGCGCTGGGTGCTCGGCCAGGACGTGCCGGTGCTGGTGGACGCGGACGGGCTGACCGTCCTCGCGGCGATGCCGAACCTGCTGCAGGCCCGGCGACGGGCCGGCCAGCCGACCGTGCTCACCCCGCACGACCGGGAGTTCTCCCGGGTGTTCCCGGACATCGAGCTGGACGACCGGCTGGCCGCGGTCCGTCGCGCCGCCTGGGTCAGCGGGGCGACGGTGCTGCTCAAGGGGCACCGGACGCTGATCGCCGACCCCGGTGGGCAGGCCGCGGTGAACCTGTCCGGTTCGTCCTGGCTGGCCACGGCCGGGTCGGGGGACGTGCTGTCCGGCGTCGTCGGGTCACTGCTGGCCGCCGGGCTGCCGCCGCTGCTGGCCGCGAGCGCGGGCGCGTTCCTGCACGGACGGGCCGGTCAGCGGGCCCAGCGGGCCGGGTTGTACGGGGCGCACCAGCTCTGGGACCACCTCCAGGTGGACCCGGACCCGTCCTGACGAGGTCACGCCGACCGGCCCATGCCCGAAATGTCGGGCAATGGTCACGGACTGTGCGACCCGACACGAAGGCACGCCACCGATGGACCCTCGACGCGCCGGCAAACGTGATTCCATCGAGGGGTGAACGTGGCCACCCCGGTACCGACGACGGTGCCGGCTGCGGCGCGCACCGGCGTGCGCGCCGAGGCGGTGGTGGATCTCGCGGCGGTCCGCGCCAACACGCGAACCCTGGTCGAGCTGATCCGCCGGGGCACTCCGGCGGCGAACGTGATGGCCGTGGTGAAGGCGGACGGGTACGGTCACGGCGCCGTTCCGGTGGCCCGGGCCGCGTTAGCCGGTGGGGCCGCCCGGCTGGGCGTGGCCACCCCCGGCGAGGCGCTGGACCTGCGGGCCGCCGGCGTCACCGCGCCGATCCTGGCCTGGCTCTGGCCGCCCGGCGAGCCCGTCGCCGCGGTCCTGGCCGCCGATGTCGAACTCGGCGTGTCCGGACTGGCCCAGCTGGACGCGGTGCTCGCCCAGGCCGGGGCCACGGTCCCCGCCGTCCACCTCAAGGTGGACACGGGTCTGGGTCGCAGCGGTATCGGACCGGCCGAGCTGGCCGGGGTGCTGGACGCCGCGGCGGCCGCGCAGCGGGCCGGCCGGCTGCGGGTGGCCGGCCTGATGAGCCACCTGGCCAGCGCCGACGTGCCGGGGGATCCGTCGGTCGCGGAGCAGACCGGCCGATTCCGCCGGATCCTGGACGCGGCGGCGCAGCGGGGGATCCGTCCGCCGCTGCGGCACCTGGCCAACACCGCCGGCCTGGTCGACCACCCGGACACCCGGTTCGACCTGGCCCGGGTCGGCATCGGCCTGTACGGGCTGAACCCGGTCGACACCCCGGTGCCGCTGCGACCGGCGATGACGCTGCGGTCGACGGTCGCGCTGACCAAGCGGGTGCCGGCCGGGCACGGCGTCTCCTACGGCCTGACGTATCGCACGGCCGCCGAGACGACGTTGGCGCTGATCCCGCTGGGGTACGCGGACGGCCTGCCGCGGGCGGCGGGCAACCGCGGCGAGATCCTGGTCGCCGGCCGCCGGCGGCGGATCGCCGGCCGGGTCGCCATGGACCAGGTCGTCGTCGACTGCGGGGACGAGCGGGTGGCCGTCGGCGACCCGGTGATCGTCTTCGGGCCGGGGGACGACGGCGAGCCCACCGCGCGGGACTGGGCCGGATACTGCGACACCATCGACTACGAGATCGTCACCCGCATCGGGCCGAGGGTGCCCCGACGCCACGTCGGATCACCCGAGGGGGAACCCGAAATGAGCTCGACATGAGCGCGGCGGCATGAGCACGGTGGGCAGGATTCTGGGCACCGCCGGGATCGTCACCGGGGTGCTGGGCGCGGCCGCGCTCGGCGGCGTCACCGCGCAGCGGGTGGCGGTGCGCAAGGTGCAGTCCGCGCAGGCCGCACTGCTCACCGGGCCGGGCGTCGACCCGGACTTCGAGACGCTGACCGCGGACCGCAGCTATTCGGTGGACACCTGGGACGGGGTGGCGCTGCACGTCGAGGAGGTCGGCCCGCTCGACGCGCCGCTCACGGTGATCTTCGCGCACGGCTGGACGCTGCGCCTGGGATCCTGGCACTACCAGCGGCTGGCGCTGACCGGCCCCGGCTTCGGCGCGCCGCCGGAGGTCGAACCGGCCGGGTCCCGCAAGGCCCGGCGGGCGGCCGCGCCACCGACCGCCCGGCTGGTGTTCTACGACCACCGCTCGCACGGCAAGTCGACCCGGGCGCCCGAGGGTCATTCCACGATGGACTACCTGGCCGCCGACCTGCACAGCATCATCGACACCGCGGCACCCACCGGCCCGGTCGTGCTGGTCGGGCACTCGATGGGCGGCATGGCGATCTTCACCCTGGCCGCGCAGGATCCGGAGCTGTTCGCCGAGCGGGTCGCCGGGGTCGGCCTGGTCTGCACCGGCGCGACCTACCTCAAGCCGTCCGAGCTGAGCAAGCTGCTGATCGCCGGCGGCAACCCGCTGGTCCGGGTGCTCAAGGAGGTCGGCTCGCGCTACCCGGCGATCTTCGAACGGGGCCGGGCCAGCGGCAAGGACGCGGTGTGGATGCTCACCCGCAGCCTGGGCTTCTCCCGCAAGGACGTGTCCGGGGCGCTGGTGGACTATCTGGACGAGATGGTGTCGGCGACTCCGGTCGAGGTGATCGCCGAGTTCCTGCCCACCCTGTTCGCGCACGACCAGACCGAGGCGGTGCCCGCGCTGGCCGGCATCCCCACCGTGATCGTCGCCGGCGACCAGGACCGGCTGACGCCGCTGGACCGGTCGCAGCGGATCGCCGAGGTGCTCCCGGACGCCACGATCGTGGTCGCCGAGGGGTCCGGGCACATGACGATGATGGAGGATCCGGACGTCACCACCGAGGCCCTGCGATCCCTGCTGAACCGGGCCCTGGACCGGGTCCGCTCCCGGGAACCCCGCCGCCGTTCCCGGTGGACCAAGGCCCAACGGTGACCGCCCCCCTTCCCGCGCGGATCAACTACGCCGGCGCGGATCAACTCGCATCGAATGTGAACGGTGTGACGCGAGTTGCCGACTTCGTCCGCGCGCGAGCGGGCGACGGGCCACGGGCCGCCGACGAGGCGGGAGCCGCCGACGTGAAGAGAGCCGACGACGACGCGCGAGCCGCCGATGACCCGCGAGCCGCCGACAACGCGCGAGCCGACGATGGATGAGGCGGTCCGGCCGACCGGCGCGACCGCGAGCGGCGGGGTCGTCCAACTGGCGACCGCCGCCGACACCCACGACTTCGGGGTGGCCCTGGGCCGGCGGCTGCGGCCGGGCGATCTGGTGATCCTGTCCGGGTCGCTGGGGGCCGGGAAGACCGCCCTGACCAAGGGCATCGCGCAGGGCATGGGCGTCACCGGGCTGGTCACCTCGCCGACGTTCGTCATCGCCCGGGTGCACCGCCCGGCCGACCCGGCCGGCACCACGCTGGTGCACGTCGACGCCTACCGGCTCGGCGGCGCGGTCGAGCTGGACGACCTCGACCTGGACACCGACCTGACCCAGGCCGCCGTGGTCGTGGAGTGGGGCGAGGGCGTCGCCGAGCAGCTCGCCGACGATCACCTGCTGGTCGAACTCACCCGGCTGCCGGACGATCGGCGGATCGCCACTGTCTCGGCCACCGGTCCGGGTTGGGCGGCGCGACTCGCCGACCTGCGCACCGACTCCGGCGGCCGTCGGGTCTGATGGGTCTTACGGTTCCGGGTCGGTCGGTCGCCGGGCCTGGCAGACCCGGGTGGTCGGACCTACGGTCGGGGTCGAGGTAGCGGATCGACACAGATTCGAAAGAGGTTCCGGATGGGCGCACCCGCCACCGTTCTGGTCGTGGACGACGACGCCACCGTCCGCGAGGTGCTGCGCCGCTACCTGACCCGGGACGGGCACGACGTGCTGGAGGCCGGCGACGGGCCGACCGGGCTGGACCTGGTGCGGGCGCGGCAACCCGACCTGATCGTGCTCGACCTGATGCTGCCCGGGATGGACGGCCTGGCGGTATGCCGGGAGGTCCGCCGCACCTCGACCGTGCCGGTGATCATGCTGACCGCGCTCGGGCAGGAGTCGGACCGGGTGGTCGGCCTGGAGTACGGCGCCGACGACTACGTGGTCAAGCCGTTCAGCCCGCGCGAGCTGGCGCTGCGGGTGGGCCGGGTGCTCGACCGCAGCCGGGGCGCGGTGACCGCCGGACCGGCCGACGCCGTGGAGGTCACCAGCGCCGACGGCGAGCTGTCGGCGAATGCGTTGTCCCGCACCGCTCGTCGGGCCGGCGTCGAGCTGTCGTTGACCAGCCGCGAGTTCGACCTACTGCATTTCCTGCTGTCGCACCCGGGCCAGGTGTTCAGCCGGATGGAACTGATGGAGCGGGTGTGGGGCTGGTCGTTCGGCGACCAGTCGACGGTGACCGTGCACGTGCGGCGGCTGCGCGAGAAGGTCGAACCCGACCCGGCCCGGCCGGCCCGGATCGTCACCGTGTGGGGTGTCGGCTACCGGCTGGACGGTGACCTGCGGGCTCCGACGGGCTGATCGGCGATGCTGACCGATCTGCTGCACATCCTGCCGTGGGCGCTGCTGGCCGCGGCGGTCACCGGCGCCGTCGAGGTCGGCGCGCTGCACCTGCTGCGGCACCGGTCGGCCACCGCGAACATCGCGGCGCTGGTGAGCATCCCGATCCTGGCCGTGCTGATCTTCGTGGTCAGCATCAGCGGGTTCATGTACACGCCGATGCTGGCGTTCGCGGCGACCGTCTGCGCGCTGATCGCCGTGGTGGTGATCCCGGTCGCCGTCTACCTGGGCCGGCGGATCGCGATGGGGGCGATGGAGGCGGAGAAGCAGCGGGCCGCCGAACGGGCCGCCGAGGCGTCCCGCCGCCAGCTGGTCGCCTGGGTCAGCCACGACCTGCGGACCCCGTTGGCCGGGATCCGGGCGATGAGCGAGGCGTTGGAGGACTCGGTGGTGGTCGAGCCCGACGAGGTCACCGACTACGCCCGACGGATCAACGCCGAGGCGTCCCGGCTGTCCTCGATGGTGGACGACCTGTTCGAACTGTCCCGGATCAACGCCGGCGCGCTGCGGCTGACCCTCGGCCCGGTGTCCACCGAGGAGCTGGTGGCCCAGGCGATGGAGGCGGCGGCCCCGGCCGCCGGGCAGCGCGGGGTGCACCTGGCCGCGTCCGCGGACCCCGGCTGGCCGGTCGTCAACGGGTCCGACCCGGAGCTCATCCGGGTGCTGCGCAACCTGCTGGTGAACGCCATCCGGCACACCCCGTCCGACGGGACGGTGCAGGTGGTGGCCGGGCGGGACGCCGACCAGGCCCTGCTGGCCGTGCAGGACGCCTGCGGCGGCATCGACCCGGACGACCTGCCCCGGGTGTTCGACGTCGCCTTCCGCGGGGCGGCCGCCCGGTCCCCGGAGCAGGGGTCCGGGGCCGGTCTGGGCCTGGCCATCGCCCGCGGCCTGGTCGAGGCGCACGGCGGCCGGATCAGCGTGCACAACCAGGGTCCCGGCTGCCGGTTCGAGGTGCGGCTGCCGCTGGCCGCGTGAGCGGTCGGGAGACCGGAGACCAGGTCAGCGGCCGGTGACCGCCGCCCGGCTCAGCCGCAGCATCGCCGTCGCGATCACCACGGCCAGCACGATCTCCGCCGCCCCGGCGGCCCGCTGCAGCAGGCCGGGCGGCAGCATCAGCTGATCCAGGCCGATCGCCCCGGGGATCCGGTTGACGATCAGCGCGGTGCTCAGCGCCCCGCCGACGACGGTGGTGGCCAGCAGCACCCGGCCGATCCAGGCGCCGGCGACGGCGGCCCGCCACCGGCGCCACAGCAGCAGGCCGACCGTCGGCAGCAACGCGAAGACGAACGCGCCGGCGATCAGATGGATCGTCGACGAGACGGTGCCGGGGGTGCCCGGCCGATTGGTGGGGAAGGCGGCCGCGGCGACCAGGGCAACCGCCCAGGCCGCCAGCAGCACCTGCACCGTGGCCGCGCGGACCGAGCCGGCCAGTCCCCACGCCACGGCGATCCCGGCCACCGCGAGCCCGCCGGTGGTCACGGCGAACAGCGGCTCGCCGAGCGGGGTCGTCACGACGTAGTCACTGATGGTCGTGCGGGCCGCCGACAGGCCGGCCGGCGCGTCCAGGTGCAGCAGCACGATCGGCGGCACCGACGCCGCAGTCCCGGCCAGCGCGGTCCAGGCGCTGCGGACCGGTGCCGCGGTGATCGCCGGCGGGGCGGCCGGCCGCCCGACGACGGCGGGCCGGGACAGCGTGGCGGTGGTCATTCCGAACTCCTCAGATGATCTTGCTGTGATCGATTCGCACGGTCTGCAATGACCGTAGAAATCATCGAAGGAGCAGGTCAGAGGGCTAACCCTGGTGTTGTGCAGGGTCGAAGGAGTGCATTTTCGGCGGGCTGGGCGTCTCGACCCTGACGGGATTCCCCGAGCCTCGGGGTAGGCCTGGCCCCACCCCGCCCGGGCGTACCGTTGGCCCGGTGACCACCGTTCGCGGACCCGCCGCGCCGCGGGTCCGGGCGCCGAGACCCGTCCCCACCGGCCTGTTGATGCATCTGCGGCGGGCCCGCGACCACATCGACCGGGAGTACCGGACCGCCGTGGATCTGGACGACCTGGCGTCGATCGCCGGCGTGTCCAAATATCACTTCGGCCGGGCGTTCGCCGCCACCTACGGGGAAACCCCCATCCGGTACCTGACCCGGCGACGGATCGAACGGGCCCAGGATCTGCTGCGGCACGCCAATCTGACCGTGACCGAGATCTGCATGGCCGTCGGCTTTGCCAGCCTGGGCTCGTTCTCGTCCCGGTTCGCCGAACTGGTCGGCGAGTCACCGACGGCCTACCGGGACCGGTGGGCGCGGCTGGGCGGCCCGCACATCCCCGGCTGCTACCTGTTCATCAACGGGGCGCTCGACCCGCGGTCCACCGGCGTCCAGCCGTCCTGATCGCGCAATCTGGGAGAAGCGTCGCCGGGTGCCCGCCGTCTAGCGTTGCCGGCATGATCACCAATGTGTCGCTGACCACCGTGTACTGCCTGGACCAGAGCGCCACCCGGGACTTCTACGTCGACGTCCTTGGTTTCGAGACCCGGACGGACGCGCCGATGGGGCCGGACGCCCGCTGGGTCACCGTCAGCCACCCCAACCAGCCCGAACTCGAGATCACCCTGATGAAGCCGGGGCCGCCGCTGGACCCGGAGATGGCCGACTTCGTGCGCCGTCAACTGGAGAAGGGCCAGATGGGCGGGTTGGGACTGCGGGTGGACGACTGCCGCAAGACCCACCAGGAACTCGTCGAGAAGGGCGTGACGTTCCTGCAGGAACCGGCCGACCGGCCCTACGGGGTGGAGGCGGTGATGCGGGACAACACGGGCAACTGGTTGGTCCTGGTGGAGCCCAAGGAGTTCGACCCGGCCGACCTGGCCTGATCTCTCGGCGGAACCGGCTCGGCGTCAGAGGGTGACCGCGGCGGTGCCGAAGGCGACGTTGAACCGGTCGCACCAGATGACCACCGAGGTCAGGCCGGTCAGGTCGGCGTCGGCCGGGATCTCGTAGTTCTGGTTCCCGTCGGTGCCCTTCAGGTCGCCCAGGGCCAGGTAGCGGCCGTCGTCGTAGCGGCCCCAGTCGTCGCCGCCGGCCGGCTGGTCGGACAGCGCGACGTCCACGTCGGGCCCGTCACTGGTCGAGAAGTTCTCCAGCCGAAGGTATCTCGTCCCGTCCGGGAGTTGTAGCACGGTGGCGGTGCCGGTGGTGGTGTGCTCGCCGTCGACGAACGTGCCGGACGCCAGCACCACCGGTTCGGCAGCCGGTGGCTCCGGCGCCGTGCCGGGCGCCTGCTGCGCGACGGTGCCCGGCGCCTGCGGCGGCACCGAGACGGCGGTGGCCGGTGCCGACGCGACCACCGGGGCCGACTCGTTCACCGTGCTGCGGGTGAACAGCTTCCACGGCTGGAACAGGGCCAGGCCGACCGCCGCCCCGATCACCACCACGACGGCCAGCGTGACCAGGACGATGGTGCGGCGACGCCGTCGAGCCGGGGCGGACGGTCGGGTGTCCAACTGGTTCATCACAGCTCCAAGGGCTTTCGACGCGGTGTGCAATCAGCACATCGCGACGGTTGAGTACGGATCAAGGGTCGTTGCGTGACGGAAGTCTGACGATTCGAGCGGGCAGAGGAGCGCGCGGCTCGGCAGTGCGATACCGGGCGGGAGTGGTGCGGGTCATGGCCGATCCCGCGTGACGGATCCCGGGCCGGGCCCGTCTCAGGAAGGAGACCGCTGCCGACGACCGTCGGCGTGCTCGACAACGAAGGGCGTCACCCATGTCCCGCAAGGCCCGCTGGATCGTCGGCGGCATCATCGGCATTCTCGCCATCGGCGGTGTGAGCCGGGCGGTCGGCGCCGACGAGCCGCCGACCCCGGCGGCGTCGCCGGCCGTGGCGAGCACGACGGCATCGTCGGCCACCGCGAGTGCCGGCTCCACGGCACCCTCCACCACGGCGCCCTCCACCACGACGACCCTCACCGCGGCGTCCTCCACCGCGACACCCGGCAACGCCGCGTCCGCATCGTCGGGCGGCTACCTGGTCGTCTCGGTGGTGGACGGCGACACCATCCGGGTCCGAGCCGCCGGATCGGCCACCGAGCAGAAGGTGCGGCTGATCGGCATCGACGCGCCCGAAACCGGTTCGTGCGAGGCATCCTCGGCCACCAGCGCGCTGGAAGGCTTGGTGCTCGACCACACCGTCACGCTGACCATGGGCGGCGACGGGGAGGATCTGGACCCGTACGGCCGCGCCCTGCGGTACGTCGACACCGCCGACGGCGACGCGGGTCTGGCCATGATCAGCGGCGGGCACGCCATCGCCCGGTACGACTCCCGGGACGGCTACGGCCGGCACGACCGCGAAAGCGCCTACATCGCCGCCGACGCGGCGTCGCCGGCGTACGCCTGCCCGGTCCCGATCGCCACCCCGACCCCGACGGCGGACGCCGATCCGGCGCCGCTGGCCGCGCCGATCCCGGGCGCCGACGACGATGCGGGCGCGACCCCCACCGGTCGCCGCACGACGACCGCCGAGCAGGCGCCGGCCGTCGTGTCCTACCCGAACTGCACCGCGGCGAGGGCGGCGGGGGCGGCCCCGATCTACGCCGGCCAGCCCGGCTACTCGAGCAAGCTCGACCGGGACGGCGACGGCGTCGCCTGCGAGTGAGCAGGCCGGCCGATCATCCACCAGCGCAGCGTCCCGAACCGCAGCAGGCCCACCCCGGCGTTGACCGCGATCAGCGCCGCCACCCCGGCCGCGCCGGTGGGATTGTCCAGCGCGGCCAGCGCGACCGTGCTCAACAGCAGCGTCAGCACTGACGTGCCGAGGCCGACGGCGTGGTCGCCCTCGGCGTTCGACGCCGAACCGCCGAACGAGAACCGTCGGTGCGCCTCGGTCGCCACCAGTGTCGATACCAGCCACGACGCCACGTTCGCGGCCTGGGCGCCGATGCTGTCGGCCAGGAAGGCGTACAGCGCCAGCTGGAGCAGGCTCGTCGCACCGCCGACCACACCGAATCGGGCCAGTTGCCCCGTCCAGCCGCGCCGGCGGGCGGCGGGCGCCTCCACCACCGGCGCGGGGCCGAGGCGAAGGAGCTGGGCGAGCGTCATGGCTCCACTCTCCGGTGCTCCGCCCAGCGGGACCCAGGACGATACTGAGCACGTGCTGTGTGCCGCGGGCCCGGCCGGAGGTGGCGGATGATCGACCCGGTGGTCCGGCGTACGGTCGGCGCCCAGCCCACCGTGGTGGTGGCCGCCGTCACCACCTGGTCGGCGTTCCCCGCCGTGTGGCGGCCGATGCTGGACGAGGTGTGGGGCTGCCTGCGAGCGGCCGGCATCGCCCGGGGCTGCCCGAACGTGATGCTGTACGTGGACGACCGACCGCAGGTCGAGGTCGGGGTGATCACCGCGGCCGAGGCGCAACTGAGCGGACGGGTGGCGCGCTCGGCGTTGCCGGCGGGATCCGTCGCGACCGCCCGGCACCACGGCCCCTACCAGGATCTGGGCCTGGCCCATGATGCGGTGCGCGGCTGGTGCGTCGAGCAGGGAATCCAACCTGCCGGGCCCCGATGGGAGATCTACGGGCCGCACCGCGACGACCCGGCGGAGCTGACGGTCGACGTCGCGTACCTGCTCGCCTGAAACCTACGGAGCCCGCCGTGGCGTGCTCTCCCGTACCACCACGTCACCGGTGACGGTGACCACCCGCGGCTCCTCGCCGTCCGGATCGACCCGGCGGCCGAGCGCGAGATCGAGTGCGTCGGCACCGATTCGCTCCATCGGCAGGCGCACCGTGGTCAGCGCCGGCCGGACGTCGCGGAGGGTGGTGATGTCATCGAACCCGGCGACGGCGACGTCGGCCGGTACTCGAAGACCCTGGTCGCGGAGCGCGGCGATGGCGCCGACCGCCATCACGTCGTTGACCGCGAAGACGGCATCGACGCCCTGGTCGAGGACCCCCAGATCGAGCAGTTCGGTCATCGCGACGTACCCGCCGTCCCGGGTGAACGGGGCCGAGATCGCGTTCTCCTCGACCAATTCGATGCCGGCCGCGTGCAGGCCGTCGCGGAACCCGGCGACCCGGTCCTCGGAGGTGGCGATCGCCTCGGGTCCGGCCAGCACCGCGAACCGCCGGTAGCCCAGCGACGCCAGCGTCGTCGCCAGTCGTCGGGCGGCGCCGTCGTTGTCGACGGCGATCGTGTTCACCGGCAACCGGGCCTGACCGACCACCGCCACGTGCCCGCCGCCGACCGAATAGCCGATGAGCTCCTCGGCGAGCCGGCCGGCCGAATCCGGGTCGTTGAACCGCGACCCGGCCAGCACGATCGCCCGGGCCCGCTGCCGGCGCAGCGCCTCGACGTGCCGCACCTCGGCGAGCGGGTCGGACAGGGTCGAGGAAATGGTGACGATGAGGTTCCGGGTGGCCGCCGCGGCCATCACCCCGGCCGCGAGGGCGGCGGCCGACGGGTCGGCGATGTCGTGCACCACCAGGCCCACCGTGGTCGTGGTGCCCCGGACCACCGCCTGCGCATTGGCGTTGGGGGAGTAGTTCAGCTCGGCGGCGGCGGCCTGCACCCGGGCCCGCAGCTCGGGGTTGACCGTGCGGCCGACCGAACCGTGCAGGGCGCGGGAGGCGGTCGCCACCGACACACCGGCCCAGCGGGCGACGTCGGCCAGGGTGACCTGCTCGGCCACGATCACCTCCCACCGGTGCCGCGCCGGCACGACGCCCCAGCTTAAGCGGGCCGCACTCCGCCCGGCCGACCCGCACATCGGTGTTGATCATGGGGGCCCGCACGGGACCCACCGTCGTTTTCCGCGACACGCCGCCGCGAACGGTGCCGCGCCTCATGATCAACTTCGGGGGGTGGCGGTGGCGTCCGTAGGATGGCCCATCGTGCTCGTCCTCGCCCTCGACACCTCCACGCCGGAGGTCACCGCCGGCGTCGTGCGGTTACGTGGGCCGCAGGAGCTGATCACGCTGCTGGAGGCCGGGGAGGCGGCCCGGCCGGCCACGGTGCTGGGTCACCGCCGGGTGACCGACGGATTGGGGCATGCCGAACGCCTGATGCCGCTGGTCGGGGAGGCCCTGGAGGAGGCCGGAGGCACCCTGCGTGAGCTGGACGCCGTCGTCGTCGGCATCGGCCCCGGGCCGTTCACCGGCCTGCGGGTGGGCATGGCCACGGCCGCGGCCCTGGGTGACGCGCTGGACGTGCCGGTGCACGGGGTGCCCAGCCACGACGGCCTGGCCAGGTCCCTGCACCCGTTGCCGGGCGAGCTGCTGGTGGCGACCGACGCCCGCCGGCGCGAGGTCTACCTGTCCGGCTACCGACCGGACGGGCACCGGACGCTCGGGCCGCTGGTGATCGCCCCGGCCGCCGTCCCCGAGTTGCTGGTCGAGCACGGGTTGACGCCCACGCACCTTGCCGGCGCCGGGGCGTCGCTGACCGGGCTGCCGCTGCCCTCCGTCGGCGTCGAACCACAGCCGGTGCTCGGACTGGTCGAGTGCGCCGCCCGCCCCCTGCTGGCCGGCGCCGTCCCGGGCCCGTTGGTGCCGCTCTACCTCCGACGTCCGGACGCGACAGTGCCGGGTGCCCGCAAGTCGGTGTTGGGCCGGTGATCGCGATGCTCGATCTGGAACCGGCGTCCGCGACCGACATCCCGGCGTTGGTGCAGCTGGAGGAGATCCTTTTCCCCGGCGACTCGCCGTGGACCGCCGAGATGTTCGCGGGCGAGCTCGCCGCCGGCCACCACTACGTGGTGCACCGGGATGCGGCCGGGGTGGTCGACGGGTACGCCGGGCTCGCCCTGCTCGGCGACGAGGCCGAGGTGCACACCATCGGGGTGCGGCCGGCCGCCCAGGGCGCCGGAATCGGCCGTGCCCTGCTGCGAGACCTGTTGGGTCACGCCGGGAACCGGCGGGTGCTGCTGGAGGTGCGGACCGACAACGCGCCCGCCATCGGTTTGTACGAGTCGGAGGGGTTCGTGATCGTCGGGATCCGGCGCCGCTACTACCGCCCGAGCGGCGCCGACGCCTACACGATGGCCAGGCCGACATGATCGTGATGGGTGTCGAGACATCCTGTGACGAAACGGGTGTGGGCCTGGTTCGGATGGCCGCCGGCGGTCCGGAACTGCTCGGCCACGCGGTCGCGTCCAGCCAGGACGAGCACGCCCGGTTCGGTGGGGTGGTGCCCGAGATCGCCTCCCGCGCCCACCTGGAGGCGATGGTGCCGACGGTGCACGCGGCGTTCGGCAACGCCGGTGTGGGTCCGCGGGACGTCGATGCGATCGCCGTGACCGCCGGACCCGGGCTGGCCGGGGCCCTGCTGGTCGGGGTGGCGGCGGCCAAGGCCTACGCCGCCGCCTGGGACGTTCCGCTGTTCGGGGTGAACCACCTGGCCGGGCACGTCGCCGCGGACACGCTGGAGCACGGGCCGCTGCCCGCGCCGGTGATCGCCCTGCTGGTCTCCGGCGGGCACACCCAGCTGCTGCGGGTGGACGACCTGGCCGGCTCGATCACCGAGATCGGCACCACGATCGACGACGCGGCCGGCGAGGCCTACGACAAGGTCGCTCGCCTGCTCGGGTTGAGCTACCCGGGCGGCCCGGTGATCGACCGGATGGCCGCGGACGGGGATCCGTCGGCGATCCGTTTCCCCCGTGGGCTCACCGGACCGAAGGATCCGCCCTACGACTTCTCGTTCTCGGGTCTGAAGACGGCCGTCGCCCGGTACGTCGAGCAGGCCGATCGCGACGGCCGGGCGGTCGACGTGCCGGACGTGTGCGCCTCGTTCCAGGAGGCGGTGGTGGACGTGCTGACCGCCAAGACCGTCCGCGCCGCGGTGGATCTGGGCGTCGGCACCGTGGTGGTCGCCGGGGGGGTGGCCGCCAACGGCCGGCTCCGCTCGTTGATCGAGGAGCGCTGCGCGGCCGCCGGGCTGGCCCTGCGGGTGCCCCGGCCCGGTTTGTGCACCGACAACGGGGCGATGATCGCCGCCGTCGGCGCGCACGTGCTGGCGGCCGGGGGTGCCCCGTCCGGTTCGCACCTGACCGGCGATCCCGGGCTGCCGGTCGCGACCGTGCACGTCAGCTGAACCCGCCGGCCGGAACTCCACGGGCTCCCTCGGCGCGGGCTGCGGCAAAACCGGGTCGAGGGGGCGGTAGGTGCCCTTGCGGAGGGTTGCGAAGGGCCGGGAGTGCTCCCTCGATCCCCGTGGCCCGCGGACCGGGTGGCGCGTCGGGTCGCCGAGGTGCCGACGAACGGGCTCTCGTGCCCACCGGCCGCGCCACGCCTACCCTGGCAGGCAGTGACCGTGATCCGGATCACAAACCTGCTCAACGAGGAGCGTCGATGACCGCGACCACCGCGCACGACCCCAACCCGTTCCTGCGGACCGCCGCCGGACAGGCCATGCTCTCCCGGCTGCGGGCGAGCACCGACGGGCGAACGGGTGATCAGCTGTCCACCGCGATCCGCGCGGTGACCACCGCGGGGTCAACCCTGCCGACCGACCAGGTCGACGCCGCGCTGACCGCGATCACCCTGCTGCTGGCCGAGTACCAACCGGGCCTGCTGGACGGGGCGCCGGACGAGGTCGGGTTGCGCGACTGGCTCCGCCAGGTCGACACCGAGTTGACGCCCGGCCGCCGGCTGGCCGCCGAGGCCACGCTGGTGCGGATCGAGATCGACCTGGACAACGAGTGGTACGACGGTCATATCGCGGACGGGGACGTCCCGCAGACCCTCGACGACCTGCACCGGCTGCGCAACGCGCTGGCCGACGCCGCCGGCTGAGCTCGCCTACCATCGCCCGGCGCCCCGCCCGCCCCGGCACCCGCCCCACCACGCTGTTGATCAAGCAGGACACGCCCGAAAGCGAGAGCTTTACGGGCATGTCCTGCATGATCAACAGGGGGGTCGGATGGCACAGTCGGGGGATGGGCTACTCCCAGGCGCCGGCCCGCCGACCGGGCGGGGTCACGCTGCTCGCGGTCCTGATCGTCGTCTCCGGCCTGCTGCAGCTGATGGTGGCCATCGGGGTGCTGATCGCCCGCGGTGACAGCGAGTTCGTCCGGCAGACCGGGGTGTCGACGGGTGCCTGGCTGTGGGTGGGCACCGTCGGCATCGTCATCGCGGTCGTGTACCTGCTGGTCGCCCGCGGGCTGATGCGCGGCAGCCCGCTCGCCCGCGGGCTGGCCACGCTCAGCGCCCTGCTGTCGCTGGCCGCCGGCCTGTGGGGCGTGTTCACCTACGGTGGCAACCTGCGGTGGAGTTCGATCCTGTCGGTGGCCGTCGCGCTGATCGTGCTCGGCCTGCTGTGGTCGTCCCGGGCCAGCGCGTTCTTCCGCTCGCATTGAGCCGGCCGGACCGATTGACGGGACCGGATGGTTGAGACCTGGCACTCGCATGGCTAGAGTGCTAGTTGAACGGCTCAGTGACGGCCCGGCACCCGCGACGACGGGCCCGAACCGCGCCGGGACCAGGAAACCAGCCGACTGCGACTCCCAGTGGGTGGCAGCCGCCAGAACGAACCCCAGAAGGGGGAGGTCACACCGTGGCGAGCGTGAACATCCAGCCGCTCGAGGACAAGATCCTCGTTGAGGCCAACGAGGCCGAGACGACGACCGCGTCCGGCATCGTCATTCCGGACACCGCCAAGGAGAAGCCGCAGGAGGGCACCGTCCTCGCGGTCGGCCCCGGTCGTTACGACGACAGCGGCAAGCGCATCCCGATCGACGTCGCGGAGGGCGACGTGGTCATCTACTCGAAGTACGGCGGCACCGAGGTCAAGTACAGCGGCAAGGAGTACCTGCTGCTGTCCGCGCGTGACGTGCTGGCCAAGGTCAACAAGTGACACCGGCCGGCCGGTGAGCTGATCGCCCACCGCCGGTCCGTTGCTCCGCACCCCGCCCCGGCGGCCCGCCCCGTGCGGGCGGCCGGGGCGCGGTCGTCTGTGCCTTGGGCACCATCGACACTCGCAATCACCTTCCTGAACCGAAGCCCTGAACCAAGAGCCCTGAACCAAGAGGACTGGACAACACATGGCGAAGCAGATCCGCTTCGATACCGACGCGCGCTCGGCTCTGCAGCGCGGCGTCGACAAGCTCGCCGACGCGGTCAAGGTCACCCTCGGGCCGCGCGGCCGGTACGTGGTGCTGGACAAGAAGTTCGGCGGCCCGACCATCACCAACGACGGCGTCACGATCGCCCGGGACATCGAGCTGGACGACCCGAACGAGAACATGGGCGCGCAGCTGGCCAAGACCGCGGCCACCAAGACCAACGACGTGGCCGGTGACGGCACCACCACCGCGACCATCCTGACCCAGGCTCTGGTGGCCGAGGGTCTGCGCAACGTGACCGCGGGGGCCAATCCGCTGGCCCTGCGCTCGGGCATCAGCCAGGCCGCCGACCGGGTCAACGAGCTGCTCACCGAATGGGCCACCCCGGTCGCCGGCGACCGCCGGGCCATCGCCAACGTCGGCACCATCGCCTCCCGCGACGAGGTCATCGGCGACCTGCTGGGCGAGGCCATCGAGCACGTCGGCGCCGACGGCGTGGTCAGCGTGGAGGAGCACTCCGGGCTGGCCACCGAGCTCGAGTACACCGACGGCGTGCAGTTCGACAAGGGTTACCTGTCGCCCTATTTCGCGACCGACCCGGAGGCCGGCGAGGCCGTCCTGGAGGACGCGCTGGTGCTGCTGGTGCGGGAGAAGATCTCCGCGCTGGCCGACCTGCTCCCGCTGCTGGAGAAGGTGCTCGAGGCCAAGAAGCCGCTGCTGATCGTCGCCGAGGACGTCGAGGGCGAGGCGCTGTCCACCCTGGTGGTCAACGCCATCCGCAAGACGTTCACCGTCGTCGCCGTCAAGGCGCCGTTCTTCGGCGACCGGCGCAAGGCGTTCCAGCAGGACCTGGCCATCGTCACCGGCGCCGAGGTGGTGTCCGCCGAGGTCGGCCTCAAGCTGGCCGAGGTCGGCCCCGAGGTGCTGGGGTCGGCCCGCCGCGTCGTCGTCACCAAGGACAACACCACGATCGTGGACGGCGGCGGCAGCGCCGAGGCGGTCGCCGACCGCGCGGCCCAGCTGCGCAAGGACATCGAGACCACCGATTCCGACTGGGATCGGGAGAAGCTGCAGGAGCGGCTGGCCAAGCTGGCCGGCGGCGTCGCGGTGATCAAGGTCGGGGCGGCCACCGAGATCGAGGCCAAGGAGCGCAAGCACCGCATCGAGGACGCGGTCAGCGCGACCAAGGCCGCGGTGGCCGAGGGCATCATCGCCGGCGGCGGCTCCGCCCTGGTGCACGCCTCGGCCGCGCTGGCCGACCTGGAGTCGCAGCTGTCCGGGGACGAGGGGATCGGCGTCGCCATCGTGCGCAAGGCGCTGTCCGCGCCGGCCTACTGGATCGCCGCCAACGGCGGTCAGGAAGGTGCGGTGGTCGTCAATCGCATCGCCGAACTGCCGCGCGGCGAAGGGTACGACGCGGCCGCCGGTAGCTACGGCGATCTGGTCAAGGCGGGCATCATCGACCCGGTCAAGGTGACCAAGTCGGCGGTGTCGAACGCCGCGTCGATCGCCGGCATGGTGCTGACCACCGAGTCGACCGTCGTCGACCTCCCGGAGGACGAGCACGACCACGACGGGGGCCACGGCCACCACGGGCACAGCCACTGATCGGCTGACGCGAACGGCAGGTTTCCCGCCCGGGCGGGGAACCTGCCGTTCATCATTTTGAGGGACCGATCCCGGTTGACCACTCTCTGGCGGCCGCGATTTCACTCATTGGAACCAATCTGTATCCGCTGAGAGTGTCCAAAACTCGATCGGACCACTACCATCGAGTGATGAGGGGCCACACGGGCAGGTGCACCGGGCCATGGGGGACCGCCGGGGGGCGAGGGTGACGAACCGTTCGTGGACGCTGCCTCCACGGCTGAACCGTGCCCGGCCGGTGCCGGACGGTTCGGACCGCCGGTCAGTGCGCTCCGGAGAGCGTCAGCATCTGCGCCCGCTCGCTCTCCGACAGCCCACCCCAGATGCCGTACGGCTCGTGCACCTTCAACGCGTGGTCGCGGCAGGCGGCCATCGCCGGGCATTGGAAGCACACCGCCTTGGCCTGGGCCTCGCGGCGCGCCCGGGCCGGGCCGCGCTCGCCCTCGGGGTGGAAGAAGAACGAACTGGCCATGCCGCGACACGCCGCGTGCAACTGCCAATCCCAGAGATCCGCGTTCGGTCCGGGAAGGCGCCTGGTGTCCGCCACGTCGATCCCCTTTTCCGCGATGCGCGCCGCCGGTGCCGGCGCTCGGTTGAACGGGCCCGAAAGGAGCAGGGCGCTTGGGTCTGTCCGACAGTGCCGGGGATCGGGGCGCGGTCGGCCGCGCAGCCCAACCGGGCACGTCCGGAGCCTGGTCCAGTGGCCGGAAGTGCCTGCGGTGTACTGCGTCGGGGCCGGATCCGCGCTGATCGCGGCGCTGTTGATCTCCAGACCCTAGAGCCCTCCCGGGCCCGCGACAAGACCTTGATCACGTTTTTTGTCGATCTTGATATCGCGGCTGTCATCGTTGTCGCCGGGTCGGCACGGAGGGGCGCCGCGGCCCGCGGGTGTGAACTGCATCACCGCCGGCGGCGGTCGGTCGACGGACGACCGGATCGACGAGCGGTGATCGCTCCGTCACCTGCGGTATCGGCCGCGGTTCGTGGTCGATCCGGACGGTTCCATCGCCCGAGCGGGTCTGCCGGCGGGCGCCCGGCTCGACGCAACGACGGACGGACCGACGTATTGACGCACCCGATTGGGGTCTCCCTCATTCCGTCGAACGACCGAGGGCACGTATCATTCACACCGTCTGCAGGGGGAGTCTTGTGACCAGCGTCCTGATTTGCGATGAGCGCCGAAGCGCGCGCGACGGCCTGACCCGGGTGATGGGCGCCGTCCCGTCGGTCGACGGCATCGACTGCGTGGCCAGCGGGGACGAGTTGCTGTCCCGGTACGGTCGCCAGCCGACCGACGTCGTGCTGATCGGCACCCAACGCGCACTCACCAGTGGCATCGAAGCCACCCGGCGGCTGCTGGCCGTGCACCCGTCGGCGGTGGTGATCGTGTTCGGTTCTCCCGACGACACCGCGTCGATCGCCGCCGCCATCGCCTGCGGGGCCCGGGGGTTCCTGCGCTGGGACGCCACCCAACCCGAGATCGTCGCGGCCCTCGCCGACACGCTGACCACCCCGCGGCTGCCCGCGCTGCGGGACACCCCGGACGGCGAGGCGCCGTTGACCGAGCGCGAGATGCAGGTGCTGCGGGGAATGAGCCAGGGCCAGTCCAACGGCGAGATCGGTCGCGAACTGTTCCTGTCCGAGGACACGGTCAAGACGCACGCCCGCCGGCTCTTCCGCAAGCTCGGCGCCCGCGATCGGGCCCAGGCCGTCGCCCTGGGCTTCCGGCGGGGTTTTGTCGCCTGAACGCCCGGGCTGGACGACGCTGAGTCAGCGAATCGTCATCATCATGCGGTCTGACGATTCCGAACGGCTGAATCCAGCGTCCTGGCGGGTCGGGATCGCTACGATGAGAACGCGGTTCGATAATGCCGGACCAGCGATCAGCCAGCGCAGGACAGCCGCGACGCGCGCGGTGTAACGGGGGTGCCGCCGACGGCGATGAATGAGCAGTCATCTCAGGGCCCCGATCCGACCGGACTGGACGATCTCGTCGACCGGGCGGTCGGCGGTGACCAGGTGGCGCTCGGTTCCCTGATCGGCCGGATCCTGCCGGTGGTGGTTCGTTACTGCCGGTCCCGGATGTCGGCCGGCCCGCTGTCGCTCGCGACGGCGGACGACATCGCGCAGGAGGCATGCTTGGCCGTCCTCACCGCGCTGCCCTCGTTCCGGCGGGAGGGCAAGCCGTTCCTGGCCTTCGTCTACGGGATCGCGTCGCACAAGGTCGCGGACGCGCACCGGTCGGCGGCCCGGGCGCGCTCACTGCCGGTGGCCGAGGTGCCCGACGCGCCGACCACCGACGGCGGCCCCGAACAGCTCGTGGTGGCCTCGTCGACCGCCGCCGCCGTCGACGAGTTGCTCGGCAGCCTGCCCGGGACGCAACAGGAAATCCTGCGATTGCGGGTGGTCGCCGGGCTGTCCGCCGAGGAGACGGCGGACGCCCTGGGCATGACCGCCGGAGCGGTCCGGGTCGCGCAGCACCGGGCGTTGGCCAAGTTGCGGCAACGGCTGGCCACCGGGTCGGCGCTCGCCGAGCGCCTGAGCTGATGGTCCGCCGGACCGGTCGACGCCCGGTCGACCCTGATTCACCCGTGGTCGACCTCGATCGGGTGCTCGCCGACGACCGGCTGATCGACGAGCTCGCCCACCCGGCGCGGCCCGACGGCGGGCCGCCGGCCGCGCCCGCCCGGACGGCCGGGGCGCATCGATCGACCGGCCGGCACCGGTGCGGCCGGACCGAACCGCTGCTCGAGCTGCTCGACGAGTGGCGGGCGGAGTTGTCGGCCCGCCCGCTGCCGGCGACCCTGGTCCTGCCCGCGCCGGTGCCGTCGGTGCCGTCGATGCGGGAGGTGCCCCGCTCGCGGACCCTGCGGCCCATGCTGGCGGTGGCCGCGGCGATCGGTGCGGTGGTGATCGGGTCGGCGACGATCAGCGCCCCCGACGCCGATCCGAACAGCCTGCTCTGGCCGGTCACCCAGGCCCTGTGGCCGGACCGGGCGGCCTCCGTCGAATCGGCTCGGGCGGTCAGATCCGCGCTCGCCGACGCCCGGGCCGCGCTGGACGCCGGTCGCCCGGGTGACGCCCAAGACGCGCTGCGGCGGGCATCGGACGCCCTCGCGCAGGTGCCCGCCGGTGACGAGCACGACGGCATGTGGCAGCAGGTCGTCGCCCTGTCGGTGTCCGCGGCGCCGTCGACCACGTCGGCGGGCGCGACCCTCGGACCCTTCCCGGTGGCCGGGGGCATCGTGCCGGCCGCGGGGACCATCGGTGGGGCCGCGGGTCAGCCGGACGGAGCGGCGGCGGCATCACCCGCTGCAGTCCAGACCGCGACCGGTGCGGGGCACCTACCGGCGTTCGGCCACGTCGCGCAGTCGGCCGGCCCCAGCGCCTCGTCCACGACGTCGAACCCCGGGTCGAGCACCGGGTCGCCCCAGCCCGGCGGAGTCTCGGCCGGTCCGGTCCCGGCCGGTGCGTCGGTCGGTGAGACGTCGGCGCCCGGCACCGAGTCGCCGGCCCCCACGTCCACCCCGGCCGCGGCCACGCCGACACCGCCACCGGTCACGACGACCCCCACGACGGCGACCACCGAGCCATCCGGGGTGACGTCGTCGTCGCCGGCGGCCACCCAGCAGTCCGCGCCGAGCCCCACGGCGACGACGTCCGGCCCGCCGTCGAGCAGCCAGTCGCCGGCGTTGATCCCGTACGACCTGGACCCGGCCGACTCCGGCGGCGCCTCGGCGGATGCGGCGACGGACGGGTCGGCGAGCGGCGAGGCGGCGACCGCCGGATCGGGCGGGTAGCAGCGCGCGGCATCTCGTTCGCCCGCACTCTGCGTGCCGCGGGCGCACCGTACGCTGCGGATCCGCGGGGCACAGTGCGCCGGCGGAGCGCAAGCTGCGCTCAGGTGATGCGGAGTCGGGGGGCTCGTTCCCGGCCCGGCCCGGCTCAGTCGAGGTCGGCCCCGCAGACGCGGGCCGCCGCGAGCCGGAACGCCCCCGGGCGCCGGCGGCCCGGAACGGCGGACGGGGGCGCTCCCCGCTCACCTAGGATGGACCCGGGAGCTGCCGGGACTCCGGTCCGATCCCGCAGCCCAGATCGGCGGGAGGTCGGTGGATGTCGGTCACGCAGCAGCCTGCGGGTCAATCATTGTCGCGCGGGATGGACGGTGCGCCCGTCATCGCGATGGAGGACAAGTTCGCCACCCTCGGCCTGACCTACGACGACATCCTACTGCTGCCGGACGCCTCCGACCTCGTGCCGAGCGAGGCGGACACCGGCACCTGGCTGTCCCGCAACATCCGACTCCGCGTGCCGCTGGTGTCCAGCGCGATGGACACCGTCACCGAGGCCCGGATGGCCATCTCGATGGCCCGCGAGGGCGGTCTGGGTGTGCTGCACCGCAACCTGTCGATCGAGGACCAGGCGTCGCAGGCGGAGATCGTCAAGCGGTCCGAGGCGGGCATGGTCACCGATCCGGTCACCTGCCGGCCGGACACCACGTTGACCGAGGCGGACGCGCTGTGCGCGCGGTTCCGCATCTCCGGTGTCCCGGTCACCGACGTCGACGGGCATCTGCTGGGCATCATCACCAACCGGGACATGCGCTTCGAGGTGGACAAGTCGCGCCCGGTGCGTGAGGTGATGACCAAGATGCCGCTGGTCACCGCGCCGGTCGGGGTCAGTGCGTCGGCCGCGCTGGGCCTGCTGCGCAAGCACAAGATCGAGAAGCTGCCGCTGGTCGACAGCGACGGCAAGCTGCGCGGGCTGATCACCGTCAAGGACTTCGTCAAGACCGAGCAGTACCCGCAGGCCACCAAGGACGCCGACGGCCGGCTGCTGTGCGGCGCGGCGGTGGGGGTCGGCGAGGAGTCGTACAAGCGGGCGATGGCGCTGGCCGACGCCGGCGTCGACGTGATCATGGTGGACACCGCGCACGGGCACTCCCGCCGGGTGGTGGAGATGGTCGCCCGGCTGCGGCACGACATCGGTTCGCGGGTCGACATCGTCGGCGGCAACATCGCCACCCGGGCCGGCGCGCAGGCGCTGGTGGACGCCGGCGCGGACGCGGTCAAGGTCGGGGTCGGGCCGGGGTCGATCTGCACCACCAGGGTGGTCACCGGCATCGGGGTGCCGCAGGTGACCGCGATCTGGGAGGCGGCCAAGGCCTGCCGCCCGGCCGGCATCCCGGTGATCGGCGACGGCGGCCTGCAGCAGTCCGGTGACATCGCCAAGGCCATCGCGGTGGGCGCCGACACCGTGATGCTCGGCTCGTTGCTGGCCGGCGTGGCCGAGTCGCCCGGCGAACTGATCTTCGTCGGCGGCAAGCAGTACAAGACCTACCGGGGGATGGGCTCGCTCGGCGCGATGCAGTCCCGCGGCGAGGCCCGGTCGTACTCCAAGGACCGCTACTCGCAGGACGACGTGCTCTCCGACGACAAGCTGGTGCCGGAGGGGATCGAGGGTCGGGTGCCCTACCGGGGCCGGCTGCAGGACGTCGCGCACCAACTGGTCGGCGGCCTGCGGGCGGCCATGGGCTACACCGGCTCGGCCACCATCGAGCAGCTCAAGGACGCGCGGCTCGTCCGGATCACCTCCGCCGGCCTGAAGGAATCGCACCCGCACGACGTGGCCATCACCTCCGAGGCACCCAACTACCTGGAGCGCTGACCCGGGGAGCCGTCAACCGCTGGGGCAGTCTGTCTGCTACATCGGCCGGGTCGGCATCCGGGCTGTCCGACGGGGACTGGCCGGGACGGACTCCGACGCGTCACCGAACGACCGTGGACAGTGAGCATTCCTACGACGCGGCGCGGGACGCGGACGCGGCCCGGCAGGAGTTGATCCGAGCACATCAACCGATCGCGGTGAGGCCGACGGGCGCCCGGTCGAGACCCACCCCGGCCCCGTGATCGCCTACCCTTGCCGCCGGGTGCAGTCGCATCGGCGGACGCCCGGAACCGAGGAGGAGTCGTGCCCGAGATCGAGATCGGCATGGGGCGGACCGCGCGGACGACCTACGAGCTGGCCGACATCAGCATCGTGCCGTCCCGGCGCACCCGCTCGTCGTCGGACATCTCCATGTCCTGGCAGATCGACGCCTACCGGTTCGACATCCCGCTGGTCACCCAGCCGACCGACGCCATCGTGTCGCCGCGGGTCGCGGCGGCGGTGTCCGGCCTGGGCGGGCTCGGGGTGCTGGACGGCGAGGGGCTGTGGGCCCGCCATCCGGACCCGCAGAAGGTGATCGACTCGTTGCTGGAACGCGGCGCGGCCGCCGACGACCCGGACGAGCTGATCGCCGAGATCCAGCGGGTGTACGCCGAGCCGGTGTCGGTCGACCTGCTCACCGAGGCGATCCGGACGTTGCGGGACTCCGGCGGCACCGTCTCGGTCCGGCTGTCTCCGCAGAACGCGGCCACCCTGGCCGGCCCGGCGATCGCCGCCGGGGTGGAGCTGCTGGTCATCCAGGGCACGATCATCTCCGCCGAGCACGTCCGCGCGGACGGCGCCGCGCTGAACCTCAAGTCGTTCATCTCGGACCTGGACGTGCCGGTGATCGTCGGTGGCTGTTCGGACTTCAAGACGGCCACCCACCTGATGCGCACCGGGGCAGCCGGGGTGATTGTCGGCAGCGGGCACGGCAACACCACCACCTCCGACGAGGTGCTGGGCATCGCGGTGCCGATGGCCACCGCGATCGCCGACGCCGCCGCCGCCCGCCGCTCCTACCTGGACGAGACCGGGGGCCGCTACGTGCATGTCATCGCCGCCGGGGGCATCGAGTCGAGCGCGGACATCGCCAAGGCGATCGCCTGCGGGGCCGACGCGGTGATGCTGGGCGAGCCGCTCACCTGGGCCGCGGACGCTCCGGCCGCCGGCTGGTACTGGCCGACCACCGCGGCGCACCCGGTGCTGCCGCGCGGCTTCGCGGCGCCGGTCGGGCCGGCCGACGTGCCCCTGGACCAGCTGCTGCTGGGCCCGGCGCTGGGCGCGGACGGGCGCACCAATCTGTTCGGGGCGCTGCGCCGAGCCATGGCCAAGGCCGGCTACTCGGACCTCAAGGAGTTCCAGAAGGTCGGGCTCACCGTCCGCGGCTGACCCCCCGGCCCCCTGGAGTTGATCATGGCCTAGTGGCCCTTTTGACGCAGTCAAAAGGGCCACTAGGCCATGATCAACACGGAAACAAGGCGGTCAGCCGACCCGGGGGAAGGTGCTGGAGGACCGGATGTCGTCGACGGACCGCCGGCCGCGGGCGAACAGCAGGTCCAGCACGCCGAGGTCCGGCACGAACGGCTCGAACGCCTGCCGGTACACCGGGTGGGTGAACTGCTGGGTCCGCACCGCGATGCCGGCCGCCCGCACCCGGTCCCAGTCGATGTATCGCCGGTCGGTTCCCCAGGTGCTCGTCACGTGTTCGTCGGCGCCGACCGCCCGGGTCAGCTGGATCAGCCGGTCGGTGTTGTCGCCGGTGTGGGCCAGCGTGGTCGCCCGGACCACCCGGACCTCCACGGCCAGATAGCGCAGCAGGGCACCGAGCAGGTCCAGGTTGTGGTCGACCAGCATCCCGTGCCGGTTCGCGTAGACCGCCGAGATCAGGTCGAAGACCTCGGCGAAGTGCGGCGAGCGCCGGTACTCCTGCTCGATGATCCGCAGATGGTAACCGCGCCAGTCGGTCTCGTCGGCCAACCGCACGGCGCACAGCGGTTCCCGGCGCCGGGCCCCGTGCACCGGCACCGACAGCAACACGTCACCGTGCCGGGCGCGCAGCCGCTGCCGGTTGTGGAACTCGGTGCGGGTGAACTGCACGCTGTCGTAGACGACGTACACGTCGCTGTGCACGATCTTGGCCATCAGCTTGACCCACGGCACGAAGTTCGGCTGGTGCAGGCAGGCGGCCGTCATGACCGGCCCATCAGAAGACGGCACGCATCGTCATGAAGCCCTCGGCGCTGTCCACCGAGATCTCCCGGCCGCGCAGCTTGGACATGATCTCCAGGCTCTCCGGGCTGCCGTGGAACTCGGGTTCGCGCACCTGGGAGGCGTGCCGCCGCATCGCCTCGAGCTTGACCGGCAGGTACTCGCTGATGTCCACATAGAAGTTGGGATGGAACTTTTCGCGTTCCAGCGACCAGAACAGGCTGGTGTTGTCGTAGGCGAGCACGTACGGCACCAGGTGCCGCTGGCTGCGCACTCCGGGACGGGTGGCGGTGATGCAGGCCCGGAACAGCGCCTCGTGGTCCTGGTTGTAGCTGAACGCCGGGATCAGCAGCAAGGTCGGCTCGACCTGCTCGATGGACAGCCGGGCGTCCCGCTCGATCAGGCGGACCAGCTCGCGCCGGGGCACCGTGTCCAGCGCGAGGTGGACGTCGTCGTCGGTGAACATCACCTGCCAGTCGTCGACCTTGAGCAGCTTCATCACGTCGGCGAACTCCCGCAGCCGGGTCTGTGCGGTGACATGCCGCATCCCGCTGCCGTTCTCGACGTCCGCGTAGTGGTCGATGGATCCGACAGAGACCAGCGAGACGTACACCTGGCCACCCAGATCCTTGATCCGGGCGATCGTCCCGGCGCAGCCGTAGGTCTCGTCGTCGGCGTGCGGCGAGATGACCAGCACCCGCTGCCGGCCGAGGAAGTCCTCGCCGATGCCGGTGGTGCTCATCGGACGCCGTCCGGCACCGGTGCCGCCAGTGGTGAAATCGTCATGATGTCTGTCTCCCGGTCGGTGGTGCGGCGTGGCGGGCTCACCCAGGAACCCGACGACGAGCGCCAGGCCCGGGGCAGCATCCGCAGGCACAGCGCCGCGTCCAGAATGCGCATGGCCGGAAAGCCCAGGCCCAGCAGCAGATATCGGGGTCGGCGCAGCACGACCACGGCCATGATGGTCAGCAGGTAGTCCGGCAGCAGGACGCCGATCAGGACCTGTTGCGGCGCCAGCAGCCCGGACAGTGCGGCCGACCAGCTCGACGGATCGACCAGGTTGACGGCGCCCGCGACCGTGGTCAGCAGCAACGCGGGCAGCAGCAGGACGAACAGCACGCTGCTGGTCAGCAATTCCACCACGAACAGGGCCAGCGTGAACCAGAACACCCCGGCCCGGAGTCGATGGCGCCGGACCGTCTGCCAGAAGCCCAGGATCCACCGGGACACCTGTTTGACGTAGTCGCCCAGCCGGTCCGGATCCTGGGTGTAGGCCACCGCGGCCCACGGGTGGAACTCGATCCGGCCCAGCCGGCGGGCGTGCACCTCGAAGGTCATGTTGAAGTCCTCGATGACCAGGCCGGCGCCGATCACGTCGATCTGGGCCAGGGCCGACGTGCGGTACATGCTGGCGAACCCGGGCACGATGGTGACCGCGTTCGCCCACCGGGCCGCCTGGCCGAACTTCATCAGCAGCTGCACGATCAGGTACAGCCGCTCGCGGTAGGCGAGCAGGAACCGGCCGACCCGCGTCGGGGAGGCGCGGTCGTCGATCGTGCGGGCGCGCCCGGCGACCGCGACCACCTCCGGGTCGTCGAACAGCGGTAGGGCGCTGCGCAGGTAGTCCGGGGCCAGGTGGGTGTCCGCGTCCAGCAGCAGCACCACGTCGAACCGCCCGCACAGGTCGAAGGTCTCGATGCCCGCGGCGAGGGCGCCCGCCTTGCCGCGGTTCGGATCGAGCTCCAGCGTCGTCGCGCCGGCCGACCGGGCGACCGACGCGGTGCCGTCGGCGGAGCCGTCGGACACGACGAAGACGTTCCCGGCCGGCACCTGACCGCGGGCCACCGCGACCGTCGCCGCGATCACCGGCTCCTCGTTGTGCGCGGCCACCAGCACGGCGACCCGATCGGTGCCGATCCGCCCCGACCTGCGGATCGGGGCAACGCCGCGACCGGATCGCGGCCGCCGGGCGGAACCGGCGAACTGGAAGCCGGCGAGCCGGCCCAGGCCGACCACCGACCACAGGGTGGTGGTCACCCCCAGGACGAGAACGACAAGAATTGCGGTCACGGCGGGCTCCGCGGGCTGTGATTGCGCTGGACGCGACGGTGAGCAGTGCAAAATGGTGAGCAGTGCAAAATAACGCTCGGTGGTACCCGGCCGGCCGGCCCGCGCACCCTTCCCCGGACCCGACCATAGCTCACTCTGCGTGCAAGATAAGCCTCCTCAGCGATCTCACAACCAGCCACATGCCTCTCTAATGCTCCATCGATTGGCCGTGCATTGACCATTTCGTCACGCTGGGTTGACGATTTCGAATGTCACGGGCCGGCTATCCCCCGAATGGCGGGACGGTTCGAGCCGCACCGCGTCGGGGGTGATGCGGGACCCGTGACGGGCCGGGCGACCGTGCCGGGCCGCTCGGGCGCCGAGGCAGGACGTGAGGGGACGTGGGTCAATGGCAACTCCTGGAATGATCACGCAGGATCGGTCGGTGGTGACCCGGCTGGCCGGCACCGGGTTCGCGGCGATCGGCGACGGGCCGCCCGGCGCCGGTCGCGCCGGCGACCCGAATCCCGACTTCGACGTCGCCGTCGTGGGTTTGGGATACGTGGGGTTGCCGACCGCCCTGGCGTTCCACGCCGCGGGCCGGCGCGTCCTCGGGCTCGAACTGTCCGAGCGCCGGCTGGGCGTCATCCGGGCCCGACACGCCGATCTGCTGATCGCGGACCGCGACCGGCTGGCCGTCGCGCTGGCCGACGAGGATCCCGGACGATTCACCATGACCACGGATCCGGCCATGCTGCGGCGGTCGGCCGCGGTGATCGTGTGCGTACCGACTCCGGTGGATCATTTCCTGGTCCCCGACCTGGCCGCGCTGCGGGCGGCGTGCCAGACGGTCGTCGAGAACGCTGTGGTGGGACAGACTCTCGTGCTGACCTCGACGACCTACGTGGGCAGCACCCGGGATCTGCTGATCGAGCCGCTGGCCGACCGCGGATTCCGGGTCGGCACGGACGTGTTCGTGGCGTTCAGTCCGGAACGCATCGACCCGGGCAACGACCGCCATGCCCACGAGGATGTGCCGCGGGTGCTCGGCGCGGTCACCCCGAGGTGTGCGGAACGGGCCTCGGCCGTGCTGGGCGGCTATGCCCGGACCGTGCACGTGGTCGGGTCCGCCGATGCCGCCGAGATGACCAAGTTGCTGGAGAACACCTTCCGGGCCGTCAATATCGCACTGGTGAACGAGTTCGCCGACATCTGCCGGACAATGGGCATGGACGTGATGGACGTCATCGGTGCGGCGGCGACGAAACCCTATGGTTTCATGGCGTTCTACCCGGGGCCCGGGGTCGGTGGCCACTGCATCCCCTGCGACCCGCACTATCTGCTCTGGCAGCTGCGCCGGGCCCGGCTGAGCACACCGGTGATCGAGCAGGCGATGGCCGAGATCGCCGCCCGGCCCGGTCGGGTGGTCGCCCGTATCCGGGAGACGTTGTCGTCGGCCGGCAAGGGACTGCCCGGGGCCCGGGTGCTGGTGGTGGGCATCGCCTACAAACCGGACGTCGAGGACCTGCGGGAATCGCCCGCGCTGGAGATCATGTCGGGATTGATCGCGGCCGGCGCGACAGTCGCCTACCACGACCCGTACTTCCCGTCGGCGATGCTCGACGACGGCAGCACGGTGATCGGGGTGAGCGATCCGGCCGGCTTCGACGCCGACCTGGTGTTGATCCACACCGCGCACGCCAGCGTCGAGATGTCCTGGGTCACCAGGCATCCGCTGGTGCTGGACGCCACCTACCGGATGACCGACGTACCGTCGCGGGTGTCGTTGTGAGCGGGCCGGAGTCGCCCCGGGGCCGGGTGCCCCGCACGCTGGTCGGGATTCTCACCGCGGTGCTGACCGTCGCCGGCCTGATGACGATCGGCGCGCTGCCGGCCGCCGCGGCCACCGGCACCATCATCACGATGACGTTCGACGACTCGAACGCCGATCAGCTGCCGGCCGCGCAGTACATGGCGTCCAAGGGATTGACCGGCACGTTCTTCATGAATTCCGGCTTCGTCGACCATCCCGGCTACCTGGCCCTGTCCGACGTGCAGACCATCCAGTCGGAGGGCAACGAGATTGCCAGCCATACCATCTCGCATCCCGACCTGACCGCGGTGTCGGTCGACGAGGCGACCAGACAGATCTGCGACGACCGGGTGAACTGGTTCAACTGGGGGATCCAGGTGGCGAACTTCGCCTACCCGTTCGCCGACGCCGACTCGGCGGTGGAGAACGCGGTGGCCGGCTGCGGCGACAACAGCGCCCGCGGCCTGGGCGATGTGAAGACCCGCTTCAGCTGCACCAACTGCGTGGTCGGCGAGACCGTCCCACCGGCCGACAAGTACTACACCCGCGCCCCCGACGAGGTCGACACCGACTGGACCCTGGCCGATCTGGAAAAGAGCGTGACCCAGGCCGAGGCGAAGAACAGCGGCAAGTGGGTGGAGTTGACGTTCCACCACATCTGTACCGGGGACGCGACCAGCTGCCCATCGCCCAGCGTCACCCCGACGATCTTCGACCAGTTCGTCACCTGGCTGGCGGCCCAGAAGGCGAAGGGCGCGGTCACCGTCAAGACCGTCGGGCAGGTGATCGGTGGCACCACCCAGGCCGCGCACGCCGGCCCGGTGGCCCCCGAGGCGGCGGCGGGGGTGAATGCCGTGCAGAACCCGTCCATGGAGACCTTCGACACCACGACCGGCCTGCCGTCCTGCTACCTGGCCGGCGGCTACGGCACCAACACCGCCGGGTTCAGCACGACGACGAACGCCCACTCCGGTTCGAGCGCGGTGCAGATCAACGTCACCGACTACTCATCGGGTGACGCGAAACTCGTGCCCTCTCTCGACCTCGGCCAGTGCGCGCCGACGGTCACCCCGGGCGAGACCTGGAACCTGGGCGAGTGGTACGAGTCGACCGCGGTGACCCAGTTCGCGCTGTACTACCGGACCGCCGACGGGCTGTGGAACTACTGGACCTCCAGCCCCTGGTTCGCGGCGTCCTCGACCTGGACCCAGGCCACCTGGACCACGCCGGCGATCCCGGCCGGGGCCACCGCGCTGAGCTTCGGCCTCAACATCTTCGACAACGGGACGCTGACGATCGACGACCTGAGCATGGTGCGCGGGACGTCCGGCGCCACCGGCACCGCGGCCGCCACCACGTCGACCGCCACCACGTCGACCGCCACCACGTCGGCGGCGCTCGGGTCGGCGCGGACCGGGGTGGCCACCGCCGACACCGCGCTGTTCGGGACCGTCATCGCGGCGGCCCAGGGCGGGCCGGACACGGCCGGCGGCAGCGCCGGCCAGGGCAGCGCGGACCGCACTGCCGCGCCCGCCCGGCACCGGGGCGACCGGATCACCACCATCGACACCGTTCCGGCCCCCGAGCATCCGCAACAGCCGCAGGCCGGGCGGCGGGCCCAGGACGGCGTGGCCCCGGGCGCGGTCACGCTCCAGCCGTTCGTCGTCTCGCCCGAACTGACCCGCGGATGACACCGACCCGCCCGGCTGCCCGACCCCTCGGCGGCCGGGCGGCCCGCCCCGACCCCATCGAACCGACAACCCATCACACGGGGGAGAACACATGCGTACCACCATCACCGGGGGTGCCGGATTCATCGGCAGCCACCTCACCGAGTACCTGCTCGGCCGCGGTGACCACGTGCTCGTCCTGGACAACCTGTCCACCGGACGGATCAGCAACCTCGACGGAGTCCTGGATCATCCGAACCTGACGTTCGTCGAGGGCAGCATCCTGGACGGCCCGGCCGTCCGGGCGGCCGTCGCCGGGGCCGACCGGGTGTTCCACCTGGCCGCCGCCGTCGGCGTCCACCTGATCGTGGACCGTCCGCTGGACAGCCTGCGGACGAACATCCACGGCACCGAGGCGGTGCTGGCGGCCACCCTGGACGCCGGCGCCCGGCTGCTGCTGGTCTCCACCAGCGAGATCTACGGCAAGAACACCGCCGACCGGCTCGACGAGAACGCCGACCTGGTCCTGGGTTCGCCGCTGAAGGCGCGGTGGAGCTACGCCGCCGCCAAGGGCATCGACGAGGCCTTCGCGCACGCCTACTGGCGCGACTTCGCGCTGCCGGTGACCATCGTGCGGTTGTTCAACACGGTCGGCCCCCGGCAGCGCGGCCGGTACGGCATGGTGCTGCCGCGGCTGATGCGTCGGGCCCTGGCCGGGGAGCCGTTGACGGTGCACGGTGACGGTGCCCAAACCCGATGCTTCAGCCACGTCCGCGACGTCGTCCCGGCCATCGTCGCACTGGCCGAGGCGCCCGAGAGCCTGGGCGAGGCCTACAATCTCGGCGGCGGGTTCGAGGTGTCGATCATGGATCTGGCCCGCCGGATCATCGAGCTGACGTCAAGTGCGAGCCAGATCCGGTTGGTCCCGTACGAGCAGGCCTACGGCCCCGGGTACGAGGACATGCGGCGCCGGGTCCCGGACAACCGCAAGGCCGCCGCCCTGGTCGGGTTCGAACCGCGGGCCACCCTCGACGAGATCATCCGTTCGGTGGCCGACGACCAGCGGATCGCCCTGGCGTCCGCGTACCGCACGGTCGACCCGGCGCTCGTCGTGTGATCGACCCGCAGGCCCCGGTCCGCGACCGGATGCCCAGCCTCCGCGGCGCATCCGGTCGCCCGCGGCGGCGCCGGCTGGTGCCGCTCGTCCTCGGGCTGGTGATGGTCGTCGGTGCCGGCCTGGTGGTCGCCTGGCTGCAGCGCCCGGCGCAGACCGTCGGACCGACCGACGGCTACCAGGTGCCGGTGGTGATCGGGGCGGTGCCGTACTGGGACGAGCAGGACGCCCGCACGAGCATCGAAACCCAGGGCAGCGCGCTGACCGTCGCCTCGCCCTGGATCTATGCGGCCGCGGCCGACGGGTCGGTGCAGCTGCAGCCGGGGGTCGATGCCGCCGCCGAGCAGGCCCAGAACACCTGGTTGCACGACCGCGGACTGAAGGTGGTGCCGACCGTCGCCGACACCACGGCCGGCCTGTGGGACCCGACCGTGGTCTCCGCGATCATCGCCGACCCGACCCGGCGGGCGGCCCACGTGCAGGCCCTGGTGAACCTGGTCGGCAACGCCGGTTGCGACGGGATCCAGGTCGACTACGAGGATCTCGCGGCGACCGACCGGGCCCCGTTCGCCGAGTTCGTCACCGATCTGGCCGGCGCGCTGCACGCCGCCGGCAAGCTGCTGTACGTCACCGTGCACGCCAAGGAGGACGACGCCGGTTACGACGACCGGAACAAGGCCCAGGACTACGCGGCCATCGGCGCCGCCGCCGACATGGTCTGCGTCATGGCCTACGACTGGCATTGGAGCACCAGCGCGGCCGGCGCGATCGCCCCGTACGACTGGGTGCAGCGGGTGATCCAGTACACGATCACCCAGATTCCCGCGGCCAAGGTGATACTCGGGGTCGGCCTGTTCGGATACGACTGGGTCGGGACCCAGGGTCAGAGCCTGACCTGGCAGCAGGTGGTCGCCACCGCCGAGCAGTACTCCGCGCCCGAACAGTGGGACCCGGGCAGCCAGAGCCCGCACCTGACCTACACCGACGCGAGCGGTGCGCTGCACCAGGTCTGGTACGAGGACGCCCGCAGCGTCCAGGCCAAGGTCGACCTGGCTCGCCGGGCCGAACTCGGCGGCATCGAGTTGTGGCGGCTCGGTGGGGAGGACCCGGGCATCTGGGATCCGGGCCCGTGACGGACCTACAGCCAGCCCTTCCGCCGGAACAGCACGAACAGCACGATCACGGCGGCCACCATGACGATCAGCCCGCCCAGGAAACCCCGCCCGTCGCCGTACCCGGGGTAGGGCACGTTCATCCCGAAGAAGCCGGTGACCAGGGTGGGCACCGCGATGATGGCCGCCCACGCGGACAGCTTCTTCATGATCACGTTCAGGTGCACGTCGGACAGTGCCAGGTTGGTCTCGTAGGCCGAACTGAGCACCTCGCGCAGCACGTTCGTCTCGGCGGCGGAGTGCTGGGCGTGGTCGCACACGTCCCGCAACCGCCGAGTCACGCCGTCCGGCAACAGGTTCGCCAGCGGGTCGTCGGCGGCGGCCGGCCGGGCGGCGGCCCCGGCGAGGTCGAGCATGATGTCGGCGAACGGCGCGGTCACCCGCCGCAGGGCGGCGATGGACTGCCGGATCCGGAAGGCGCGCAACTGGTCCGCCCGGTTCATCGGCTTGTCGTCGAACAGTGATGCGGTCAGCTCGTCGGCGGCGTCCTCCATGGCCAGCAGCGCCTGGCCGTGGGTGTGCACCATCGTGTCCAGCAGCAGATGGATGCCCGCCGGAATGCCGTCGGCGGTCAGCGCCGCGGCGTTGTCGGCCAGCCGGCGAACCAGCGGCCCGGCCGCCCGCTCGTCGGCGATCACCGCGAGCATCCGGTCGGCGGCCAGCACCGCCACCCGGTCCCGGTGCAGTTCGTCGGTGGCCGGGTCGAACGCGACGAGGGCGCCGATCAGCACCACCGCCGCGCCGACCGGGTCGACCTTCGGCGGTTCCCGATCGGACAGCACGTCCTCGATCGCGTAGGCGTCCAGGTCGAACAGTTCGGCGGTCGGACCGAGGCCGTCGGCGCTCCGCGGCGCCCACCACCACGCCGCCGCCGACCCGTCGGCGGACAGGGCGTCGGCGAGGTCGGCCACCGGAAGGTCGAAGGCGACGGTCCGATCACCGCGCCACACCCGCGACCGCGGACGCCAGGGGTCGGCTCGCCGGTCCTGCGCGGTCTGGGTCACGCCGCCATCATGCGCTCTACGCTTCGTCCCGTGACCGTGCTGATCGACCCGCCGCGCTGGCCGGCCCACGGCCGGCTGTGGTCGCACCTGGTCAGCGACTCGTCCTACGCCGAGCTGCACGCGTTCGCCCGGGCCAACGAGGTGCCCGAACGGGGTTTCGACCACGACCACTACGACGTGCCCGGCGACCGGTACCACCTGCTCGTCGGGGCCGGCGCGGTGCCGGTCGACTCCCGGGAACTGCTGCGCCGGCTCACCGACGCGGGCCTGCGGCAGCCCAAGCGGGACCGCCGGGACCGCTGATCGTTTCGATACACTCCGCCGGTTACTGCCCAGTCGACCATCGGGAGCGACCGCCGTGCCGGAGCAGCCCATCAGCCACCCGAACCCGGTCCTGGTGGTCGATTTCGGCGCCCAGTACGCGCAGCTGATCGCCCGCCGGGTACGCGAGGCCAACGTCTACTCCGAGATCGTCCCGTCGACGGCGACGGTCGCCGAGATCGCCGCGCGTGAGCCGGCCGCGGTGATCCTGTCCGGCGGCCCGTCGTCGGTCTACGCCGACGGGGCGCCCGCCGTCGACCCGGCCCTGTTCGACGCCGACATCCCGGTGATGGGCATCTGTTACGGGTTCCAGACGATGGCTCAGGCGCTGGGCGGGACGGTCGCCCGCACCGGCCGTCGCGAGTACGGCGCGACCGACCTGACCGTCACCGACCCCGGGGCGACGCTGCTGCGGGACCTGCCCGACCAGCTGCGGGTGTGGATGAGCCACGGCGACGCGGTTGCCGCGGCGCCGGACGGGTTCGCGGTCACCGCCAGCACCCCCGACACCCCGATCGCGGCATTCGAGAACCTGGACCGGCGGCTGGCCGGCGTCCAGTACCACCCCGAGGTGGTGCACACCGAGCACGGGCAGGACGTGCTGCGCCGGTTCCTGTACGACGTCGCCGGCATCACCCCGGACTGGAATCCGCGGAGCATCCTGGACGAGCAGGTCGCGGCCGTCCGAGCCGTCGTCGGCGCGGAGAAGGTGATCTGCGGCCTGTCCGGCGGGGTCGACTCCGCCGTCGCCGCGGCCCTGGTGCACCGGGCCGTCGGCGACCAGCTGACCTGCGTGTTCGTCGACCACGGGCTGCTGCGGGCGGGGGAGCGGGAGCAGGTGGAACGCGACTACGTCGCCGCCACCGGCATCCACCTGGTCACCGTCGATGCAGCGAGCCGCTTCCTCGATGCGCTGGACGGGATCAGCGAACCGGAGACCAAACGCAAGATCATCGGCCGCGAGTTCATCCGGGTGTTCGAGACCGCCGCGGCCGAGATCAACGCCGCCGAGGGCGGGGTCAAGTTCCTGGTCCAGGGCACTTTGTATCCGGACGTGGTGGAGTCCGGCGGCGGCACCGGCACCGCCACCATCAAGTCCCACCACAACGTCGGCGGGCTGCCCGACGACCTGCAGTTCCGGCTGGTCGAACCGCTGCGGGCGCTGTTCAAGGACGAGGTCCGGGCGTTGGGCGCCGAACTGGGCCTGCCGCCGGCCATGGTCAACCGGCACCCGTTCCCCGGCCCCGGCCTGGGCATCCGGATCATCGGCGCGGTGAACGCCGACCGCCTGGCGGTGCTGCGGGCCGCCGACGCGATCGCCCGGGAGGAGATGACGGCGGCCGGCGTCGACGGCCAGATCTGGCAGTGCCCGGTGGTGCTGCTGGCCGACGTCCGCTCGGTCGGGGTGCAGGGCGACGGGCGCACCTACGGACACCCGATCGTGCTGCGCCCGGTGTCCAGCGAGGACGCCATGACGGCCGACTGGTCGCGGCTGCCGTACGAGCTGATCGCCCGCATCTCCAACCGGATCACCGGCGAGGTGCCGGAGGTGAACCGGGTGGTGCTGGACGTGACCAGCAAGCCGCCGGGCACCATCGAGTGGGAGTGAGCGCCGGACGGTCCCGCATCTGGCTCATCGTTGCGCTGGGGGCGCTGTCGGCGTTCGGCCCGCTGTGCCTGGACATGTACCTGGCCGCCCTGCCGGAGCTGCCGGGGGATCTGAACTCGACGTCGTCGGCCGCCCAGCTGACCCTGTCCGCGTGCATCGTCGGGCTGGCCGTCGGGCAGGTGATCACCGGCCCGCTGTCCGACCGGCTGGGTCGGCGCGGGCCGCTGCTGATCGGGGTGGCCGTCTTCGTCGTCGCCTCGGCTCTGTGCGCGGTGACCACCTCGATGGCGGTGCTGATCGGGCTGCGGCTGGTCCAGGGGGCGGCCGGCGCCGCCGGGATCGTCATCGGGCGGGCCGTCATCGCCGACCTGTTCACCGGGAAGGCGGCCGCGGCGTTCTTCTCCGCGGTCGCCTCGATCAACGGGATGGCGCCGATCCTGGCGCCGATCATCGGTGGGCAGATCCTGCGGATCGGCACCTGGCGGACGGTCTTCTGGGTGCTGGCCGGGATCGGGGTGGCGCTGCTGGTGCTCGCGTTCCTGGTGATCCGCGAGTCGCTGCCGCCGCAGCGGCGGTCGGTCGGCGGCTTCGCCACGACGGCGGCCGCGTTCGCGACCCTCGTCCGGGACCGGGGCTACGTCGGCTGCGTGCTGGCCGGTTCGCTGGTGACCGCGGCCATGTTCGGCTACATCTCGGCCTCGCCGTTCCTGCTGCAGGACCGGTTCGGCCTGTCCGCGCAGTGGTTCAGCGCGTGCTTCGCGCTGAACGCGCTGGGCATCATCGGCGCCACCCAGCTGGGCCGGCTGCTGCTGCGTCGGGTGACGTCGCTGACGCTGCTCGGCCTCGGCGTGGTCCAGGCGCTGGCCGGCGCGGTCCTGCTGGCGGTGACCGTGACCGCCGGCTGGGGGTTGGTCATGGTGCTGGTGTCGTTGTTCCTCATGGTTTCTGCGGTCGGCTTCGCGCTGCCGCACGCGTCGGCGATCGCGATGGACCGGCACCGGCGGATCGCCGGGTCCGCGTCCGCGCTGCTCGGGCTGACCCAGTTCGCGCTCGGTGCGGTCACCGCGCCGCTGGTGGGGATCGGGGACGCCGCGTCGGGTGGGGCGCTGGCCGTCGTCGCGCTGACCGCGACCGTGCTCGGCGTCGTCGCCCTGCTGATCGGCCGGCCGGCCATCGGCGGCCGGCCGCCCGACCGGGTCATCGCCGGCTGATCCGCCCGCGACCCGACCGCGAGACGGCCGCGAGACGACAAAGGCCCCGCCCCCGGCATGGGGGCGGGGCTTCGTCAATCCCAGTCGGCCGAGTTTGCGAGGGGGTCACCCTGCCCGGCTCAGGTGTTCTTCCGGCTCCGGCCGGGCAGGGCGGTCAGCAGCAGGCCGATGCCGATCGCCGCGACGATCCCGGCCAGTACCCACTTGGTGGCCTCGGTGAACAGCCACCACGGATCACCGCGGAAGCCGATCGAGGCGACGGCCAGGAAGACCAGGGAGAACAGCAGCCCGATCCAGTTGACGCCGCGCCGCCGCGTGGCCTGGGTGTTGTCAGCCATTGCGCACCTGTGCCTGTCCCGCCCCGACGTGCACCGTCAGGTCGATGGTTCCCTCGTCCGACGAGCCCGACTGGGTCCGGTCCACCTGCTGCTGCAGGCCGCTCTGGGTGACGCCCAGGCAGTCGACCTCGCCCGCGTTGGCCGTGCAGGTGACGTTGACGTTCGCGTCGGCCGGCACGATCACGGTGGCCTGACCGGCCCGCACGGTGACGTCGGGATGGACGGTCTGGCCGGCCGGCACGTCGAGCTGGGTCAGGTCCAGCGTTCCCTGCCCGCCGTTGATGACGAACTCCTGATTCGCCGCCGCCACCGTGGCGGGCGCCCACGTCTGCTGGCCGTACCCGCTGGTGCCACTGATGCCGGTGATGGTCAGCGCCAGGGTGACCAGCGACAGGAAGATGCCCGGCCCGATCAGCGAGCTGCCCCGGCCGCGCAGCGAGCTGATCAGCAGGCCGACCGCGACGACCGTCAGGGCCAGGGCCGACACGCCCGCCCAGGACAGCGCCCACCAGCCCTGCAGGGTGCCGATCGTGCCCAGCACGCCGACCAGCAGCACCATGCCCAGGGTGATCCGGCCGATCACGTTGCGCTCCCGGGTGGCCGGGGGTGGCGGGGCGACCGGCGACGGCTCGGGCAGGTCCCAGGCGAAGGGGGCCACGCCCAGCGGATCCCAGGCCGGCGGCTGGTTGGCCTGAGCCGGTTGATCGGCGGACGGGGCGTCCTTGCGCAGGTTCACCCGCTGCTGGTCCCGCTGCCGGCCGGTCGGCTGATTGGCTGTGCCGGTCTCGTCCCAGAACGCCGGCTGCTCGAACGGGGACTGCTGGTCGCCGGGCTTCGCCCCGGTCGAGCCGGGTCCCGACCACGGTTGACGGGCGATCCACTGTTCGGCCTGCTCGCCCCAGGAGCGGCCGGCCTCGCCGACCTTGTTGGCCCACTGGTCGATCTGCTGCTGGGTGGTCCCGTTGCCGCAGGCCCGGCCCCGGCGGCGGGCGAGCAGGATGGCGACGCAGCCGATCACCACCAGCAGCCAGAACGGATGGCCCCAGGAGAAGAGGGAGAAGACGCCGATCACCGCCCCGATCGCCAGCACGACCGACAGGATCGCCGGGGTCGCCGAGCGCCCCCGACCCAGCAGGGCCTCGCCCGGCGACACCTCGTCGCCGTCGGCCGGCAGCAGCAACCAGCACAGGATGTACGCCGTGAGCCCGAAGCCGAAGACGGTCAGGACCACGAATGCGACCCGGATCAGCACCGGGTCGACGCCGAACGCCCGACCGAGACCGCCGGCCACGCCGGCGATCTTGCGGTCGCTGCCCGACCGACGGGGGCGCCGTGACCACCAGTCGCCGCCGGTGGCGCCGGGCCCGGCAGGCTGTTCGTGTTGCGTACTCATGCTGACAACGGTGCGCCGTCGGACCCGTCCGGCACCATCGGGGATCACCCTGGTTCCCGGATCCAGGGTGAACCCGCATACCACTGAGCGTCCGGACGTGTGACTCTGGAGAGGTGAAATCGATGCCCGGGATGCGCCGCGCGCCCAGGACGGACGAGGTCCGGCCGGCGGACGCGGCTGCCCAGGCGCAGGCTCAAGCCCAGGCGCAGGTCGGCACCGCCGAACCCGACAGCCGCCCGACCAATCCGATCCCGGTGCTGCCGAACGGCCCGGCCGGCATCCCCGGTACCGCGCCCGCGACCGGACTCACCCCGGACGGCATTCCCAAGCTCACCCGCCGCCGCGACTACCGGGTGCTGGGCGGGGTGGCCGGTGGCATCGCCGACCACCTGCACGTTCGGGTGTTGTGGGTGCGGGTGACGTTCGTGCTGCTCGCCTTGATGGCCGGGGCCGGCGTGCTCGCCTACGGCCTGCTGTGGATCTTCGTTCCGCAGGCCGCGCCCGGGGCCCCGGCCCCCCAACCGGCCACCCCGATCGAGCGCCGGCAGGCCCTGGGCATCGCCGCCGTCGGTGTGGCCGTGCTGATCGTCGCGGCCGCGCTGGGGCTGGGCGACGCCCTCGGTGTGGTGCTCGGCCCGCTCGGCCTCGCGGCCATCGGCGCGGCGTTCATCTGGCGGGAGGCCGACGACGCCCGCCGGGCCCGCTGGCGGCGGACCGCGGCGGGGATCGTCGGCCCGTCCAAGGCATCGCTGTGGCGGCTGGTCGGCGGGTGCGTCCTCGTCGTCGGTGGCCTGTCGGTGTTCGCGCTCGGCCAGCTGGACTTCACCGCCGTGCGGTCGGCGCTGCTCGCGGTCGTGCTCACGCTGGTGGGGGTCGCGGTCATCACCATCCCCTGGTGGGTGCGGCTGGTCCGGGACCTCGGCGACGAGCGGCAGGGTCGCATCCGGGAGAAGGAACGCGCCGAGATCGCCGCCCACCTGCACGATTCGGTGTTGCAGACGCTGGCCCTGATCCAACGGCAGGCCGGGGACAGCAAGGAGGTGCAGCGACTGGCCCGCAGCCAGGAGCGGCAGCTGCGCACCTGGTTGTACGGTCCGGCGGGCTACGCGGCCGGTTACGGTTCGGCCGCGTCGCCCGATTCGCCGGCCCCGGTCGACCAGACCTTCGCCGCCTGCCTGGCCGAGGCCGCCGGGGAGGTCGAGGACACCTACAACAAGTCGGTCACCCCGGTGATCGTCGGCGACACCGGCATGGACCAGCACCTGAACGCGCTGGTCGCGGCCACCCGGGAGGCGATGGTCAACGCGGCCAAGCACGCCGAGGTCGACGAGATCAGCGTCTACGCCGAGATCGAGGACGGCACCGCCAGCGTGTTCGTGCGGGACCGCGGGGTCGGCTTCGACCCGGCCGTGGTGGGTTCGGACCGGCGCGGGCTGGCCGAGTCGATCCGTGGTCGAATGGAACGGCACGGTGGGACGGCGACCGTCCGCTCCTCGCCCGGCAACGGCACCGAGATCGAACTGACGGTCCCGGTGCGTCGGGACGACACGGACCGGCCGACCGCGACCGCCGGCCCGGCCCCGTCCGGGACGGTCTCGTCCGGGACGGCTCAGCAAGGAGGATCATGACCACGCCGGTGACCGTGTTCGTCGTCGACGACCACGCGCTGTTCCGGACCGGGGTGAAGGCCGAGCTGGCCGGGCTCGGCGACGACCGGATCGCCGTGGTCGGCGAGGCCGGGTCGGTGGGGGAGGCGGTCGTCCGGATCACCTCGGACCCGCCGGACGTGGTGCTGCTGGACGTGCACATGCCCGACGGGGGCGGCCGGGCGGTGCTGGAGCAGGTCCACTCGAAGTTCCCGGACGTGGTGTTCCTGGCCCTGTCGGTGTCCGACGCCGCCGAGGACGTCATCGCCGTCATCCGGGCCGGCGCCCGCGGATACGTCACCAAGACCATCTCGGGTCGGGAACTCGCCGACGCGGTCGTCCGGGTGTCGGCCGGGGACGCGGTGTTCTCGCCGCGGCTGGCCGGGTTCGTGCTGGACGCGTTCTCCGACCGGGGCGGGCCGGCGCCGGTCGCCGACCCCGAACTCGACCTGCTCTCACCGCGGGAGCGGGAGGTCCTCAAGCTGCTCGCCCGCGGCTACGCCTACAAGGAGATCGCCGCGCAGCTGTTCATCTCCATCAAGACGGTGGAGACCCACGTGTCCAGCGTGCTGCGCAAGACCCAGAAGTCGAACCGCTACGAACTCTCCCGCTGGGCCTCCGACCGCCGCCTGGTCTGACCCACCCGCCCCCTCCCGCGCGGATCAACTACGCCCGCGCGGATCAACTCGCACCGAATGTGACGGGTGGGACGGATGTCAACGACTTCATCCGCGCGGGGCTGGGGCCGGTAAGGCGGGGACGGGTGGCCGGGGCCGGGCGGGGTGGGCGCGACAATGCGGGGCGGGCGCAGGCAGTGCGGGGCGGCGCAGGCAGTGCGGGGCGGGCGCCGGGCCGACTGGCGCATCGCCGGTTCACTTGAGCTGGTGACGCGCCATTCGCTTCGGCCCGGGCGAGGTGACGGGAGGTCCGGCGACCCGGCATCCGGCTACTTGCGGCCGAGCTTGCCCCGACCCATGGCCAGCAGCATCATGCCCAGATCCGTGCCCGACGGGCCCAGCGCGCGGAACCGCTCCAGCACGGCCATCTCCCGGCTGTAGACGATCTTCGGGCCGCCCAGGCTCTTGCGGGCCGCGCCGATCGCGTGCGAGATCGCGGTGCGGCGCAGGATCAACTCGACCAGCTTGGCGTCGATGTCGTCGATCTCCAGCCGCAGTTCGTCGATCCCCTCCTGGCTGTCCGGGACGGGCACTTCCTCGGGCGTTTCACTGGCGTCGATGGCCGGCTCCGTGATGGTCGATCTGGTTCGCAGGTGCACCGGGAGCTTGCTCGCGGTCGGCTGCGGGGCGGTCAGGGCACTGGTCATGATGGTCCTCCTTGCCCCGGGCCGCGATCCCGGGGCACGAAAAACGCCCCGGGTCTCGTGGACCTCGGGGCGTCGTCGTGGGCGGGTTGCTCAGCCTCGGACGGGCACCGGGATCCGGTACCCATAGAAAAACTCGCGCCGCGCGAGCGCGCAGCGGGAGTCGGTGAGGCTGGACATGGGCCCAGTAGACCACACCGACCGGGCCGCCGTCACCCGGGTTGATCCGAATCATCGGTCCTTGACGGTGACCTTGGCGCCGGGCTGCCAGTCTCCGTGTTCGATCGAACAGTTCGTCAGTTTGACCTTGGATCCGCTGTCGACCTCATCGGCCGAACAGAGGTAGGCGTTGGCTCCGATCAGCGGCACGCTGAACGCCGGATAGATGAACTTGCCGGTGTCGCCGACCTGGAAGCTGGGAAAGACGTTCAACGGTCCGTCGGACCAGGGCTGCCGGAAGACGTAGTAGGTGCTCTGGCCAGGGTGCAGGACGGAGGCCCCGGCGAAGTACGCCTCGTGGCCCAGCTGCTCACCGGACCAGACCAGGTCGTAGCTGCTGCTGTTGGTGACCAGCACGGCGACCTGGAGATAGTCGGGAACGCCCTGCACCTCGGAGGTCTGGACGTCCTGCTCGGCGGCCCCGGCCGGCGCCGCTGCTGCCGCCGTGCCGATCCCCAGGCCCAGCAGGCCTACGGTCGCGATACCGACCACCGCCCCGCGGCCGATCCGGGAGAATCGGTGCGAACGGATCGGCGACAACGCGCGCGAATTTTCCTTGGCGACGACCTTCTTCATTGTTCGAGCCCTTCTCGACGTGGATATCCGTGGCGACGGCCAGGATGCAACGATCTTTTCGGGTGCCTGCCAGGCAACACCCCAGGCGAAATCCCTAGGAAAGCGGGCCCACCCTTCCTGTGCCGAACAGGTGATCGAGGATGGTCCGGCCCGCGCGCTGGCCCGGGACTGTCGGGGGCGGCGGGTAGCGTGAGCACCGTCATGACGAGCCTGTTCGATCTCCCCACCTTCGGTCTGGCCGAGCCGGAGCCGTCGCCGGCCGACCTCGCCCGCCAGCGGGCCGAGCGGGCCCGGCAACGGGCCGACGAGCTGCTGGACGGCCTGAACCCGCCGCAGCGCGAGGCGGTCGAGCATCGCGGCGCGCCGCTGCTGGTGGTGGCCGGCGCCGGGTCGGGCAAGACCCGGGTGCTGACCCGGCGGATCGCCTACCTGCTGGCGGTTGGCGGCGCCCAACCCGGCGAGATCCTGGCGATCACGTTCACCAACAAGGCCGCCCGGGAGATGAAGGACCGGGTGTTCGACCTGGTCGGTGGTCGGGCGAGATCGATGTGGGTGTCGACGTTCCACTCGATGTGCGTGCGCATCCTGCGGGCCGAGGCGACGCAGCTGGGGCTCAAGACCACCTTCACCATCTACGACCAGGCCGACTCGCAGCGGCTGGCCCAGCTGGTCGCGAACGGGCTGAACATCGACGGCAAGAAGTACCCGGCCCGGATGCTGGCCGCGGCCATCTCAAACCTCAAGAACGAGCTGATCGACGCGCAGACCGCCCTGGAACGCGCCGACGGCGACAAGCAGACGATCGTCGCGCAGGTCTACCAGGGGTACCAGGAGCGGTTGCGGTCGGCGTCGGCGCTGGACTTCGACGACCTGATCATGCAGACCGTGCACCTGCTGCAGCAGTTCCCGGCGGTCGCCGAGCACTACCGGCGGCGGTTCCGGCACGTGCTGGTGGACGAGTACCAGGACACCAACCACGCCCAGTACCTGCTGGTCAAGGCCCTCGTCGGGGACGGATCGGGCGAGGTGCCGGCGGCCGAGCTGGTGGTGGTGGGCGACGCCGACCAGTCGATCTACGCCTTCCGCGGGGCGACCATCCGCAACATCGTCGAGTTCGAGCGCGACTACCCGGACGCCCGCACGATCCTGCTGGAACAGAACTACCGGTCGACCCAGACCATTCTGTCCGCCGCCAATTCCGTCATCGCCCGCAACGCCGGCCGCAAGGCCAAGAACCTGTGGACCGCGCAGGGCGGCGGCACCCGGATCACCGGCTACGTCGGCGACAACGAGCACGACGAGGCGCAGTTCGTCGGCAAGGAGATCGACTCCCTGGTCGACGCCGGTGACGCGGTGTTCGGGGACGTCGCGGTGTTCTACCGGACCAACTCGGCGTCGCGGGCGCTGGAGGACGTGTTCATCCGGAACGGGATGCCGTACCGGATCGTCGGCGGGGTGCGCTTCTACGAGCGCAAGGAGGTCAAGGACGCGCTCGCGTACCTGCGGGCCATCGCCAACCCGGACGACGAGATCAACCTGCGCCGCATCCTGAACACGCCGCGACGCGGGATCGGCGACCGGGCCGAGGCCACCGTCGCGCTGTTCGCCGAGCAGGAGCGGATCGGCTTCGGCGAGGCGCTGCAACTCGTCGACGACATTCCGGGACTGGCGGCCCGATCGGCGAATTCGCTGCGGTCGTTCGGAGAATTGCTGGCCGGTCTGCGGTCCGAGGTCGGCTTCGGCATGGAGCCGGCCGATTTGCTGACCGCGGTCCTCGAACGCACCGGATACCGGGCCGAGCTGGAGGATTCGGAGGACCCGCAGGACCACTCGCGCCTGGAGAACCTGGACCAGCTGGTCAGCGTGCTCCGGGAGACCACCGAAACCCTGCTCGCCGGGGGCGGTCTCGCCGCCTTGAGCGCGGACGAGACCGAGGTCGCCGAGGACGCCGACGTTGTCGACGACGAGGATGTGCCGCCGGACGCCAGCGAGCTGCTGCTGGCCGTGCTGGAACAACTGTCCCTGGTCGCCGACGCCGACTCGGTGCCGGACTCGGCCGAGGGCATGGTCACCCTGATGACTCTGCACACGGCGAAGGGCCTGGAGTTTCCCGTGGTGTTCCTGACCGGTTGGGAGGACGGCATCTTCCCGCACCAACGCGCGCTGGCCGACGACGCAGAGCTGTCCGAGGAGCGGCGGCTGGCGTACGTCGGCATCACCCGGGCGATGAAGCGGCTGTACGTGAGCCGGGCGATGATGCGGTCGGCCTGGGGACAGCCGAACGCCAATCCGGCATCCCGCTTCCTGGCCGACATCCCGACCGACCTGATCGAATGGCGGCGCACCGACGCGGATGCCCGGGCCGGCGGCTTCATCGGCGACAGCGACTTCGAGGGCGATTTCAGGTACGGCCGCCGCCCCCGCTTCGGCGGCTACGGCGGTGGGGGACGCTCGGCGCCGGTGACGGCCAGCCGGTTCGGGTCGAATTCCCCGTCCCGGGCCGGTCGCGGGCCGACCCTGGGCGCCCGGCCCACCCTGGAACTGGGCGTCGGGGATCGCGTGTCGCACGACAAGTACGGCCTCGGCAAGGTTCTCGCGGTCGACGGGGCCGGTCAGCGGGCCACCGCCACGATCGACTTCGGCGCCTCCGGCAAGGTGCGGCTGATGCTCATCGGCGGCGTGCCGATGACCAAGCTCTGATCCGTCAGCGGATCAGATCGGCCGGGGTGATCCTCACCGGGAAGGGTCGCTCCAGGGTGAGCGTCGCCGCGCCGGTGGCCTCGCCGACAACGACGTAGCGGCCGTCGACGAGTTCGTAGGCGGTGATCGACGG
>JBDHZW010000002.1:0-48215 GCA_039812105.1 Nakamurella sp.
GGCCAACGTGGCCGCCGGAACCGCCGCGGCCGGCGGGACAACCGCGCCGAGGTCGCCGACGGCGCGACCAACGGGGCAGCCGGCGCCCCCGCGGTCACCGACCGGCAGCCGGGCCGCGACCAGCCGGGACGCGACCAGCAGGGCCGGGACCAGCAGGGACGCGACCAGCAGGGACGCGACCAGGGCGGTCGCGAGCAGGGGCGGGACCAGAATCGCGACCAGAACGGCGGCCGGGACCAGAACCGGTCCGGTGGCGTGCAGACCCGGCCGGACAACCGGGCCGACGCCCGACCGGACAACCGCACCGACAATCGGTCTGACGGTCGCCAGGACAACCGCCGCGACGACGACGACGAGGGCGACGGCCGCGGTCGCCGCGGTCGCCGCTACCGCGACCGCAACCGCCGGGGTCAGCGCGAGCGCTACTCGGACGGACCCAGCGAGCCGGAGATCCGCGAGGACGACGTGCTCGTCCCGGTCGCCGGGATCCTGGACGTGCTCGACTCGTACGCGTTCATCCGGACCTCCGGGTACCTGACTGGGCCGAACGACGTCTACGTCTCGCTGTCCCAGGTGCGCAAGAATGGCCTGCGCCGCGGCGACGCGGTGACCGGGGCGGTCCGGGCGCAGCGGGAGGGTGAGCCGCAGCGGCAGAAGTTCAACGCCCTGGTCCGGCTCGACTCGGTGAACGGCCTGGAGCCGGAGCAGGCGCGCAACCGGCCCGAGTTCACCAAGCTGACCCCGCTCTACCCGAACGAGCGGCTGCGCCTGGAGACCGAGGCGCACCTGCTGACCACCCGCGTCATCGACCTGGTGATGCCGGTCGGCAAGGGGCAGCGGGCGCTGATCGTGTCCCCGCCCAAGGCCGGCAAGACCATGGTGATGCAGGCCATCGCCAACGCGATCACCAAGAACAACCCGGAATGCCACCTGATGGTGGTGCTCGTCGACGAGCGTCCGGAGGAGGTCACCGACATGCAGCGGTCGGTGAAGGGCGAGGTCATCGCCTCCACCTTCGACCGGCCGCCGGCCGACCACACACTGGTCGCCGAACTGTCCATCGAACGGGCCAAGCGGCTGGTCGAGATGGGCCGCGACGTCGTCGTGCTGCTGGATTCGATCACCCGGCTGGGCCGGGCGTACAACCTGGCCGCCCCGGCGTCCGGCCGGATCCTGTCCGGCGGCGTGGACTCGACCGCGCTGTTCCCGCCCAAGCGGTTCCTCGGCGCGGCCCGCAACATCGAGAACGGCGGCTCGCTGACGATCTTCGCCTCCGCGCTGGTGGAGACCGGTTCGGCCGGCGACACGGTGATCTTCGAGGAGTTCAAGGGCACCGGCAACGCCGAGCTCAAGCTGGACCGGCGGCTGGCCGACAAGCGGATCTTCCCGGCGATCGACGTCGACCAGTCGTCGACCCGCAAGGAGGACCTGCTGATGTCGCCCGACGAGCTGGCCGTGGTGGTCAAGCTGCGTCGGGTGCTGGCCGCGCTGGACACCCAGCAGGCGATCGAACTGGTGCTGGATCGGTTGCGCAAGACGCGCAGCAACATCGAGTTCCTGATGCAGGTGGCCAAGACCACGCCCGGTGGAAACAGCGATTGAGCGGACCGACCCGACTCGATCCCGTTGAGCTGCTGGGTCGGGCCGAGTACATGCTGCTCACCACGTTCCGCCGGGACGGCACGCCCGTGCCGACCCCGGTGTGGGTGATGCCCGCCGACCCGGACTGGCCCGGCACGGCAGGGGATCGGTTGTGGGTGTGGGTGAACCCGACGGCCGGCAAGGTCAAGCGGCTGCGCCGGAACGGGGCTTGCGAGGTGGCGCCGTGCACAGTCCGGGGCGAACCGTTGGGTCGGAGCGTCCACGCGGTGGGGCGCGTGCTGCCGGAGTCGTCGGTGCCGAGGGTGCTGGCCGCCCTGGCGAGCAAGTACGGCCTGCGGGGGTGGGTCGCGACCCTCGGGCCGCGCTGGGGGTTCGCCCCGGCCGGCGCGCTGGGCCTCCGGTTGGCCGCCCCGGACGGGGCGGAATAGGCGGCGGGGCGACCGCGTTTGGCATGTCGACCGGCCGATCTGGCAGACTGGTCGGTCGAGCCCGGCTCCGGTTCACGTCCGCGCGCAACGACGCGGGCGACCCGGCGGCCCATCCGACAGGCTCTCCCGGAAAGAGGAACGCACGATGAAGACAGGCATCCATCCCGCCTACGTCACCACCGAGGTGCACTGCGGCTGTGGCAACACCTTCACCACCCGCAGCACCGAGACCAGCGGCCAGATCCACGTCGAGGTCTGCTCCAACTGCCACCCGTTCTACACGGGCAAGCAGAAGATCCTGGACACCGGCGGCCGGGTGGCCCGCTTCGAGGCGCGGTACGGCAAGCGCAGCCGTTAGCACCACCACGGCGCCCGCGGGGCTCTCCGTTCGAGAGCCGGCGGGCGCCGTTTCGCGTTCCGGGACCGCGTCCCAGCCGGAGTTCGCTGATCAAACCCGGGTGGAATCGGACGAATCGGGTGCGCGAACCCGGGATTGATCAGCGCAGCAGGTCACGATCGAGGAGGCGGCGAGCAGGTGAGCACGAGCAGCGCGTCGGCGGTGGACTCGCTGGTCGCCGAGTACGAGCAGCTACAGGTCGCGCTGGCCGACCCGGCCGTGCACGCCGACCCGTCGGCCAGCCGGCGGCTCGGTCGTCGCTATGCGGAACTGACCCCGATCGTCACCACCGCCCGCGATCTGGCGACCACCCGGGGCGATCTCGAAGCGGCCCGTGAGCTGTCCGACGAGGACCCCGCGTTCGCCGACGAGGCGCGGTCGCTGGCCGGGCGGGTGGACGAGTTGGAGGCCCGGCTGGCCGAGCTGCTGGTGCCCCGCGATCCGGACGACGGCAAGGACGTGCTGGTCGAGGTCAAGGCGGGGGAGGGCGGCGAGGAGTCGGCGCTGTTCGCCGGCGACCTGCTGCGGATGTACCTGCGCTACGCCGAACGGCGCGGCTGGAAGACCGAGGTGCTCTCGGCCACCGAGTCGGATCTGGGCGGCTACAAGGACGTCACGCTCGCGGTGAAGGCGCCGGGGACGAACGCGGACGGCGTCTGGGCCCGGCTGAAGTACGAGGGTGGAGTGCACCGGGTGCAGCGGGTGCCGGTCACCGAGTCGCAGGGCCGGGTGCACACGTCGGCCGCGGGGGTGTTCGTCGCCCCGGAGGCCGAGGAGGTCGACGAGATCCCGATCAACGACAACGAGTTGCGGATCGACGTCTTCCGTTCGTCGGGCCCCGGCGGGCAGTCGGTGAACACGACCGACTCCGCCGTCCGCATCACCCATCTGCCCACCGGCATCGTGGTGTCCTGCCAGAACGAGAAGTCCCAGTTGCAGAACAAGGAACAGGCCATGCGGATCCTGCGGGCCCGGCTGCTGGCCGCGGCCCGGGCGAGCGCCGAGGCGGCCGCCGCCGACGCGCGCCGGTCCCAGGTCCGCACCGTCGACCGGTCGGAACGGGTGCGCACCTACAACTTCCCGGAGAACCGGATCGCCGACCACCGCGTCGGCTACAAGGCCTACAACCTGGACGCCGTCCTGGACGGGGACCTGGACGCCGTGCTGGACGCGCTGTCGGCGGCCGACCGGGCGGAACGGCTGGCCGGCGCCGGCACCCCGGCTCGATGAGCCAGGCTTGCCGCCCGAGGGGGTCGCTGCGATGAGCCGACATTCGTTGCGGGCGGCCATCCTCGACGCGGCCCGGACGCTGGACGCCGCCGGCGTGGCCACCCCCGACGTGGATGCGCAGGAGCTGGCCGGCCACCTGCTGGGCGTGTCCCGGACCCGGCTGGGGCTGACCCCGCTGGTCGAGGAGCCGTTCCTGCACGACTACCAGGCCCTGATCGAGCAGCGGGCCCGGCGGATTCCGCTGCAACACCTGCTCGGCTCGGTGCAGTTCGGCCGGGCGACCGTCGAGGTCGGCCCCGGCGTGTTCGTGCCCCGGCCGGAGACCGAATCGCTGCTGACCTGGGTACTGACCGCGATCGCGGCCGTGGCCAGGCCGGTGGTGGTCGACCTGTGCACGGGCAGCGGCGCCATCGCCCTGGCCGTCGCGGCGGAGCGCCCGGACGCCCGGGTGATCGGGGTGGAGCGCTCGTCCTCCGCGCTGGCCTGGGCCCGCCGGAATGCGCTCACCCAGGCCGGTCTCGGCCGGACCCGGGTCGAGCTGCGGGGCGGGGACATCTTCGACGACCGGCTGCTGGCCGACCTGGACGGGCAGGTCGACCTGGTCACGGCCAATCCGCCGTACGTGCCCGACGGGACCGCGGTCGAACCCGAGGTGGCCGAGCACGACCCGGCCGAGGCGGTGTTCGCCGGACCCGACGGTCTGGCGGTGATCCGCCCGCTGCTGTCGGTGGCCGCGTCCCTGCTCAAGGTCGGCGGCGTGCTGGCCGTCGAGCACGACGACAGCCAGGGCGAGTCGGTGCCGGCCCTGCTCCGGGCGCGACGGGTGCTGGCCGAGGTCGCCGACCACCAGGACCTCACCGGCCGGCCGCGGTTCGTCACCGCCACCCGGGTGCGGTTGACTGGCCCATCGTGAGCGAGGCTTGCCGAGTGAATCATCGACCCGGCAGCGGCGCCCGCGCTGGGGCGGCCGAGCCTGCGAGGCGGCCCGGGAGGGCGACGTGACCACCTTCGACTGCGCCGACCCGATCGCCCGGCGGGCCGGGCTGGAAGCGGCGGCCGGAGCGGCGGCCGCCGGGAACCTCGTCGTGCTGCCCACCGACACCGTCTACGGCATCGGCGCGGACGCGTTCAACGCGGCGGCGGTCCGGGCCCTGCTGGCGGCCAAGGGCCGGGGTCCGGACATGCCCGTCCCGGTGCTGGTCGGCTCCTGGACCACCGTGGAGGGCCTGGTCGTCGCGGTGCCGCCGGTCGCCCGCACGCTGGTCGAGGCGTTCTGGCCGGGTGGGCTGTCCCTGGTGATCGAGCACGCGCCGTCGCTGCGCTGGGATCTGGGCGATGCCAACGGCACGGTGATGGTGCGGATGCCGCTGCACCCGGTGGCCATCGACCTGCTGCGGCTGGTCGGGCCGATGGCGGTGTCCAGCGCGAACCGCAGTGGCCGACCGCCGGCCACCACCGCCGACGACGCGCGGGCTCAGTTGGGCGAGCAGGTCGCGGTCTACCTGGACGGCGGTCCGTCGCCGATCGGGGTGGCCTCCACCGTCGTCGACATCACCGGTGACCTGCCGCGGGTGCTGCGGGTCGGGGCGGTGCCGCTGGACCGGCTGCGCGAGGTCGTCGGCGCCGTCGAGGACGCCACCGCGCGGTGAGCCAGCCGGAAAGCGCGCTTGTTCGGCCGGCGGTGCGCCCGGCCGCGCGGATGAAGTCGTTGACCCCTGTCCCACGAAGCACAAACGGTGTGGTTTCACCCGCGCCTGCGTAGTTGATCCGCGCGGGGAGGGGCGGGTAGCCGAAGGCCCGATCCGACGGCGTGTCGTGATCGGGCCTGCGGGCAGCTCCCGGCGTGGGGCTCGGTATTCGGTTCGGCAACGCTGATTCGCGGCCCCCGCGGGCGGTGCACGGGTCCGGGCGTCGAACCCGACTGCCGCACCGGTGGATCGGGGCGCGAATCGGAGCTACATCCAGGAGACGAAGCCGACCCCGTTCCGTTGCGCGACCTTCCTGTCTCGGTTCGGTAAAGCCTCGGGCAGCGCCGGGTGTCGCCCATGGCATCCGACTCTCACAGGTCGTATGCGCGCGCATGGCACCGGAATCGGGCGCGGTGCCCACTACCCTGGGCGGGTGACGGAATACACGCTTCCGTTGCGCGAGTACGCCCTGGTTTGCGGGGCGGCGGTCGTCGTGACATTCCTGCTGACCGGTGTGGTGCGGCTGATCGCCGTGCGGGTCGGGGCGGTGTCGCCGATCCGGGAGCGCGACGTGCACTCGCTGCCGACGCCGCGCATGGGCGGGTTGGCGGTGTATTGCGGGTTCGCCGCGGCCGTGTTGATGGCGTTGCAGTTGCCGGCCCTGGGGGCGGCCTTCGTCTCGTCGTCCGAGATCGTCGGGGTGCTGGCGGCGGGCGGGGTGATCTGTCTGGTCGGCATCATCGACGACCGGTTCGACCTGGACGCGGTGGCCAAGCTGGCCGGACAGATCCTGGCCGCGGGCGTGATGGTGCTGTTCGGTGTGCAGTGGCAGGTGCTGTGGTTGCCCAGCAGCGGGCCGTCCGGCGGCAGCCTGGTCAGCCTGGACCAGACGCAGGGCATCGTGCTGACCGTGCTGCTGACGGTCGTGCTGACCAACGCGATGAACTTCATCGACGGGCTGGACGGGCTGCTCGCCGGGGTCGCGGCGATCAGCGCCTTCGCCCTGTTCATCTTCTCCGCCCGGCAATTGGTGCTGTCCGGGGACGACGCGTCGGCCTCCCAGCCGCCGCTCATCGCGGCCGCCCTGCTCGGCGCCTGCATCGGATTCCTGCCGCACAACTTCTCCCCGGCCCGCATCTTCATGGGCGATTCCGGGTCCATGTTCATCGGCCTGGCCATGGCCGGCGCCACCATCAGCGCCGGCGGGAAGCTGGACCCGTCCACGTTCGGCCCGCGATCCACGATCGCCCTGCTGGCCCCGCTGATCGTGGCGCTCGCGGTGGTCTTCATCCCGGTCCTGGACTTCCTGCTCGCGGTGATCCGGCGGACCAAGGAGGGCCGGCACCCGTTCAGCGCCGACAACCAGCACCTGCATCACCGGATGCTGGCCATCGGGCACACCCACCGGCAGGCGGTGCTGATCTTCTACTACTGGGCGTTCGCACTGGCCGCCGCCGCGGTGTCGCTGACCTTCGTCAGCTGGCAGGTCGCCGTGATCCCCACCGCTTTCCTGTTCATCGTGGGACTGATGTTCTCGTTGTGGCCCAGGGTGCGGGCCAACCGGCTCGCCCGGCGCGAGCGCGACCGAATTCCTGCCACACTTCGGTGACCACGCGAGACATCCAGAGCCACTCCGACGAACGAGAAACGACGTGACCGAACCAGACGAACCGGCCGCCGACCGTTCCCCGCGACCCCAGGTCGATCTGTCCGAGCAGATCAGGGCGGCCGCGGCGATCGCCGACCGCAGCCGCTCGGCCGGCGCCTGGTCGCTGGGCCACCTGCGGCTGTGCCTGATCGCGCTGGTGGCCGGGGGGATCGTGCTCGGCATCGCCGGGGCCCTCGCCGGCGGCTGGGCAGCGGTGCTGGGGGTGCTGATCGGCACGGTGATCGTCGGCGCCTTCTTCACGTTCTCGGCCGTGGTCATCGCCTGGGTCGGCAAGACCAACCCGAACACTGTGATGATCGCCGCACTTTTCGCCTACGTGATCAAGGTGTTCGTACTGGCCGTGATTCTCATGACGATGCCGGTGGACGGGCCGGTGAACGTCCGCTGGATGGCCGGCGCCATCGGTCTCGGGGTGTTTCTGTGGCTGGCGGCCCATATGAGGTATGTCTGGACATTGAAGCTCTACTACGTCGACCCGCACTGACCGCAGCGTTCATCGCGCCGGGTCGTCGCCGACGACAAAAGTGCAGGCCAAAGGGTTGCGAAACCGTTGCGAGGCTCGCCACGCCCGCAGAACCGTGTGCACCGGACGTCCGAGTCTCCTGATAAGGTCCGGGACGCCATGAAGATGTTCCCCAAGGCCAAGCCCCCATCGCCGGGAGCGGATGAGGGATGGGCCGTGCTCGGCAGCCTGATCTCCGGTCTCGTGTTGTTCGGCGGAGTGGGCGTTTTGCTGGATCAGTGGTGGGACACCCGATTGCTGGCGCCGATCGGCGCGGTGATCGGCTTGGCGCTGGGCATCTACGCGGTGGTCATGCGGCACGCAGGGCGGGTCGGCACCGACGGGGTGACCAATGAACTGACCTCGTCCGCGCAGAACCGCGCGGACTCGGCCCGGGCACTACGAGAAGCGAAGACAGCGAACCGAATGAGGGCAATGCGAACGACCGGGTCCACCACCCCAGCCGGGGTGCCGTCGTCGGGCACCCGAAGGGAGAGCGTGCAGTGAGTCTCCTGTCAGCGGTGATGCTGGCTGCGGACGACAGCGGCGAGTTCGAGGCGCCCACCGTCGAGCACTCGTTCTTCTTCGACAAGGTCGCCGACGGTGAGGTCGTCTCGTCGGTCAAGGCGATGGTCCTGCTCGGCCTCGGCGTGATCCTGATCATGGCGTTCTACCTGGCCGCGTCCCGCAAGGCCGCGATGATCCCGGGAAAGATGCAGTTCGCCGGCGAGAGCGCCTACGGGTTCGTCCGCAACGGCGTCGCCATCGAAATCCTCGGTGGCACCCAGGGCCGCAAGTGGGCCGGCTTCCTGGCCACCCTGTTCTCCTTCATCATCGTCCAGAACCTGTGGGGCATCGTCCCTCTCGCCCAGATGCCGGTGACGTCGCACTTCGCGGTCCCGGTCCTGCTGGCGGTCACGGTCTGGTTCATCTACATGTTCGTCGGCATCCAGAAGCACGGCTTCTTCGGCTTCTTCAAGCTGATGTGCTACATCCCCGGGATCCCACCGGCGATGCACCTGCTGCTGATCCCGATCGAGTTCCTGTCGAACATCATCCTGCGGCCGTTCACCCTGGCCATCCGGTTGTTCGCCAACATGTTCGCCGGTCACATGCTGATCACCATCGCCGCGGTCGGCACCCTCTATCTGTGGAGCACGGGCAGCCCGCTCGACTACGTCCTGGGCATCCTGCCCTTCGTCGGCAGCCTGGGCCTGGTCTTCTTCGAGTTGCTGATCGCCTCGCTGCAGGCCTACGTGTTCGTGCTGCTCGCCGCGATCTACCTGGAGTCCTCATTGGCCGACTCGCACTAGCCCGCTCGGTTCCGTCCTAGACCGCACCACCTGGCCCGCACCGGCGCGGCCAGCGATTTGATCACCTGGATCCGCCCCGGATCCCGTGAAAGGGAGAACGCACTCATGGATCTCGCCGATCTGACCGGCAACGTCGGTACCCTCGGTTACGGTCTGTCCGCCATCGGCCCGGGTATCGGCGTCGGCATCGTGTGGGCGGCTTACATCACCTCGACCGCGCGCCAGCCCGAGTCGGCCGGCCTGACCCGGACCTACGCGTTCCTCGGGTTCGCGGTGTCCGAGGCGCTGGCCCTGCTCGGCTTCGTGGTGCCCTTCATCCTCTGATCCGCCCCGACCGCTGGAGAGTGACGGATCGTCATGAGCTATTTCATCGCGGCTGAAGAGTCGACCAACCCGATCGGCCTGCCCTGGGGCGAGGTCGTCATCGCGGCCATCGGCTTCGCGCTGCTGCTGGTCGTGCTGGGCAAGTTCGTCTGGCCGCAGTTCGAAAAGGCCTATGCCGCCCGGACCAAGGCCATCGAGGGTGGCATCGCCAAGGCGGAGGAGGCCCAGAACGAGGCCAAGGCCGCGCTGGACCGGTACAACCAGCAGTTGGCCGGCGCCCGGGAAGAGGCGGCCAAGATCCGGGAGGACGCCCGGGCCCAGGCCCAGGCCATCCGCGACGACATGCTCGCCCAGGCCCACGCCGAGGCCGAGCGGATCGCCGCGGCCGGCCGCGCCCAGTTGGATGCCCAGCGGGCGCAGATCATCGCCGAGCTGCGGGCCGACCTGGGCCGGGTCTCGGTGGAACTGGCCAGCAAGGTGGTGGGTGAGTCACTGGACGACGACGCCCGGCAGAACCGCACGGTCGAGCGCTTCCTGGCCGAACTGGACCGCTGATGATGCAGCACATCGCCAGCCGCCAGGCGCTGGAGGCGACCAACCGGCACCTGCTGGAGGTGTCGGAGCCGTTGACCGGGGTCGGCCTGGCCGCCCTGGGCAGCGATCTCGATCGCGTCTCCGACCTGCTGCTGACGCAGGTGCCGCTGCGTCGCACGTTGTCGGAGAACACGCTCGCGCCGGATGCGCGGGCCGGCATCGTGCAGCGGCTGCTCGGCGGCAAGATCAGCGACCCGGCGCTGGACGTGGCGCAGTTCGCCGTCCGGCAGGAGTGGGCCTCCTCCCGCGACCTGCAGGACGCGGTGCGCCGGCTGAGCCGGACCGCCATGTTCCGGCGGGCGGAGCGGACCGGCGAGCTGGACGAGGTCGAGGACCAGTTGTTCCGGTTCGGCCGCATCGTCGACGCCAGTCCCGAGCTGTCGGTGATCCTGGACGATCCGACGGCCGATCCCGAGGCCCGCTCGGCCCTGGTGCACCGGTTGCTGTCCGGACGGGCGCACACCCTGGTCACCGAGCTGGTCGACGCGCTGGCCCGGGACACGGCCGGGCGGTCCTTCACCCACGGGGTGCGGGAGCTGCTCGACCAGGCGGCCCAGCGGCGGGACAAGATCGTCGCCTTCGTCAAGGCCGCCCGCCCGCCGACCGACGAGCAGGTCGACCGGTTGCGCGCGGCGCTGGCCCGGATCTACGGCCGGGAGGTCACCACCCACGTGGAGATCGAACCGAGCCTGCTGGGCGGCATCCGGGTACAGGTCGGTGACGAGTTGATCGACGGCACGGTCGCCGGCCGGCTCGACGACTTGCGCCGCCGCCTGGCCGGGTAGCCCGACCGGCCCGGCCGACCCAGATCCGCCCCCGCCCGACGATCCAGACGCAGAACCATTGAAGACACAGAACGGGAACGCGATGACCGAGTTGACGATCTCCCCCGACGAGATCCGCTCCGCGATCGAGAGTTACGTCTCCAGCTACTCGCCCGAGGTGACCCGGGAGGAGGTCGGCATCGTCGCCGAGACCGGGGACGGCATCGCGACCGTCGAGGGCCTGCCCTCGGCGATGTCCAACGAGCTGCTGTCCTTCCCCGGCGGGGTGCTCGGGGTGGCCCTGAACCTGGACGTGCGGCACATCGGCGCCGTGCTGCTGGGCGACGCGACCTCCGTCGAGGAGGGGGCTCAGGTCACCCGCACCGGCGAGGTGCTGTCGGTGCCGGTCGGTGACGCGTTCCTGGGTCGGGTGATCAACCCGCTCGGCCAGCCGATCGACGGCCTGGGCGACATCGCCTCGGACGAGGTCCGCGCCCTGGAGTTGCAGGCCGCGACCGTGGTGCAGCGGCAGGGCGTGAGCGAGCCGTTGCAGACCGGGATCAAGGCCATCGACGCGATGACGCCGATCGGCCGTGGCCAGCGCCAGCTGATCATCGGCGACCGCAAGACCGGCAAGACCGCGGTCTGCGTGGACACGATCATCAACCAGAAGCAGTTCTGGGAGACCGGCGATCCCAAGCAGCAGGTCCGCTGCATCTACGTCGCCGTCGGCCAGAAGGGCACCACCATCGCCGGTGTCCGGCAGTCCCTGGAGGACGCCGGCGCGCTGGAGTACACCACGATCGTGGCGGCCCCGGCGTCCGATTCGGCCGGCTTCAAGTGGCTGGCCCCGTACACCGGCTCGGCCATCGGCCAGCACTGGATGTACCAGGGCAAGCACGTTCTGATCATCTTCGACGACCTGTCCAAGCAGGCCGAGGCCTACCGTGCGATCTCGCTGCTGCTGCGCCGCCCGCCGGGCCGCGAGGCCTACCCGGGCGACGTGTTCTACCTGCACTCGCGCCTGCTGGAGCGCTGCGCCAAGCTGTCCGACGAGCTGGGCGCCGGCTCGATGACCGGCCTGCCGATCATCGAGACCAAGGCCGGCGACGTGTCGGCCTACATCCCGACCAACGTCATCTCCATCACCGACGGGCAGTGCTTCCTGGAGGGCGACCTGTTCAACTCGGGCGTCCGGCCCGCGGTGAACGTCGGCATCTCGGTGTCCCGGGTCGGCGGTGCCGCGCAGGTCAAGGCCATGCGGACGGTGTCCGGCACGCTGCGGCTGGACCTGTCGGCCTACCGCGAGTTGGAGGCGTTCGCCGCCTTCGGTTCCGACCTGGACGACGTCTCCAAGCGTGCCCTGGCCCGCGGATCCCGGCTGGTCGAGCTGCTCAAGCAGCCGCAGTTCACCCCGTATCCGGTCGAGGAGCAGGTCGTCTCCATCTGGGCCGGCACCCGCGGTCACCTGGACCGGGTTCCGGTCGAGGACGTCCGGCGGTTCGAGAGCGAGTTCCTGCAGTACCTGCGGCACTCGGCGGGCAGCCCGTTGCAGGCGATCCGCGACGAGAAGGTGCTCTCCTCGGATTCGGAGAACGCGCTGAAGGACGCGCTGGCCGAGTTCGCCGACACCTTCACCACGTCGGAGGGCACCATCCTGGGTCGCGAGCCGCAGGTCAAGCCGATGGACGCGGCGGCGGTCGGCCAGGAGAAGGTCCAGGTCCAACGCCCCGCTCCGCCCAAGAAGTGAATCCGATTTCGATGCCCCACACCCGATTCCAGGGAGGTGAGTGATGGCGGCACAGGTTCGTGTGCTGCGCCAACGGGTGAAGTCGGTCAAGTCGACCCAGAAGATCACCAAGGCGCAGGAGATGATCGCCACCTCCCGCATCGCCAAGGCGCAGGCCAAGGTGGCGGCGGCGGCGCCGTACTCGCGGCAGATCACCGAGGTGCTGACCGCACTGGCCTCGGCATCGACGCTGGACCATCCGCTGCTCAACGAGCGGGACGAGCCGAAGCGCGCCGGCATCCTGCTGATCACCGCCGACCGCGGGCTGTGCGGCGGCTACAACGCCATGGCGATCAAGGCGGCCGAGGAACTCGGCGCGCTGCTGCGGTCGCAGGGCAAGGAGTCGGTGCTGTACGTCATCGGCCGCAAGGGCGTGGGCTACTACACGTTCCGCAACCGGCCGATCGAGGCGTCCTGGACGGGCTTCTCGGAGCGGCCGACCTACGCGCACGCCGAGCACGCCACCGAGGAGATCCTGCCCGCGTTCCTGGCCGGCTCGGCCGGCCAGGCGGACGGCAAGCCCGGCATCGACGAGATCCATCTGGTGTCAACGCATTTCGTCTCCATGATCACCCAGCGGCCGCAGGCCCGGCGGATGGCGCCGATGGAGATCGAGTACGTCGACCGGGACCCGAACACGCCCGGCATCATGCCCGCCTACGAGTTCGAGCCGTCGTCCGACCAGTTGCTGGACGAGATGCTGCCCAAGTACCTCAAGACGCGGATCTACGCGGCGCTGCTGGACGCGGCGGCGGCCGAGTCCGCGGCCCGGCGGGCGGCCTGCAAGGCGGCGACCGACAACGCCAACGACATCATCAAGAAGCTGAGCCGGCAGGCCAACCAGGCCCGGCAGGCCCAGATCACCCAGGAACTGACCGAGATCGTCGGCGGCGCAGACGCTCTGGCCGCACTTGGCAACGAAGAGGACTGATATGACAACCACCGAGGCGCCAGCCACCACCGGCCGGGTCGTGCGGGTGATCGGCCCCGTCGTCGACGTCGAGTTCCCCAGGGGCCAGGTGCCGGCGCTGCTCAACGCCCTGCACGTCAAGGTGACCCAGGGGGGCCCCGAGCGCACGCTGACCCTGGAGATCGGGCTGCACCTGGGCGACGACGTCGTGCGCTGCATCTCCATGCAGCCCACCGACGGTCTGGTCCGCGGCGCGTCCGTCACCGACACCGGCGCGCCGATCTCGGTGCCGGTCGGCGATTCCGTCAAGGGCCACGTGTTCAACGCCCTCGGGCTGTGCCTGGACGAGCCGGGGGTCGGCGAGGACGCCGAGCACTGGCCGATCTACCGCAAGCCGCCGGCCTTCGACCAGCTGGAGGGCAAGACCCAGCAGCTGGTCACCGGCATCAAGGTCATCGACCTGCTTACCCCGTACGTGCAGGGCGGCAAGATCGGCCTGTTCGGTGGCGCCGGCGTCGGCAAGACGGTGCTGATCCAGGAGATGATCACCCGCGTCGCCAAGAACTTCGGTGGCACCTCGGTGTTCGCCGGGGTGGGGGAGCGGACCCGCGAGGGCAACGACCTGTTCGTGGAGATGACCGAGTCCGGCGTCATCCACGACACCGCGCTGGTGTTCGGCCAGATGGACGAGCCGCCCGGCACCCGGATGAGAGTGGCGCTCTCGGCTCTTACCATGGCCGAGTACTTCCGGGACGTGCAGAACCAGGACGTGCTGCTGTTCATCGACAACATCTTCCGGTTCACCCAGGCCGGCTCCGAGGTGTCCACGCTGCTCGGCCGGATGCCGTCCGCGGTGGGTTATCAGCCGACCCTGGCCGACGAGATGGGCGAGCTGCAGGAGCGGATCACCTCGACCAAGGGACGGTCCATCACCTCGCTGCAGGCGATCTACGTGCCCGCGGACGACTACACCGACCCGGCGCCGGCCACCACCTTCGCGCACCTGGACGCCACCACCGAGCTCGACCGGGCGATCACCGAGAAGGGCATCTACCCGGCGGTGAACCCGCTGTCCTCGACGTCCCGGATCCTGGACCCGCAGTTCGTCGGTGACGAGCACTACCGGGTCGCCCAGGAGGTCATCCGGATCCTGCAGAAGTACAAGGAGCTGCAGGACATCATCGCCATTCTGGGCATGGACGAGTTGGGCGAAGAGGACAAGCTGCTCGTCGGCCGGGCCCGCCGGATGGAGCGCTACCTGGGCCAGAACTTCTTCGTGGCCAAGCAGTTCACCGGCATGGAGGGTTCGTACGTGGAGATGGAGGAGACCATCTCCTCCTTCGACGCCATCGCCAAGGGTGAATACGACAACATCCCCGAGCAGGCGTTCCTGAACGTCGGCGGCATGGACGACGTGCTGGCCAAGGCCAAGACGCTGTAAATCCGGTTCTGCGTTCGCGGCGGCCATCCCGATCCCGGGGTGGCCGCCGTCGTCGCGTCGAGGGGCTCGCCGCCGGCCAGGCTCGTCCCCTCGCCGCGCTGATCACAGGCTCGGATTCGGGCCCGAAATGTCGGGTGTGGCGACGTGAAGGTCGGCGCATCGCGCCGGCGCCGTTCATCGCGTCGGGTCTGGCGCCGCCAGTGGCGCACCGCCGGCTCACTTGAGCCGGTGGTGCGCCGGTCGCGGTGCGCGTCCACGGTGACGGCCGGAGCGAGCCCGGCCTGCTGCCGGCGAGACGTGGTGGCGCATGGCTGATTCACCTTGGACCGCCAATCGTCGGTCGGGTGCCGACGGGTCGACACCATCCGGTCGCTCCCGTCGCGTTGATCACGGATCTGCGGCGTGCGAAGCAAAGGCCGCGATCAGGAGGTTGGCGGGATCGAGGCGATCACCGTCGCGATGTCCCGGATCCGCCAGGCCCGGGACGCGGTCGGTGACGATGACAGCACAACCAGGTCGCCGTCCACGTCGTCGGCCAGCAGGCCGACGTCGGGGCGGTCGGCGGCCACCGGCACCCAGGTCCAGTTCTCCCCGTCCGCCGACAGCCAGATCACCGGGCCGGTGTAGGCAGGCCTGTCGAGTCGGCCGGTGGCCACAAAGCCGCCCGAGACCGGCTGCGGCACGGACAGTTCTGAGCTGGCCGGATTCGGTTGCGGGCTCGATGCGGTCGGATCCGCGGACGGCTGGGCGCTATCCGCACCGGGATCGGCGGCCGGTGCCGGCACGCCGTCGGTACCGACCTGCCAGCGTCGGTCCGCTCCGTCCAGGAAACCGCGGATCCACAGCCGGCCGTCGACCGTCGCGCAGTAGGCAAACCGGGACGCCGTTCCCGGGGTGTCGGCCAGCGGAATCGGCTGCCAGCGACCGCTCGGGTCGGCTGCCCATCTGGTGGCCGTCCCGACCTGATCGGATCCGTTGATCGAACCCACTGCGACCGCTTCCCCGTTCGGCCCGGCGCAGACGTGGCTGATCTGTGAGCCCCCGTCCTGCGGGCCGAAGTCGCCGTCGGCCCGCGACCAGTTCACCCCGTCCGTGGAGTACCAGAGCATGGCGTGATCGGTGCTGCCGACGCCGGTGCCGTGCCGACCCCAGGCGACCCAGGCGGACCCGACATATCCTACGCCGTCAACGGTCTCGGCCTGTTCGGCGCCGAATCCGGAGGCCGCCTGCCAGGGCTGATCGGCCGATGCCCGGGACCAGCCGTCGACGACCCAGCGCTCCGGGTCGTCGGTGAACCGGGTGGCCAGCACCACCTCGGCGGATCCGTCGGTCCCACGGCGGACGTCGTCGGCGCCGGCCGCAGCGGGTGGGTCCCAGTCGAGCGCCGTCAGCGCGTCGGCTGTCAACGTCACCTCCGCCGGTTCGTACCACCACCGGAACCCGGTGTCCCCGAACCGGGCGAAGTTGCGCTGCCGGATGACCGCCCGCCATCCGGGTGTGCCGCCCGACTGGGCGGAGTAGAAGAAGTACGGATCGATGTACGACCCGGGGGCGATCAGGTTCGACCACTGACCGGATCGGATGTCGGCGACCGACAACCCGTGCGCACCCTCGATGGCCACGAAAGTCCTTGCGGGGGCGTCGGTTCCGGTCGGCAGGTGGACCGGGACGACCTGCCCGCCGAAGCCGACCCCGTCGGCGACCTGGTTCGTCTCGGTCAGTGCGATCCATTCCCCGGTGGGCTGGCGCTGGTAGGGCCGGGCGCTGCGGTTCGAGGTGCTGGATGCGATGGCCAGGACGTAGCCGCCGGCCGTGCGCGGGACACCCAGGGTGGAGTCGTAGCCATCCCACCGGAAGCCTTTGGGCTCCGGCACCGACTCGGCCTGCCAGGCGCCGCCGTCCGCGGAGAACCAAGCCGATGCCCGACTCTCACGCTCTTGGTTGTCGGGGACAAGATCCCGGCCGGTCGCCACGAAGCCGCCCGGTACCGCGACCACACCGCTCACCGTCGCCTCGGCGGACGCCGAGATGGCAGTCGGTTCGGCCCAGGTCCGGCCCCCGTCCGACGAGACGAACGACTTCGGGGCGCTGGATCGCGACGCATCCTGGGTGCCCGTCAGGACCACCGTGTCGCCGGCGACGGCCAGCGAGGCGAGATCGCGGTACTGCCCTTGCGGCACCGCCGGCACGGCGGTGACGACGGGTTCCCCGGTCGGGTCGATGACCACGGTGGCGGCGTTGTGAGCAGCGTTCTGGGCCAGGGCGACCACGCGACCGCCATCCACCGCCACCGCCACGATGGTGAAGCCGCTCAGCGACGACGGGAGCTGGGCCGCAGTCCACGTCGCGCGATCGGTGCTGGTCACCAGGAACGGCCAGACGGTGCCGGATTCCCAGGTCGACCCGCCGATCGCGGCCACGGCCTCGTTGCCGGCGATCACCGCGTCCTGCGGCTCACCCGGCACGTCGGTGCCGACGTCGGCCGGCTGCCAGGCGGTGCCGTCCCACACCGAAACGTCCAGGTCGCGGCGACCCTGCGCGGTGGTGCGGATCGCCGCGAGCAACGCGGGCCGCTCGGCAGTGCCGGCGACCAACCCGCCCAGATCCAGACGGTCGGCGGTGGCGACCATCTCGCCGGGCACGTCCAGCGGCTCGAACGACACCTGGCTGCGCCACTCGTCGGGGTTCGGCGGGCCGGCGCTCACCGGGCCCGACTCGCCGGGCGACGAGCTCGGGCCGGGGCCGTCGGCGGAGCCGGTACACGCGGCAAGGGAGACCGCCAGGATCATCAGCACGGCGATCGGCCACGCGGTGCGACGCCCGCGACGGGTAACGGATCGGGGTCCGGCGGTGGTGGGTGCGGCCATGTCCGGCTCCATCAGCTCGAGGTGGGCATCGCGGCGATGACCGAGGCGATGTCGGGAATCCGCCAGGCCTGCGACCCGGTGGCGGACGAGCTGAGCACCAGCAGGTCGCCGCCGACGCCGGCGACGATCGACCAGGCGTCCGGCCGGTCGGCCGGCAGCGCCAGCCATTGCCAGTGCTGCCCGTCCGCCGACAACCAGACCACCGGACCGGTGTGCGGGGCCGCGTCCAACCGGCCGGTCGCGACGTACCCGCCGGGGACGGCGGCGACGTCCCGGAACTCGCGGGTGCCCGCGCCGTTGTCGCGCCCGGTGGCGATCGGCGGCATGTCCTGTTCGGCGAAGCCTGTCGGCGACCAGCTCCAACGCTCGACCCCACTGCCCATCGAGCCGTTGACCACCAGCGTGCCGGCGACGTCGACGCAGGAGGTGAAGGTCGATGTCCGGCCCGAGTCGGTCGGCAGTTCGTTGCGCTGCCAGCGGCCGTCCTGTTCGATCCACAGCGCGGCCTGGCGGGTGCCGGCGGTCGTGGTCACGTCGCCGACCGCGGCTCGCTGCCCGCCGGGCGCCGCGCAGAACCCGACGATCCGGGACGCCCGGTCCTCCTGCGCGAAGTCGCCGTCGGCGCGCGCCCAGGTGACCCCGTCGGCCGAGTACCAGATCATCGCCTGCTCCGGCGCGGTGGACGTGACCTGCGCCCGGTGCCCGCCCCCGATGAGCCACAGGCCGCCGAGGTTGCCCGCCGCGGTCGCCTGCTCCCACCCCTCCGCACCGAAACCGGTTGCCGGAACCCACGGTTGGTCGGGCGCCGGCCGCTGCCAGCCCAGGATGGTGAGGCGGCTGCCGACGACATCGCTGTTCACCGCCAGTTCGGCGGTGCCGGAGTAGGCGCGCGGCGTCCACATGGTCGCCTCCGGCGGATCCGGCGGGACGACCGCGAGGGCGTCGCCGGACAGGGCGACGGAGTTGAGCGCCAGCCAGCGGTCCCAGCCGATCCCTTCGATCTGCTCGAAGTGCGCTCGCTGCACGTCGGCCTTCCAGACCTGCGGGTCGGCCGACGGGGCGCTGCGGAAGGCGGTGACCTGCTCGGTGCCGGCGGGCGCGGACAGCGTGGTCCAGCCGGCCCCGGCCAGCTGACCCAGGGTCGAGCCGAGCGCGCCCCGGACGCCGACCAACGTCGGACCGGCCGGATCGGTGCCGGCCGGGACCGCCGACCACCGACGCCGAAGCCGCCGGCGACCTCCTCGGCGGGTGCGCCCAGCGCGACCCACTCGCCCGTCGCCCGACGCGTCAGCACCTGCGGCGCGACGGCCGAATCGCTGGCCACGACGGTGAATCCGTCCCCGGCCGACGCGGTGGGGCGGCCCGCCCGGGAGTCCTTCCCATCCTGGCGAAATCCGTCCGGTTCAGGCAGTGCCTCCGGCTGCCAGCCGACGCCGTCCGGGGAGAACCAGGCGGCGGCCTGCCGGTCGGAGCCATCGGCGCCGGCTCGGTCGGCGCCGACCGCCAGGAAACCGCCGGTGACCGCGGCGACGCCGGACACCCTGGCCCACTCGCTGTCGGACAGCGAGATCGAATCGGCCCAGCTCCGGCCGCCGTCGGAGGAACGCAGGAACCGGGGTGAGGCGTCCCGGCCGGTGGTGACCAGCACGGTGGCACCGGCGAGGGTGACGTCGACGACCGATCGCCGGCCGGGGGACCGGGGAAGGTCGCCGACCGTCGCCCCACCGGCGCCCTCGACCGTGACCAGGACGCCCGCCCCGGCCGCGTTCTCGCCGACCGCGACCACCCGGGCGGCGTCGGCGTCGACCGCGACCAGGCGATACCCGTCGAGGGACGAGGGCAGCTCGACGGCCGTCCAGGTGGTCCGGTCGGTGGAGGTCAACAGGAACGGGGCGACGGTGGCCCCGTCGGCGCCGGGCACCCAGACCCAGCCGGCCAACGCCGACGGGCCGGCGCCACCGGCGATGTCGACCCCTTGCGGTTCGCCCGTCCGGCCGGTGGCGACCGGGTGCGGCTGCCACCCGGCGCCGTCCCACGTCGACACCTGCAGATCCCGATGCCCGGACGGCGCCGTCCGGATGGCCGCGGCGGCGGCCGGGCGCTCGCCCGCCGGTGCGATCATCCCGCCCAGGTCGAGCCGATCGGCCGCCAGGCTCATCTCCGCGGGCAGCGACAGCGGCGTCATCGTCACGCCTCGACGCCACCGCACCTCGGGCGACGGGGCCGCGGACGACGGGGCGGTCGGCGACGGTGCGGTCGACGACGGCATGACCGCTGCCGCCGACGAGTCCTGCACGCCGGCCGATCGTTCGGGCGCGGTGCAGGCGGCCAGCAGGCAGACGAGGGCACCGACGACGACGGCCACCGGACCGGTCCGGCCCGCCGACCGACCGGGTAGCGGCCTCCTCATTTCGCGTGTCATGGCTGGGAACCGTACGTCCGGTGCCCGACATGGCCCGAAAGTTGTCCACAAACCGCAGGTCAAGGACGTGGTCGAGGACACACATCAGCACGCCCGGCGGTGCCCGATCCCGGCACCGCGGGACCGGCCGGGTCGGCTAGACTTCGGTTGGCGTCGGCGCGTCGTTGCCGCGCCTCTCCCGTACCTCGGGTCCGCCCGGTTCGGGTTCGATGACCGGCATCGGCGTCGGGACGGAACAGAAGATCGAGCGGAAGGCCGTGCGTTCGTGGCAGAGATTCAGGTCCATCTGGTCGCCGTCGAGCGCGAATTGTGGTCCGGCAAGGCCCAGCTGGTGGTCGCGCGCACGGTGGACGGCGACATCGGGGTGATGGCCGGCCACTCGCCGCTGCTCGCCCAGCTTCGCGAGGGCTTCGCCGCCCGGATCATCGAGCCGAACGGCAACGTCCTCGGCGTGGCCGTCCACGGCGGCTTCCTGTCCGTCACCAAGGACGGCGTCTCCATCCTGGCCGAGGACGCGCAGCTGTCCGACGAGATCGACGTGACCAAGGCCCGCGCGGCCTACGAGCGGGCCAGGTCCAGCGGCGGCGACTCCGCCGACACCGAGGCCGAGTTGCGTCGGGCGCAGGCCCAGTTGCTCGCCACCGGCAACGACATCTGACGGCACCGGATCGGCCCGTCCGCCCGACATGGACTTCGCGTCGCTGGCCCAGTTCCTCGGACTGGCGACGCTCGTTGTCGTCGTCCTGTCGATCTCGGTGATCGCGCTGCGACGGTCCGTGCTCATCCGGTCGGGCGCGATCGACGTGAGTTGGCGGCGCAACCTGCGGACCGACGGCAGCGGGTGGATTCTCGGGCAGGGCCGCTACCGGGGCAACGATCTGCTGCTCTACCGGGCGTTCTCACCCTTCCCCGGGGCCGCCCGGCGCCTGCACCGGGAGTCGCTCAAACTGGGTACCCGGCGCAGCGCCGTCGGCACCGAGCCCGACCTGCTGCCCGTCGACGCGGTGATCATCCGATGTACCGACGGCGGCAGCGATCTCGAGCTGGCGTTGGCCGAGGAGGCCCTGACCGGCCTGCGCTCCTGGCTCGAATCGATACCGCCGGCCACCCGGTCGGTCCGGCTGTTCCATCGTGGCGCCCGTGGCGCCCGCAAGGACTGATCAGTCGATTCGCCCGTCGGCCCGGTCGCCACCGGGCACCCACAGCACGTCGCCCTCCGGATTCGCCGCCCGGGCCAGGATGAACAGCAGATCGGACAACCGGTTCAGGTAGGCCGCCGCCAGCGGATTGCTCCCGTCGGGATCGACCTGACGCAGCGCCCAGGCGCTGCGCTCGGCCCGCCGGGCGATCGTCCGGGCCATGTGCAGCAGCGCCCCCGCCGCGGTCCCGCCGGGCAGGATGAACGAATTCAACGGGCGCAGATCCGCGTTGAACGTGTCGCAGTCGGCCTCCAGGCGGTCGATGTAGGCCTGGGTGACCCGCAACTCGTGCGGCTGCGCCGGCCGGTCCGACCGGATCGGGGTGGCCAGGTCCGCTCCCAGGTCGAACAGCTCGTTCTGCACCCGGCGCAGCACCGTGTCGATCGACTCGGCCGGGCGGCCCAGGGCCAGAACCGTTCCCAGCGCGGCGTTCGTCTCGTCGCAATCGGCATAGGCGACCAGCCGCGGGTCGGTCTTGGGGACCCGGCTGAAGTCGGCCAGACCCGTCGTGCCGTCGTCCCCGGTGCGGGTGTAGATGCGGGTCAGGTGGACGGCCATCAGCCCACCCTACGGCGGTCGGCCCGCCGTGCCGGACGGCCCGGCCGTCGGCGGTTCGTGGGGAGTCGGCCGCCCGGTTACAGTGCCTGGCGTGGAACGATTCCTGGTCACCGGAGGGTCGCGCCTGACCGGCACGGTCCGGGTGGCCGGCGCCAAGAACAGCGTGCTGAAGCTGATGGCCGCGGCCCTGCTGGCCGAGGGCACCACCGAGATCTCCAACTGTCCGGAGATCCTGGACGTGCCGCTGATGGCGGACGTGCTGCGCGGCCTGGGCGCCCAGGTCGACCTGCGCGGCGACACCGTCGCCATCACCACCCCGGCCGACCTGTCCTTCCACGCGGACTTCCCGGCCGTCGGTCGGCTGCGGGCCTCCGTGTGCGTCCTCGGCCCGCTGATGGGCCGCTGCCGGCAGGCCCAGGTCGCGTTGCCGGGCGGGGACGCGATCGGGTCGCGACCGCTGGACATGCACCAGTCCGGCCTGCGGGCGCTGGGCGCGACGATGGGCATCGAGCACGGCAAGGTGGTGGGTGCCGCCGACGAACTGCGTGGCGCGGCGATCGGGCTGGACTTCCCGAGCGTCGGCGCGACCGAGAACATCCTGATGGCCGCGGTGCTGGCCCGGGGGACGACGGTGATCGACAATGCCGCCCGGGAGCCCGAGATCATCGACCTGGCCCGGCTGCTGGTGCAGATGGGCGCCCGGATCGACGGCGCCGGCACCGCGACGATCACCATCGAGGGCGTGGATCGGCTGCATCCGACCAGCCACCGGACCGTCGGGGACCGGGTGGTCGGCGGCACCTGGGCGTATGCCGCGGCGATCACCCGGGGCTCGATCCGGGTGGAGGGGGTCGACCCGGCCTTCATGACCGCGCCCCTGGAACGGCTGAGCAGCGCCGGCGGGCGGATAGAGACCGAACCCGACGCGGTGACCGTCGGCATGCCCGACCGGGCCAGGGCCGTCGACTTCATCACCATGCCGTATCCGGGATTCCCGACCGATCTGCAGCCGATGGCGCTGGCGCTGGCCGCGGTCGCCGACGGTCATTCGCTGATCACCGAGAACGTCTTCGAGGCCCGGTTCCGGTTCGTCGACGAACTGATCCGGATGGGCGCCGACGCCCGGACCGACGGTCATCACGCCTCGCTGCGGGGGCGCGAGCAGCTGTCCAGCGCGCCGGTGTGGGCCACCGACATCCGGGCGGGTGCGGGCCTGGTGCTGGCCGCCCTGGCCGCCGACGGCGTCACCGAGGTGCACGAGGTGTTCCACATCGACCGCGGTTACCCGCATTTCGTGGAGGACATGCAGCGGCTGGGCGGCCGGATCGAGCGGGTGGGGACCGAGCCGGACGGCTGACCCGGGCGGGGGACCGGCCCGCCGGCTCGACCGGCCGGCCGACTACGGTGTCCGGGTGCGTCTGGTCGTGGCTCGTTGTGCGGTGGACTATGTCGGCCGGCTGACCGCCCATCTGGACGAGGCGGTGCGGCTGCTGATGGTCAAGGCCGACGGCTCGGTCCTGGTGCACGCCGACGGCGGTTCGTACAAGCCGCTGAACTGGATGTCCCCGCCGTGCTGGCTGGACGAGGCCGAGGGCCGGTGGACCGTGCAGAACAAGGCCGGCGAACGGCTGCTCATCACGCTGCACGAGGTGCTGCACGACTCGACCCACGACCTGGGCGCCGACCCCGGACTGGTCAAGGACGGTGTCGAGGCACACCTGCAGGCGCTGCTGGCCGAGCACGTCGGCACCCTCGGCGACGGCTGGTCGCTGGTGCGCCGGGAGTTCCCCACACCGATCGGCCCGGTCGACCTGATGTGCCGGGATGCCGGGCCCGCGGTCGAACCGGTCGAACCGATGGACGGGCCCGGGGACCCGGGGCCTGCCGGATCCGGGTACGTCGCGGTCGAGGTCAAACGCCGGGCCACCATCGACGCGGTCGAGCAGCTGACCCGGTACCTGGACTACCTCAACCGCGATCCGCTCCTCGCGCCGGTGAGCGGGGTGTTGGCCGCGCAGAGCATCGCGCCGCAGGCCCGCACCCTGGCGCAGACCCGCGGCATCCGGTGCGTGGTGCTGGACTACGACTCGCTGCGCGGGATCGAGGTCGACGGCACCCTGTTCTGACCCCGCGCACCGGACCGGTGTTCGCGGTCGGCGGACGGCCGCGGGGCGGGATCGACATCGGCGCTGCACTAGCCTGAATGACGGCGCGCCGGGCGGCCCGTCCGCCCGCCGCGGTCGAGCAGGTGAACAGGACGATGGAGGACTTGCGTGGACGTCAAGATCGGTGTCACGGACACCGGGCGTGAGCTGGTGGTCAGTTCGGCATCCGAACCCGACGAGATCCAGGCGCAGGTCGCCGAGTCGCTGAAGGACCCGGGCGGCACGCTGGTGCTGGTGGACGAGAAGGGCCGCCGGGTGATCGTGCCTTCGGCGCGCATCGGCTACGTGGAGATCGCGCCGGCGGACAGCCGGCGGGTCGGGTTCAGCTACTCGCCCTGACCGGGCGGCATGCCGTGCTCGTGCCGGGGGAATCGGGAGATCCCCCGCCACATCAGTGTGGAGAGCAGCTCGATCGCCTCGGCCCGGGACACGTGCGGGGACTGCTGGATCCAGTAACGGGCGCTGACCTGGGACAGCCCGACCATGCCCGAGGCGAGCAGCCGGGCGCGCTCCACGTCGACCCCGGTGTCGGTGGTGATGGTCTCGGTGATCGCCGAGATGCACTTGTCCCAGGCGCGCTCGACGATCCCCTCGACCTCGGGTTGGCCCCGCAGGTCGGACTCGAAGATCAGCCGGTAGGCCTCGCCGTTGTCCGCCACGAAGGTGAAGTAGGCGGCGACCGCATTGTCGACCCGCACATGGTTGTCGGTCGAGGCGCGCAGCGCCTCGCGGACCAGCCGGACCAGCTCGTCGGCCGATTCGCTCAGCAGCGCCAGGTAGAGCTCCAGCTTGGACGGGAAGTGCTGGTAGAGGACGGGTTTGCTGACTCCGGCGGCATCCGCGATGTCGTCCATGGCGGCCGAGTGATAGCCCTGGGTGACGAAGACCGCCTTCGCCGCGGCCAACAGCTGGGCCCGCCGGGCGGACTTGCTCAGCCGCGGCGTCACCCTGGTCGCGTCGGTCATCGGGTCGTGCGTCCCTTCTGCTCGGTCCGCGCTCACCCTACGCGGCCGGCCGGGTCCGTCCGGGGGGTCAGCGGCCCGGACGCAGCGGCACCCCCTCGGTTCGGCCGACCACGATCGATGCGACCGCATCCAGCGAGCGGCCGGACAGGTAGTTGTCCTGTTGATGGTGCAGCCGCAGGTCGGTGGCCGTGTTCAGGATGGCATCGGTCAGCGGGGAGAGCGGGCCGCCGATGTGCACTCCGATGTCCGGGGCGTTCGAGGGCACATCCAGGACTCGCGCGCCGAAATCGGCGTCGGCCGGGTCCGGGCCGTACGGGCTGGCCAGCAGGGGGTTCAGACCGGCCCCGTTGAACGTGCCGGCCAGCTCGTCGGTGACGGGCTTGGTGATCGGGTCCTGGTCGAACGACACCACCCACACGTGGTCGGCGGACATCTCCGGGTAGTCGGCGGCGTTGTCCACGTCGTTGCCGGCGCCGGGGGAGCCGAGCAGGACCAGATCGTCGAAGCCGGCGCCCTTGGCGGCGGCCTCGGACACGGTCGTCGAGCCCATCGAGAAGCCCATCCCGACGAACCGGGCATCGTCCGGTGCCCATGCGCGGAACGCCGCCAGGTCCTGCACCAGCTGCTGTCCGCCGGCCCGGGCGGCCAGGTCGTTCGGGGCCGACCCGACGTCGGCGATCGTCGCGTCGAGCGTCATCGGCGACCCGCCGACGGAGGCGAGCGGGACGTCGTAGGCGTACCAGGCGATCACCGCCGTGCGCCGGCTCGGGTCCGTCTGCTGCGCGCGGTCGCGCAGGGCCAGCGCGCTGGGAATGCCATCGCTCATCGACGCCGGCGCGCTGGACACCCCCGGCGCCAGGGTGACCACGTTGTCGGCGGTGGTGATGTCGCCCATGCCGATCGCCGCCCGGCCCTGACTGGTCGAGCTGGCCGACTCGTAGACCAGCAGCTGGGCCTGACCGCCGCCCGCGCGGGCCTCGTCCAATGCGGCCTGCACGCCCAGCGCGGCGGCCTGGACGCTCTGGTCGGTGGATCGCAGGTCCGCGGCCAGCCGATCGAGGTTCGCCCGGTCGATCGACACGGGGTCGGCGCTCGGCGCGGTGGCCCCCGGGAAGGCGGCCGGCATGGTCGCCGTCAGGACGTCGACGGGTCCGGCCGGATCGTCCCGCAGGGCGGCCGCCAGTTCCTGCAGGGCGGCGTCGTTGCGGGTGCGGAGTCGTTGGACCGCCTCGACCAGGCCGCCGATGGCCGAGGTCACGACCGGGAGCCGACCGTTGCCGGTGGCCCAGGTGAGCAGGTCCTCCCCGGCCGGCCAGCCGGTGCCCACGATGGCGTCCGACGCCCGGGCCAGTTCCGCCGGGGCCGCGGTGCTGCCGGCCTGCAGGACGCCGATGGTGTCCAGGGCGGCGTCGATCTGCCGGCCGACCACGTCGCGGGCCGCGACGCCCGCGGCCCGGTGCCGGTCGACCGACTCGCGCGGGGCGGGGCTGGACCAGGCGTCGGTCACCGCGGGCAGTGCGTGGCCGAGGCGCTCGACACCGCCGGACAGGGACTGCCGGACCGCCGCGTTGAGTTCCTGCCAGGCGCGCAGGCCGCCGACATCCACCGACGCGAGTTCGTCGACGACGGCGACCGGGTCCGGGTGGCCCAGCCGGGCCGCGGCCTCGGCGATCGCGGTGCGGGTCGAGGCGGTCATCGGCCCACCCTCCCGGGACGCCTCGCCGGCTCGGCGGTCCCGGCCCGGCCGGGTCGGAGACGGTGCCGTTCGATCGCTCGGCCGGCCTCGCTTCTCATCGCCCGCCGCCGATCGTCGACTCCACCAGGTCGAAGAACGTCGCGGCGGTCTGCATCGCCCCGGCGATCGTCCGGGTGCGGTCGGCCAGGCCGTTGCTGGCGTCCTGCGCCCGGGTGAGCTGGTGGCCGGCGGCGGCCACCACCGTGTCCGCGGCGGGCGTCGAACCCAGGCTGCCGGCGGCCAGCGGGCAGGCATCCCGATGGGTGCCGCCGGCGCCGCCGAAGGCGTCCGCGGCCTGGTCCACGATCTCCGCGACCGTCCTGATCGACGCCGTGTCCACAGCCAGTGTCGGAGTTGACATTGCTCGCTTCCTCTCGTGCCGGATTGGTCGGACCGGGGTTCCGGTGCCGACCCAGCGTGACCGACTCGGGGGCCCGAGCGCCGGCCTTCGGGCCGGATGTGGAGAAAATTCGGACATGTGGACAAAGCCCGGGTGAAGTCGGGGTCAAGGGTGCGGTTGCCTCGCCGGCCGTCGGGGCACCATGGACGGGTGACGTCGACCGGGCCCGGGCAGCGGGCGTCCTGGCAGGTCGCCGGTCCGTCCCCGCGGGACGACCTGGCCGCCTGGACCACGGCGTCGTCGTACGAGGGAGAACTCGGCCCGATCCCGAGCCTGTCGGATCCGGCGCCCCCGGGCCGCACCGAACTGATCTTCGGTGGTGGTGTCAACATCCGCAGCTTCGCCGGCCCGACCGGCGCGACGCCGGCCTGGTTCGTCCACGGGCTCGGCGGGGCGTCCACCGACTGGACCAGGCTGGCCGCGGCCCTGGCCGCTCGGGCCGCCGGCCACTGCCCGGACCTGCCCGGGAGCGGTCGCTCCGACCCGCCGCCGGGCGGTCGATTCTCACCGGAGGTCGATGCCCGGGTGGTGGCCGCGGCCGTCGACCGGATGTCCGGCGGCCCGGTTCATCTGGTCGGCAACTCCTACGGCGGCGTGGTGGCCACCATGGTGGCGGCCGCCCGACCGGATCTGGTCCGCACGCTGACCCTGCTCGCCCCGGCGGTGCCCGACCTGCGGATGACCTCGGATCGCGGCGCCGATCCGCGCCTGGGACTGCTGCTCATGCCGGGCACGGCCGGGCTCGCGTATCAACGGCTGGACTCGATCCCGCCGCTCGAGCGAGCCCGGGGGATGGGCGACGTCTGCTTCGGCCGTCCGGAACTGATCACCGACGACGACTACCGGCAGGCGGCCGAGGAGCACCGGTGGCGGGCGCGGCTGCCCTGGGTGCACCAGGCCACCGTCGGCACGTTGCGCGGGTTGATGAATTCCTACCTGCAGGCCGGTCGCCGTTCCTTCGCCGCGCTCGCCGGCCGCGTCCGGGTGCCCACCCTGATCGTCTGGGGCACCCGGGATCGCCTGGTGGACGTCCGGTTGGCCCGGCGAACGGCGGACGCGTACCCGGACTCCCGGCTGCTGGTGCTGGCCGGCTGCGGGCACGTGCCGCAGATGGAGGAACCCGAGGCCACGGCCCGGGCGATGCTGGCCCTGTGGTCGGACACGTCCGGGCGCGGGGACGTCGCGACGTCCAAGATCGGGTCGGGCGCGCCGCCACGGGCGATGCCGGCCCCTGTGGCAGCCTCGTACCCGTGACGTGGGATTCCGGCGCACCCCGCCGGCCGGGTGACGGCGACGGCGACCGGGCGGCGGACGAGGCCCGGGAGGGGTCGCGCCGGTACCCGGGGGAGCGGCTTCCCTACTCCGGGCCGTCGCCGGCCTCGCGGTCGGCACCGGCGTGGGACGCGTCGACTGGCCGGTGGTCCGCGTCCGGCACCGGGTCGTCGGCGGCGCGCCCGCCCCGGCCGTCGTCGTCGCTCTCGTCGTCGTCGCTCTCGTCGTCGTCGCTGTGGGACGAGCAGGACTCGCCGTGGATCCACGCCGAGGCGCCGCGTCGCGGGCCATCCGCGGATCGGCGGGCGGGCGATCCGCGGCCCGGTCGAGGCGACGGTTCCCCCGACCGCTCGTCGGCGGGTCGGCCGTCGTCCGGTTATCGGTCGACGACACCCGGGGCGGCCGCCTCCGGGACCACCCGCCGGACGGTCGGGGAGACCTCCGACGACCGGTCGCGGCCGTCCGCCGGAGCGAGGTCCGACCGGGATCGGGATGCCCGCCGCACGTCGTCGCGGACGGGGGCCGGAGGCTCGGCCAGCCGGTCCGCAGCGGGCGCCTCCCGGTCCGCGTCCTCCTCCCGGTCCCCGTCCGGCTCGGCCTCCCGATCCGCCGCGCGGCCGACGTCGTCGCGCTCGGGTTCGGGTCGAGCGAGTGGGCGCGGGCCGGGTGGCAGTCGTTGGCGGTTGGTGTCGATCTCCGTGCTGGCGGTGCTGACTCTGCTCGTCGTCGTGCAGACCGCGGGCCGATCGGGCTCGCCGGCCCCGGCCGAGGCCCAGTCGGCGACCAGCCCGGCCGCCGTGGCCGGGTCGAAGGCGTCCATCGCTTCCTCGGGCGGGTCGACCCGTTCTTCGGCGACGGATGGCACGACGCCCGCGGACGTGCTGCCCGATCCGAACAACCAGGACGCCAACGGCCACGTCGCGGGCACGATCGCCGCCGGCGCGCTGCCGGCCGGCGCCGACTTCGTCGCCGCGGGCACCGGGGGCTGGCACGTCGTCCCGGGGACGACGCCGACCTTGGGCACCGGTCAGCGGGCGATGACCTACACCATCGAGGTCGAGGACGGCATGCCGGCCGACCTGGACCAGCAGTTCGCCCAGGTCGTCGACGCCACCCTGGCCGACCCCCGATCCTGGATCGGGGACGGACAGGTGAGCTTCACCCGGGTGGATACTGGCGACCCGGACATTCGCATTTCGCTGACCAGCCAGCAGACCATCCGCTCGCCCGACAACTGCGGATGGGACATCCCGCTGGAGGCGTCCTGCTTCAACGGCTGGATGGGTCGGGTGCTGATCAACGACGCGCGATGGACCCGGGGCGCGATGTCGTACAACGGTGACCTGGACGCCTACCGGGCCTACGCGGTCAACCACGAGGTCGGCCACGCGCTGGGCAACAAGCACCAGCCCTGCCCGGCCAACGGGGCGCCGGCGCCGGTCATGATGCAACAGTCCTGGAGTACGTCGGACAACGACCTGGCCCTGCTGGACCCGCAGACGATCCCGGCCGACGGGAACGTGTGTGTGCCCAATCCGTACCCGTACCCGGACAATACCGCCGTGCCCACGCCGACCCAGGCCCCGTCCCCCGCCGGGTAGCGAGCGGGAAGCCGGGCCCGACCTCGACCACGGTCCGGCGGGTGGGTCTGGGAAGATTCCCCGGCCGTTCGCGGTTGCCCACAGAGCAGACTGTGGTCCGTGCGCAAGGAGAACAACGTGACATTGCCCCCGCTGGTGGAGCCAGCCGAGTCGCTCACCAAGGCCGAGGTGGAGCGCTATTCGCGCCATCTGATCATTCCCGACGTCGGCATGGTCGGCCAGAAGCGGCTGAAGAACGCCAAGGTGTTGGTCGTCGGGGCCGGCGGGCTCGGCTCCCCGGCGCTGCTGTACCTGGCCGCGGCCGGTGTCGGGACGCTCGGCATCCTGGATTTCGACACCGTCGACGAGTCCAACCTGCAGCGCCAGGTCATCCACGGCCAGTCCGACGTCGGCAAGCCCAAGGCGGTGTCGGCGGCCGAGTCGATCGCCGAGGTCAACCCGTACGTCACGGTGAACCTGCACACCGAGCGGCTCGATTCCGGCAATGCCCTGGAGATCTTCGAGCCGTACGACCTGATCCTGGACGGCACCGACAACTTCGCCACCCGATACCTGGTCAACGACGCCTGCGTGCTGCTGGGCAAGCCATACGTATGGGGCTCGATCTTCCGCTTCGAGGGTCAGGTGAGCGTGTTCTGGGCGGAGTACGGGCCGCAGTACCGCGATCTGTACCCGGAGCCGCCGCCTCCCGGCATGGTGCCCTCCTGCGCGGAGGGCGGCGTGCTGGGCGTGCTGTGCGCGTCCATCGGTTCGGTCATGGTGACCGAGGCCATCAAGCTGATCGTCGGCATCGGCGAGCCGCTGCTGGGCCGGCTGATGGTCTACGACGCGTTGGAGATGAGCTATCGCACCGTGAAGATCCGCAAGGATCCGGCCGGGGAACCGATCACCGGGCTCATCGACTACGACGCCTTCTGCGGGTCGCTGACCGACGAAGCCGCCGAGGCCGCGGCCAATCACACCATCTCGGCGCGGGACCTGAAGGCCAAGATGGACTCGGGCGAGGACTTCCTGCTGGTCGACGTCCGCGAGCAGAACGAGTACGAGATCGTCTCGATCCCCGGCTCGGTGCTGATCCCCAAGGGGGACATCATCTCCGGGGAGGCGCTGTCCTCGTTGCCGATGGACAAGCCGCTGGTGCTGCACTGTAAGTCCGGCGCGCGGTCCGCGGAGGCCCTGGCGGTGCTGCACAAGGCCGGTTTCGGCGACGCGGTGCACGTCGGCGGCGGGGTGCTGGCCTGGATCAAGCAGGTGGACCCGAGCCTGCCCACCTACTGACCCGACACCGGCCCACGGTGCGGGCGGGGATGGGGGGCCGCCCGGTACCGTCGGCTGGTGACCGTGCGGCCGCATGAACATGCGCCCGGTGGTGCGACGTCCGCCGTCGAGGACCATCGGCTGGATGCGGTGCTGCCGGCCGGATCGGGCCGGCCGCCGGGCCACGTGCTCACCGCGTTCAACGTGCCGACCACCGATCTGCAGCGGCTTCCGGGTGGGCGAGGCAAGGCTTGGCGCGCCGGCTCGATCGTGGTCAAGCCGGTGGCCGAACCGGCCCAGGCCAGCTGGTTGGCGGGCGTGCTGGAGCACCGGTCGGTGCCGGGTGTACGGATCGCCCGGCCGATCCGATCCACCGACGGGCGGTGGGTGGTCTCCGGGTGGACGGCGCACCGGTACGTGTCCGGCAGCCCGGCGCCCCGGTTCGAGGAGATGCTCGGGGCCGGGCGGGCCCTGCACGTCGCGGTCGCCGACGTCGACGAGCCACGGTTCGTGCGCGATCGGGACGACCTGCTCAGTTGGGCGGACCGGCTCGCCTGGGGCGAGGTGCTGGACACCGAGGGACGGCTCGGGCAGGGGCACGGGGCGGCGGTCTACCGGGAGCTGGCCGCGCTCCGGCGGCCCGTCGAGGCGCCGAATCAGATCGTGCACGGCGATCTGTATGCGGATCTGCTGTTCGCCGGCGACGCCGACCCGGCGTTGATCGGCTTCACCGCCTACTGGCGCCCGGTCGGGTGGGCCGTCGGGGTGCTCGCGGTCGACGCGGTGACCTGGGGCGATGCCCCGATCGAGGTGCTCGACGAGTGGGCCGAGGGGCCGGATTGGTCGCAGCTGGTCCGTCGGGCTCTGCTGTTCCGGCTCGCGGCCAGCCTGGCCCATCCGTTGACGCCGGCGAACGATCTGGTGGTGATGCTCTCGGCCGCCGAGCGGGTCGACCGATTCCTGCGGCGGTGTTGATCCCAGCCGCGCCCATCCAGCGGGCCCGCCCACCCACACGGCCCACCCGGTCGGCTCAGGCGACCGCATTGCCGTCGTCGGTGCCGAACGGATCGCCGAACCCCAGGTCGGCCAGGTCGCCTTCGGGGTCGTCGAACGGCCCCGGCAGGGCCTCCAGCATGCCGTCGAGGATCTCCGGTCGAAGGCCGGCGCCCATCGTCGCAAGCATCAGCCCGGCCAACCGGTTGCCCGGCTCACCTCGCAGGCACCGATCGACACTCACCTGGGCCAGGGCCCCTTCGCCGTGCCGGTAGGCGATCACCGACAGGACGGCGCAGACACCCGCGGCCCAGGCGTCCGGCGTCCAGGCCGCGCAGGAGATCAGCATCGGCAGCCACACACGGTCGAACTCGAACAGTCCCCGTAGCAGGATGGCGTCGCGGGTCGTCCGGTCCAGGCAGCACACCGCCAGTTCGGCAGCCAGTTCCGCGCTGACCGTCCCACGATCGGCCACCTGCGCCAGCGCGCCGGCGACTGCCCGCTCCAGCCGATCCGGGAGGGGCGACACAGGCAGGGGACGCGAGAAGCCGTCGACGGCCGCACGAGTCCCGGTCCTCGCGGTGGGCTCGGGGAGATCGGGGCCGCGGCCCTGCGCGACCGCGATGATCGCCGCTTCGGCGATCCGGCGACGGTCGCCGCGCGGTCCGGCGATCGAATTGCGGAGCTGCTCCCGATCGGCGAGCACGGCCCGTCCGGTCAGGGCGTTCTCGGCGGCGAGGGCGGCCACCGTCGGATTGTGAAGGCCGGGCACCGGATAGCTGTCGGCCAGTCGCAGCGTGCGTTCGCGGGGCGCCTCCCAGTACCGTCCGGCATGCACGATCAATCCGTTCATCACCCCGATACCCGCGGCCAGCAACTCCTCGATCAGTTCGGTCATCACGGCCGGGCGACGACGGCGGCGCGGGTAGCAGACCACCACCACCCGGTCGGCGTGGGTCAGGGCGACCCCGACGAGGTAGTTGACGAGGTCGGCGTTCCGGCCGCGGGGCAGGTCGACCCGGGCGACCGGGCCGAGCGCGGAGCGACCCCCGGTGAAGCACATCAGCACCAGGCTGTCGGTCGGATGGAAGCCCAGGCTGCTCGGTACTACCGCGAGGAGTCCGTCGGGGCCACTGATGCGGATGCGGGTCTGCCCGCGGTGCTCGTCCATGCCGCCACGGTCGCCGGTGGGCGGATCGGTGGCGAGCCCACTTCGCCGATTGGGGACGAAATTCGGACATGTGGACTAAGGTCGGGGTCAGTCGCGATCGGTCCACCGGTAGCGGCGCAGGTTCACCCGGCCGTCGTCGGCCAGCACCCCCTCGGCCCGGAGCCGGGCCAACTGTTCGGCGGCCAGGTGCGGCGCGGGAGTGCCGTTGCTGCGCAGCACCCGATGCCAGGGGGTGGTCTCGTCGGCCAGGTTGGCCAGCACGAATCCGGCCAACCGGGGCGAGCGGCTGCCCGCCCGGGCGGCGACGTCGCCGTAGGTGGCCACCCGTCCGGACGGAATGCCGGCGACCACGTCGAGCATCCGCTGGGCCAGCTCCATGTCCATCCGCCCAGTCTGCCGATCGGCGCGGCCACCGGCGTCCGCCCCGCGGGCGGATGTCGCGCAGCGGCACTGTCGGTGGCTCGTGATGGGATCGGAGGATGAGCGAGGCCGGCCGAGTAAATCGGGAACACTGCGGCGCCGCGCCCGGATGGGTTGCGGAGCCTGCGAGCGACCCGTCGGGAGCGGTGACATGAGCGAGGCTGGCCGAGCGAATCGGGAACACTGCGGCGCCGCACCCGGAAGGGTTGCGGAGCCTGCGAGCGACCCGTCGGGAGCGGTGACATGAGCGAGGCTTGCCGAGCGAATCGGGAACACTGCGGCGCCGCACCCGGATGGGTTGCGGAGCCTGCGAGCGACCCGTCGGGAGCGGCGCCATGACCGTCCAGCACCAACTCGCCGAGCCGGCCCCGCCAGGTCCCGCGCTGCGGCTGCGTCGGCCGGGCGCGTCGGCCGCGGTGCAGCCGTCGGCCCGGCAGCGGGCGGTGATCGAGCACACCGGCCGCCGCCTGCGCGTCCTCGCCGGCCCGGGCACCGGCAAGACCGCGACGCTGGTGGAGGCCGTCGCCGAGCGGATCACGGTCCGGGACATGCCGCCCGAGCAGATCCTCGTGCTCACCTTCTCCCGGCGGGCGGCGGCGGAGCTGACTGCCCGGATCACCCAGCGACTCGGGGTCACCACCCGCGAGCCGATGGTGCGGACCCTGCACGGCTACGCGTTCGCGGTGCTGCGCCGACACGCGTCCAGGTCCGGTGAGGCGCTTCCGCGCCTGCTCGCCGCGCGTGAGGCGGATCAGGTGGTCCGTGACCTGCTGGCCGGGCATCTCCAGGACGGGGGCGGCGGCTGGCCGGACGCGCTGCGGCCCGCGCTCGCGTCGCCGACGTTCGCCGCCGAGCTGCGCGAGATGTTGCTGCGGACCGCCGAGCGCGGCATCGGTCCGGCCCGGCTGGCCGAACTGGGTCGACGCCGGCGGCGGCCCGAGTGGCAGGCGGTCGGCCGGTTCGCCCGGGAGTACCAGGACGTCGCCGACCTGCGGCAGGGCACGGCCGGCCTGGGCCCGGCACTGGACCAGGCGGAGCTGACCCGGGCCGCGTTGGCGCTGCTGGGCGACGAACAGGTTCTGGCGCAGGAGCAGGCCAGGGTGCGCCGGCTGTTCGTCGACGAGTACCAGGATGTCGACCCGGCCCAGGCCGCTCTCATCGACAGGCTCGCGTCCGGGGCGGACGAGCTGGTGGTCGTCGGCGATCCCGACCAGTCGATCTACGCCTTTCGCGGCTCGCAGCCGGGTGCGCTTCGACGGGTCCGGGTCGACACCACGGTGACGCTGACCGACTCGCACCGGCTGCCCCCGTCCATCGTGGCCGCCACTCGGCGGGTCGCGGAGCTGTTGCCCGGTGGCTGGCCGCATCGCGATCTGCGGTCGGTGGGTGCGGCAGTCGATCCGGCGCCGACCGCCTCGGCGGCGGTCGACGCGCCGGTGGTGGTTCGGACCTTCGCCACTCCCGCGACCGAAGCGGCCTTCCTGGCCGACGAGCTGCGACGGGCGCACCTGCGGTCCGGCGTGCCCTGGTCGCGGATGGCCATTCTGGTTCGCTCGCCGGCTGCCGACCTGCCGGCGGTACGGCGGGCGCTGGCCGTCGCCGGCGTGCCGTGCACGGTGGGCGGCACCGAGCCGACCGTGGACGATCCGGTCGCCCGGACCGTCTTGGCGGTCCTGCGCTGCGGGGTGGATCCGTCGTGGCTGACCGGCGACCGGGCGCTGGAACTGATGACCTCGCCCGGGTGCGGGATGGACGAGGACGCCCTGCGCCGGCTACGACGCCGACTGCGGACCGCGCATCGGGCGGATGCGGGGCCGACGGCCGATCTGGTGGCGGCGGCGTTGCTGGGCGCGCCGCTGCCCGACGATCTGCCGGACGACCTGCGCGATCCGGTGCTGGCCGGGCGCGAGTTGCTCCAGGTCGCCCGGTCGACCGCGGACGATCCCGACCCGCGGGTGCCGCTGTGGCGGGTCTGGCAGCGGCTCGGGATCGCCGACGCGTTGCTGGCCGACAGCCTGCGGGGCGGTCGTCCGGGCCAGCGGGCCGACCGCAGCCTGGATGCGGTGCTGCGGCTGTTCGACGCCGCGCAGGAGCTGGTCGACCGGTTGCCCTACGCCGGGATACGGGCGTTCCTGGCCGAGATGACCGACCAGCGGATCGCCACCGACCCGGTGGCCAGGGGCCGGGCCGGGCCGGGCGTGGCGCTGCTCTCGGCCCACGCGGCCAAGGGTCTGGAGTGGGACGTGGTCTGCCTGGCCGGGGTGAGTGAGGGTCACTGGCCGGCCCGGCACCGGCCGCAGAGCCTGCTCGGGCTGACCGCACTGCTGGACGCCGACGAGGGGATCGCGGGTGGGGCGGACGGCGCCAGGGAGGTCCTGAACGAGGAGCGGCGGCTGTTTTACGTGGCCGCGACCCGGGCCCGACGCCGTCTGGTGGCCACCTCGGTGGCCGATCAGGACACCGCGCCCAGCCGCTTCCTGTACGAGCTGGCCGGCACCGACGAGCTGGCCCACGGGTGGCCGCGGCAAGACGACGGTTCCCCCCGGCGCAGCCTGCAGCTGGCCAACCTGGTCGCCGACCTGCGGCGGGCGGTGACCGATCCGACCGTGCCGGACCGAACGGCCGACGCGGCGGCCCGTCAGTTGGCTCGGTTGGCCGCCGCCGGGGTCGACGGAGCGCATCCGAGGGACTGGTACGGGCTGCCCGGGCCGTCGACGACGGCCCCGCCGGTGCCGATGGGCGCTCCGGTCAGCCTGTCGCCGTCGGCGGTCGAATCGATCACCCGGTGCCCGCTGCGCGCGGTGCTGGAGCGGCGCGGCGGACGGGCGGGCAGCAGCCCGCAGCAGATCGAGGGCATCGTCATGCACGCGCTGGTGGACGGGCTGACCCGGGGCGTCTCGCGAGCGGACCTGCTCGCCGAGATGGAAGTGTTCCTGGCCCAGCAGCGCACGCTGCCGCCGTGGCTGATCGCCCGGACCAGGCGGGCGTTGGTGACGATGCTGGGCGCGGCGCAGGCGTGGATCGCCGAGTTGCCGGCGGATCGCCGGCCGGTGGCCACCGAGGCGGAGCTGTCGGCCTGGCTGCCGCGGGGCGACGGCCGGCCGGCTCCGGGCAGCCACGCGGCCCGGCCCGCCGATCCCCCCGACGAAAGCGCCGACGACTGCTCCGATCGGCCGTCCGGCGAGCCGGACCGGCCGCCGGCGGACCCCGTGCCCGGCCGCCCGGTCCGGCTCAACGGCCGGGCGGACCGGGTGGATCGGGCGCCGGACGGCAGCCTGATCATCGTCGACTTCAAGACCGGGGCGACCGTGCCCTCGCGCGGCGCGGTGCAGCAGAACGCCCAGCTGGCGGTCTATCAGCTCGCCCTGCGGCTGGGCGCCGGCCGGGCCCTGGCCGACGGCGAGGGGACCGGCCCCGGCGATCCCGGCCCTGACGTCGACCGGTCCACCCCCGGTGGCGCCGAACTGGTGTACCTGCGGTCGGGGACGCCCACGGTCCGGACCCAGGCCCCGCTGGACGAAGCGGACGCGCAGGAGTGGATCCGGGAGCTCCGGTCGGCGGCCGAGTGGTTGGCCGCGCCGACCAGCGTCGCGGTCGAGAACCGGTCGTGCGAGCGGTGTCCGGTGCGGTCCAGTTGCCCGCTGCAGAGCTCCGGCCGGCAGGTGACCCGATGATCACCGCGCACGGGCTGGCCGACGCGCTCGGGTTGCCGCCGCCGACGGCCGAGCAGGCGGCGGTCATCGAGGGGCCGCTGGAGCCGGGTCTGGTGGTCGCCGGTGCCGGTTCCGGGAAGACCGAGACGATGGCCGCCCGGGTGGTCTACCTGGTGGCGACCGGCCGGGTCCGGCCCGACCAGGTGCTGGGGCTGACGTTCACCCGAAAGGCGGCGGCGGCGCTGGCCCAGCGGATCCGCCGGCGGTTGGCCATGCTGCCGGCCGCCGTCGGCGCACCCGCCGACCCCGACGCGGCCGCCGGCGACGCCGATGTCGGGACCTACCACGCGTTCGGCGGACGGATCATCGCCGACTTCGGCCCGCTGGCCGGGATCGAGCCGGCCGCCCGGGTGCTGACGCCGACCGGCGCGTGGCAGCTGGCCCGCCGGCTGGTCGGCCGCTGGGACGCGGACCTGCTCACCGACCTTGGCCCGGACCAGGTCACGGAGCGGCTGCTGGCGATCTCGTCCGCGTTGGCCGACCATCTGATCGACGTCGACGTGCTGTCCGACGAGTTGACCTCGGTGCTGGACCGGTTGCGGTCGGCCCAGCCCGGCCCGCGCCAGCGGTCGGCCCTGCACAGCGGGTTGGCCGGGCCGGTCAAACGGCTGCAGGACCGGCAGTGGATCCTGCCGCTGGTCCGCGCCTACACGCTGGCCAAGCGCGAGCAGGGGGCGGTCGACTTCGCCGACCAGATGCAGATCGCCGCGTCCCTGGTGCGGGCGCACCCGCGGATCGGGACGGCCCTGCGCGAGCGGTACCGGGTGGTGCTGCTGGACGAGTACCAGGACACCGGGCACGCCCAGCGGGTGATCCTGCGCACCCTGTTCGGTGACCCGGTCGGTGCCGAGGGGGATTCCGCCGCCGGTTCCGCCGGTGCCGCGGTCGGTCGCCGCGGCCATCCGGTGACCGCGGTCGGCGATCCGGTGCAGTCGATCTACTCCTGGCGCGGGGCGTCCGCGTCCAACCTGCCCCGGTTCGTCACCGACTTCCCCGCCCGGGACGGGCGGCCCTCGCCCGTCCGGCCGCTGCTGACCAGCTTCCGCAACCCGGCCGCGGTACTGGCACTGGCCAACGAGGTGTCCCGGCCGGTGCGCCGGGGCGGCCGGGCATTCGAGGTGGGGGAGTTGCGCCCGGGCCCCGCGGCCGGCCAGGGGCGCCTGCGCTACGGGCTGTTCGGCACCGCCGCCGAAGAGAACGCGTGGCTGGCCGGCATCATCGCCGAGTACTGGCGCGAGGCGATGGATCGTTCGGGCCCGGACGGCGCATCGGGGCCGCCGACGACCGCGGTGCTGGTCCGACGCCGCAGCGACATGGCCGACGTCGCCGATGCCCTGCGGGCGGCCGGGCTGCCGGTCGAGGTGGTCGGGCTCGGCGGGCTGCTCGACGAACCGGAGATCGCCGACCTGGTCGCCACCTTGCGCGTGCTGGTCGACCACTCGGCCGGGCCGGCCGTGATCCGGCTGCTGACCGGCGCCCGGTGGCGACTGGGTGCGGCCGACCTGGACGCGTTGGCCCGCCGGGCCCGCGAACTGGCCGGCCCGGCGGGGCGTTCCGGGCCCCAAGCCGATCACGGGGCGGCCGACCCCACCGCGGCCGTCCGGTCGGCGGTGAGCGCGGCGTTGCCGGTCGAGGACATCGACACCGCCTCCCTGGTCGACGCCGCCGCCGACCCCGGGCCGGCGGAGGCGTACTCGGCCGAGGGATACCGCCGGCTGACCCGGTTCGCCGCCCAATTGGCCCGGCTCCGACCCCGGCTCAAGCAGCCGCTGCCGGACCTGATCGCCGACCTGGAGCGGGCCTGCCTGCTCGATGTCGAGGCGCTGGTCGCCGGACCGGCCGGCCGGGTTCATCTGGACGCTTTCGGCGCGGTGGTGGCCGAGGTCGCGACCACCGGCGCCGGCCCGGCGGAACTGCTGGAATATCTGGATGCCGCGGCCGAGCGGGAGGACGGGCTCACCCCCGGAGAGGTGCCGCAGCCGTCCGGCCGCGTCCAGGTGCTGACCGTGCACGCGGCCAAGGGACTGGAATGGGAGATCGTCGCCGTTCCGCACCTGACCGGGGGCGTCTTCCCGATCACCCGGGGCAGCACCTGGCTCGGCGACCCGGCCCAGTTGCCCCCGGCCATCCGCGGGGATCGGGACGACCTGCCCGCCCTTGACCTGCCGGCCGACGGCACGCAGAAGGATCTTGCGGACGCCCTGGCCGCCCACACCGCCGACTTCGGTGAGCTGCGGCTGACCGAGGAGCGCCGGCTGTTGTACGTCGCGCTCACCCGGGCCGAACGCACGCTGCTGTTCTCCGGGCACCACTGGGGCCCGGGCACGGCCAAGCCGGCCGGCCCGAGCGAGTTCCTGCTCGAGTGCGCCGGTCTGGCGGCGCCGTTCGGCGAGCCGGACGCCTGGGCGCCCCCGCCCGATCCGCAGGACGCGACGCTGATCGCGCCGAGGCTCGCCGCCTGGCCGGTCGATCCGCTGGGCGAGCGCCGCCCGGCCGTCGTCGCCGGCGCCCAACGGGTGCTCGACGCCCTGGTCACGCCCAGCCCGAGCGACCCCGACCCCGGCCCGCCGACCGGCGGGATCGTCGACACCAGCCGGCCGGCCGAGGCGGCCGACGACCCGTTCGGCTGGGCCGACGATGTCGCGACCCTGCTGGCCGAACGGTCGGCGAGGTCCCGCGCGGTCCGCGACGTCGACCTCCCCGGGACCATCACGGTCACCTCGCTGGTCGAGCTGGCGGACGATCCGGACGAGCTGGCCCGACGCCTGCGCCGCCCGCTACCGGCCGAGCCCACCCGACGCCTGAGCCGGGGCAACGACTTCCACGCCTGGCTGGAGCGCCGGTACCGGGGCGATGCGCTGCTGAACCTGTCCGATCTGCCCGGCGCCGGCGACGCCGGGGTGGACGCCGACCGGGAGCTGGAGGAACTGAAGGCTCGCTTCCTGGCCTCGGAATGGGCGGATCGGACCCCGATCGACGTCGAGGTTCCGTTCGTCGGCCGGATCGCCGGTCTGGGGGTGCGGGGCCGGGTGGACGCCATCTTCGCCGACGACGACGGCGGGGTCACCGTCGTGGACTGGAAGACGGGCCGGTCGCCGGCCGACGACCGCGCGGCGGCCGTCCAGCTGGCCTGCTACCGGCTGGCCATCGCCGAACTGCGCGACCTGCCGCTGGACAAGGTGCGGGCCGCTTTCCACTTCGTGCGGTCCGGGGTCACCGTCTCGCCGGCCGACCTGCTGGACGCCGATGGCATCGACGCCCTGGTCGCCGCCAACACGATCGAACCGGTCGGGCCCGCATGATCGGGACGTCCGACGGTTCGTCCGCACATCCGGTTCCGGCCGGCCCGCCATCGGGCGCCGGTCCGGGGGCCGGGTTCGGCCACCCACCGGTCGTTCTGCGGGGGCGCCCGCTGCCGGTCGATCGCGCCGCGGTGATGGCCATCGTGAACCGCACCCCGGACTCGTTCTTCGACGCCGGGGCCACCTTCGGCGAGACCGCCGCGATGGACGCGGTAGGCCGGGCGGTCGACGAGGGCGCCGACCTGGTGGACATCGGCGGCGTCAAGGCGGGTGTCGGCCCCGAAGTGACCGAGTCCGAGGAGATCCGCCGGGTCGTCCCGTTCGTGAGCCGGGTCCGCAGCCGCTTCCCGGCGCTGCCGATCAGCGTGGACACCTGGCGCTCGGGCGTCGCGGTCGCCGCCTGCGAGGCGGGCGCCGACCTGATCAACGACACCTGGGCGGGCGCCGACCCGGGGCTGGGCCAGGTGGCGGCCCGGTTCGGCGTCGGGATCGTCTGCTCGCACACCGGGGGAGCGGCCCCGCGCACGAATCCGCACCGGGTCGGCTACTCGGACGTGGTGGCCGCGGTGATCGAGCAGACGACGGCGGCGGCCGAGCGGATGGTGGCCATCGGCGTGCCCCGGGCGGGCGTGCTGATCGATCCCACCCACGACTTCGGCAAGAACACCTGGCACAGCCTGGAGCTGGTGCACCGCACCGGCGAACTGGTCGCCACCGGGTGGCCGGTGCTGATGGCCCTGTCCAACAAGGACTTCGTCGGGGAGACCCTGGACCTGCCGGTCGACCAGCGGCTCGAGGGCACCCTGGCGGCCACCGCGATCGCCGCCTGGCTCGGTGCCGCGGTCGTCCGCGCCCATCACGTGGCGGCCACCCGGCGGGTGGTCGACATGGCCGCCGCGGTTGCCGGGACCCGACCGCCGCTCGCGCCCCGTCGGGGGCTGGTGTGAGCGGCGGCGGGGCCGGCCGGCCAGGTCGGTCCGGGGCGGTGGGTCCGCGAACGGGGACTGTCGGAGGCCCGTGGCACCATCGTCGTGTGCGTGCGGACAGCGAGAAATTTCGAGGCGGGCCGGACCGAGCCGGGTCGCCGGCCGGGCGACGCCGGAGGGCAGCCGGGTGACGACCGTCCTGCAATACCTGGTCATCGCCGCGGTGATCGGCGGCATCGTCTTCGCGCTTGCCGTGTTCGTGTTCGGCCGCGGTGAGCAGATGGCCGCGATGCCGGCCCGGACGTCGCCGACCGAGCTGCCGGACACGGGAATGACCGGCCAGGACGTCCGGTCGGTCCGCTTCGCCATGGCCCTTCGCGGATACCGGATGAGCGACGTCGACTGGGCGCTGGAACGGATGGCCACCGAACTGGACACCCTGCGGACCCAGCTGGCCGAGCGCGCGGCGGTGCCGGTCGGTGCCGGGGTGGACGAACTGTCCGAACGCCGCACCGCGGAGGCGCCCGGTCCGGCGGCCGATCCGGCGGGGGGCGCCCCGACCGACACCGGTGATCGGGAATGACCGTCGCGGTCCGCGCCTGCATCGACCTGCCCGGAGTGGCCCCGGCGGACGCCTTCGCCGCCATGGTCGACCTGCGGGCGCAGGAACGCTGGATGATCGCCACCCGGCTGTACCCGGTGGCCTCCGCGGTGGCGGTGCCGGAGCGGGGATCGCGGGTGGCCGCGTTCACCGGCGTCGCCGGGCTCGGGTTTCTGGACACGATGACGGTGACCGCTTTCGACCCGCCGCACCGGTGGGTCGTCGCCAAGGACGGCCGGCTGCTGCGCGGGGTCGGCATCATGCAGGTGCAGATCACGCCCGAGGGTTGCCGGGCCTGCTGGACCAACGAGCTGACGCCGCCGCTCGGCCGGCTCGGTCGGCTGCTGTTCCGGCCGGTCGGGCCGCTGGCCTCGGTCGCGCTCCGGGCGTGCCTGCGCCGGCTGGCCGCGCAGTTGCGCCGCGGCGACCTTCCGCTGCCGGCTCGGACGAACCCGGTGCCCGGGCCCGGTCCGCTGCCGTCCGGGCCGGACCCGGTGTCGAACGGGCCGTCGCCGCGGGAGGTCGCTCGGTGACCGCCGACGGGATCGCGGAGGGGACGACCGAGCGGGCCACGGTGGCCACCGGCCTGTCCGTCGATGAGCACGGCACCGTCCGCTGCGGGTGGGGCGCCAGCGCGCCGGAGTACATCGACTACCACGATCAGGAATGGGGTGTGCCGCTGCACGGCGACGACGCGCTGTTCGAGCGGCTGTGTCTGGAGGCGTTCCAATCCGGTCTGAGCTGGCTGACCATCCTGCGCAAGCGACCGGCCTTCCGGGCGGCATTTGCCGGGTTCCGGATCGGGGACGTCGCCGGCTTCGGCGATCCGGAGGTCAACCGGTTGCTCGGCGATACGTCCATCGTGCGCAACCGGGCGAAGATCGAGGCGTCGATCAACAACGCCCGGGTCGCCGCCGACCTGGACGGCGGGCTGGACCAGTTGCTGTGGTCCTTCGCGCCGACGCGGGCGCGGCCGCGACCGGCGTCGCTGGCCGACATCCTCGCCGTCACCCCCGAATCGACCGCGATGGCCAAGGATCTCAAGCGCCGCGGCTTCAAGTTCGTCGGTCCGACCACGGCGCACGCGCTGATGCAGGCCACCGGCATGGTCGACGACCACCTGGCCGGGTGCTGGCGGGCGACCGCCGGCTGATCGGCCCTGAGAAGTTGGCGCCGTGAGATGGGCCGTGACATGGTCGCTGTGACATGGGCGCCGAGAACCCACGCCGAGAAACTTGCGCCGAAGATCTCAGCGCCGGGTCGCGCTCATCGCCCGCTTGCCCCGGGGACGCGGCGTCGCCGGTTTGGATTCGGCGGCCGGAGCCGGCTCGGCCGGGCTGTCGCCGGCCTCCGGTTCGGCCGGATCACCGACCTCGGACCCGGATCCCGAATTGTCTTTCCCGCCGGCCTCGTCGTCGTCCTCGGGTGCGTTGATGACCGCCACCCCGGACTCCAGGTCGATCCGCAGATCCCCGTCGCGGGCGTTGCCCTCCTCCTCGCGGCGTGCGGCGCGGGCCCGACGCTCCTCGAGCTCATGGCGCATACCGGGGTTGAACAGCGCGCCCAGCTCTCCCATCGGTCCCACCCGACAAGGTTACGCCGGGACCGTCGGCTCAGCGCCCGGTGAACCGCGGCGGCCGCTTCTGCACGAACGCCGCCACCGCCTCACGGTGATCGGCCGAATCGAAACACTCGGCCTGGGCTCGGTCCTCGAACTGCAGGGTGGACTCCAGGTCGGACTGCCCACCGTGCTGCAGGGACGCCTTGATCCAGCCGTAGGCCATGGTCGGGCCGGCCGCCAGCCTGCCGGCCAGGGCGGCGACCGCGTCCGGCAACCGGTCGTCGTCCACGACCTGGTCGACCATCCCGATCCGCAGTGCCTCGGCCGCGTCGACCTTCTCGCCGAGCAGCATCATCTTCGACGCCCGCCCGTGCCCGACCAGCCGCGGCAACACGAACGACGCGCCGGTGTCGGCCGACAGGGCGACGCCGGCGAAGGCCATGGAGAAGGTCGCCGAGTCGGCCGCCACCCGCAGGTCACAGGCGAACGCGAGGCCGGCCCCGGCCCCGGCCGCGGCCCCGTTGACGGCCGCGATCACCGGTTTGCGCATCCCGGTCACGACCCGGACCAGCGGGTTGTAGAAGCCGCTGACCGTGCTCGCCACCCGGGGGTCGCCGGCGGCCACCAGCGCCAGGTGTTCCTTGAGGTCCTGACCGGCGCAGAAGGCCCGGCCGGCGCCGGTGATCACCACCGCGCGGACCGCCGGGTCGTCCGCCGCGGCCGCCAACGCGGCCAGCAGCGCGTCCTTCAACGCCAGGTTGAACGAGTTGAACGCGGCCGGCCGGTTCAGCGTGATCGTGCGCACCCCGGCGTCGTCCACGACCAGCACCGGTTCGTCCGCCGGCCCGGGGCCGGTGGATTCGGCGACCGGGGAGTCGGTCGGCTGGTTCATCGTCAAGGTCCTTTCGCCATGGCGGGAGCGGTCCCGCGCCCGGGTGCCCGACCGGCGCCGAACGGTCCGTTCGGCGCGTCCCGCCCGGGCGCCGGTGCGCGACCTGATTTCGGCACCGTGCCCATCATGGGGGAGAATGGACCGTCCGCGAATGATCGCGGACCGTCGGCGGGTCAGATGGACGGATCCGGCCGCAGAATTCTGGGTGAGTGTTGGAGGGAGTCGCACATGGCGGCCATGAAGCCCCGGACCGGGGACGGTCCCCTCGAAGTGACCAAGGAGGGCCGCGGGATCGTCATGCGTGTTCCGTTGGAAGGCGGCGGACGTCTGGTCGTGGAGATCTCGGCGGACGAGGCATCCGCGCTCGGCGACGCGCTCAAGGCCGTCGTCAAATAGCGTCACACGGGTCCGCGGGCATAGACCGAACCGCCCGGCTCCGACGCCGATGTGCTGGCGAAGGATCCGGGCGGTTTCGTGTCCGGAACTGATCAGCCGGCCAGCACCCGGCGGTACAGGTCGACGGTCTGCTCGGCGATCGCCGTCCAGGAGAACTCGTTGACCGCCCGATCCCGGCCGGCCTGCCCGTAGGCCGCCGCCCGGGCCGGGTCGCGCACCAGATCGTTCACCGCGGTGGCCAGATCGTGCTCGAAGGCCTGACCCTGCTCGGCGTCGTAGTGCACCAGCAGCCCGGTCTCGCCGTTGTTCACCACCTCCGGGATGCCGCCGACGTCGCTGGCCACGACCGCCGCCCCGCAGGCCATCGCCTCCAGGTTGACGATGCCCAGCGGCTCGTACACCGACGGGCAGACGAACACCGTCGACGCCGAGAGCACCTGCTTGACCTCGGGCAGGGTCAGCATCCCGTCGAACCAGAACACCCCCGGCCGCTGGGCCTGCAGCTTGCCGATCGCCTCCGCCGTCTCGGCGGCGATCTCCGGCGTGTCGGGAGCGCCCGCGCACAGCACCAGTTGCACGCCGGGATCGAAGTGGTGGGTGGCGGCGACCAGGTGCCCGACACCCTTCTGCCGGGTGATCCGGCCGACGAACGACGCGATCGGCGCGTCCAGATCGACGCCCTTGTCGGTCAGCAGCGACCGCTCGTCGGTCGACCGGTAGATGTCGGTGTCGATGCCGTTGCGGATGACGTGCACCTTGGCCGGGTCCAGCGCCGGATAGCTCTCCAGGATCCCGCCGCGCATCCCGGTGGACACCGAGATGATCGCGTCGGCCGCCTCGTAGGCGGTCTTCTCCGCCCACGACGAGAGCCGGTACCCGCCGCCCAACTGCTCGGCCTTCCACGGCCGGTGCGGCTCCAGCGAATGCGCGGTCACCACGTGCGGCACGCCGTGCAGCAACTTGCCGATGTGCCCGGCCATGTTCGCGTACCAGGTGTGCGAGTGCAGCAGCTCGACGTTGCCGGTCGCGGCGACCATGGACAGGTCCACCGACAACGTGGTCAGCGCCGCGTTCGCCCCGGCCAGGTCCGGCGCCGGCCGGTGGCCGGTCGCCCCGGGCCGGTCGTCGCCGAAGCAGTGCACGTCCACGTCGATGAGCTTGCGCAGTTCGCGGACCAGGTACTCGACGTGGACGCCCGCGCCGCCGTAGACATCGGGGGGGAATTCTCGGGTCAGGATCGCGGTATGCACGCCCGGGAATCTACTCAGGCGCCGGGCCGACCGCGCGGTGACGCCCGGTGCCCGCGGGCCGGTCGCCGGTCCGGCAGTGTCCGCCGATCGGGTGCGTCCCCCGCGCGCAAGCGCCCCGGCGAGGCTAGGGTCGGCCCATGGCCAAGCCCAAGGTTCTCGGCATCGTATTGGCGGGCGGCGAAGGAAAGCGGTTGTGGCCGTTGACGGCCGACCGCGCCAAGCCGGCCGTCCCGTTCGGCGGCAACTTCCGCCTCATCGACTTCGTCCTGTCCAACATGGTCAACGCCGGCTATTTCCGGATCTGCGTGCTGACCCAGTACAAGTCGCACTCGCTGGATCGGCACATCACCCAGACCTGGCGGATGAGCACCATGGTCGGCAACTACGTCACCCCGGTGCCCGCGCAGCAACGCCTCGGCCCGCGCTGGTACACCGGCAGCGCCGACGCGATCCTGCAGTCGCTCAACCTGGTCTACGACGAGAACCCGGACTATCTCGTCGTTTTCGGCGCCGATCACGTGTACCGGATGGATCCGTCGCAGATGGTCGCCGACCACATCGACTCGGGGGCCGACGCGACCGTCGCCGGGATCCGGGTGCCGCGCCGGGAGGCCACCGCATTCGGCGTGATCAAGACCGGAGAGGACGGCCATCGCATCTCCGAGTTCCTGGAGAAGCCGGCCGACCCGCCGGCCGTGCCCGATGACCCGGACGTGGCGTACGCGTCCATGGGCAACTACGTGTTCTCGACCAAGGCCCTGATCGAGGCACTGAAGATCGACGCGGCCGACGAGGCGTCGGTGCACGACATGGGCGGCAACATCATCCCGTTCTTCGTGAACAAGGGCACGGCCAACGTCTACGACTTCGCCCGCAACAACGTGCCCGGCTCCACCGACCGGGACCGCGGCTACTGGCGCGACGTCGGCACCCTGGACGCGTTCATGGACGCGCACATGGACCTGATCTCGGTCGAACCCATCTTCAACCTGTACAACCACGACTGGCCGATCCTGAGCTACCCGCCGCCCCTGCCGCCGGCCAAGTTCGTCGAGGACGGCACCGCGCGGGACTCGATGATCGGCACCGGCACGATCATCTCCGGGGCGACCGTCAGCCGGTCGGTGATCGCCGAGGACGTGCACGTCAACAGCGGCAGCCGGGTGGAGAACTCGGTGATCATGCCCGGCGTGCGGATCGGCCGGAACGCGGTGGTCCGGCACTCCATCCTGGACAAGAACGTCGTGGTGCCGGACGGGGCCAAGGTCGGCGTCGACGTCGAGCTGGACAGCGACTTGTACACGGTCAGCCCGGGGGGCATCACCGTGGTCGGCAAGGGCGTGACGATCGGCAAGTAGGGCGTGCCGATCACGTAGGACGACGGTTGCCCGCCCCGCTCAGCCGGTGGTGGGTGCCGTCGCCGGGGCGGTCGCGCCCGGGTAGGGCAGCAGGGCGGGGCAGCCGGTGCTCGAGAACGACGTGTCGTACTCGAAGTGCCAGGCCTCGTTGTCGTAGATCCGGCAGAAGTTCAGCGCCCCGTTGGTGCCCTGCAGCCAGGTGTAGGCGGCGTAGGGCTGCACGTCGATCGCGGTGCCCAGCACGTGCGCCGACTTCTCCGGCGGCAGCACGTACTGGTCGGCCATCGCCTGCCCGTACTGCTTGACGTAGTCGTCGTAGGTCTGCTGCTGCTGGGCCCGGCTGCGCTTGCCGTCGGCCAGGCAGATGGTCAGCCCCTGCGCCTCGCCGGCCGCCCGGACGGCCAGCCACGCCGCGGCCGCGTCGGCGCGCATGCCGGTCGGCTCCTCGTCGGCGTACTGCTCGTAACCCGGGCACCGGGCGGTGTCCCCCTCCGGCCCCGGGGTGTCCGGGTCGGCCGGGGCGGCACCGGCCGCGGCCGC
>JBDHZW010000003.1:0-46755 GCA_039812105.1 Nakamurella sp.
GGGTCGCTGCCCGGCCACCGGCGCGGCACCGGCTCAAGTGGACCGGTCGTGCGCCACCGGGCCGGCTCGGGCGATGCGACCGCCGGCTATGGGCCGACGGCAGGGGCGGGTCAGGATGGAACCATGACCGGCGCCCGGTACGAGTTCGCCGCGCAGCTGTGGCGCTGGTCCGCGCGCCCGCAGGAGTGGGTGTTCGTCCGCCTGCCCGACGACGTCTCGGCCGACATCGCCGATGTGCCCCGGCCGCGCGCCGGGTTCGGGGCGGTCAAGGTCGCGGTGACGATCGGCGGATCGCGGTGGCGGACGTCGATCTTCCCCGAACGCACCGGCGGGCCGTACGTGCTGCCGGTGAAGAAAGCGGTCCGAGTCGCGGAGGGTCTCGAGGTCGGTGACGTCACCCGAGTGGGGATCGAGACGATCGACGCGAATGACCGATAGGCCAACGAGTGTCGATCAGCCGTGACCGGGAACGACGGTGCCGGTGCCGGTGCGAGTTCCGCTCACCGCCGGACGTCCCGGCCGGACGTCCCGGCCGGACGTCCCGGCCGGACGTCCCCGGCCGGTGCGGCCCCGGCACCCGTCGGGCGTGCGCGGATGAAGTCGTCAACTGGGTTCACACCCGTCACATTTCCTGCGAGTTCATCCGCGCCGGCGTAGATGATCCGCGCGGTGGGGGTGGGCCGGCGAGGGCTTGCGCCCGGTTGCGAAGCGCGGCCAGCAGGCGGTCGGCGGCGCGGTTGCGCCACTGCCGCCGGGGCAGGTAGGCGCCGACGTGCCGGGTGGTCTCCGGGTCGATCGCCAGGCGGCGGACCGCATCGCCGCCGACCAGGGCGAGTTCCGGCATCAGGGTGACGCCGACCCCGGCCGCGACCAGCGCGGTCATGAACCGGTAGTCGCTGGACCGGCAGGCCACCTGGGGGCGGAAGCCGCGGATCGCGGCGAGGGCGTCGAGCACGCTGCCGGGTTCGCCCCAGCCCTGGATCCAGCGCTCGTCGGCGAACTCGGCCAGATCGACCCGGTCGCGGTCGGCGAGGCGGTGCGTCGGCGGCACCACCAGCGAGAAGCGCTCGGTGACCAGCGGGGTGTACCGGCCGGGTCCCGCGACCGACGCCCACCGGCGGGGCGGTTGCGGCACGTGCAGGTGGTAGAGCAGGGCGAGGTCGGCGACGCCGTCGCGCAGGGCGATCAGGGCGTCGTCCGGTTCGGCCTCGATCACGGTGATGTCGACGTGCTTGTCCCCCTCGCCGCTCGGACCCTCGGTCGGCGCCCCGGTCAGTGCCGTCAGCGCCGGCGCCAGCAGCGGTTCCCCGGCGCTGGGAAAGGTCACGACGGTCAGCGTCGGCGGCCCCTGCTCGCGCAGCTCCCGCAACTGCCGATCGGCCGCCAGCAGCTCGGCGTGGACGGTGTCGGCGGTCTCCAGGAGCAGCCGGCCGGCGTCGGTCAGGGTGACTCCGCGCGTGCTCCGCTCCACCAGGACGATCCCGGCGCCCCGCTCCAGGGCCGCGATCTGCTGGGAGACCGCGGACGGGGTGTGGCGCAGCGCGGCGGCGGCACCGGCGAAGCTGCCGGCCCGCGCGACCTCGCGTAGCACGGCCAGACGCTGGACGTCGATCAACAGTTCTCCTAATGGTGTCCACCTGATTATGCGTCTTCTGCTAATGGCCAGCCGGCGGGAGGGTTGAGCCATGGGTATGGACGGGCAGGAGCGGGTCGGGGTGGGTCTCGCGGTCGGGGCGACCGTTCTGGTGGGCGGCTCGGTCGCCGCGTCCGGCCTGGTGAGCGGGTTTCCGGTGTTCGGCGGTCAGGGTCTGCGCTACCTGGTCGCGGCCCTGTTGCTGATCGCCTGGGCCCGGATCCGCCGGCAACGACTGGTCCGCCCGTCGGGCCGGGAGTGGGGTTGGTTGATTGCCCTGGCCGCCGTCGGCCAGGCCGCCTGCAGCGTGCTGATGATCGAGGCCACCGCGGTCGCCGACCCGGGCAGCGTGGGGGTGATCATCGGGGCCGCGCCGCTGGTGATCGTGCTGGCCGGGTCCGCGGCGGCCCGGCGCCGGCCGTCCGGGAGGCTGGTCGTCAGCGCGCTGATCGTGACGGCCGGAGCGGCCGTCGCCCAGCTCGGGTCCGGCGGTGCCGGCGTCGATCCGCTCGGCGTGCTGCTCGCACTCGGGGCGCTGGGCGGCGCGGTCGGCATGACCGTGCTGGCCGCGCCGGTGCTGCCCCGGCTCGGCGCGCTCACCGTCACGGTGTACTCCTGCGCAATGGCCGGCGTGATGTGCCTGGTCGCCGGTTCGCTGACCGGGACCGAGCTGCTGCGGGTGCCGTCGTGGACCGAACTGGGCGCCCTGGTCTACCTGGCCGTCGTGGTGACCGCGGCCGTCTGCATCGCCTGGTTCGCGGCCATGGATCGGCTCGGTCCCGCCCGCACCGGGCTGTTCAACGGCGTGATCCCCGTCACGTCATTGGTGGCGGTGGGCCTGGTCGGCGCGTCGGGTGTCACCGTCCTGCAGCTGGCCGGCGCCCTGGCCGTGCTGGTCGGGGTGGTGCTCGGGCTGACCGACCGGCCACCGGCCGCACCGACGGCCGGTGTTGGCCCGATCGGCGGCACACCGGAGAATGCAACGCGACGTCGTGACGTGCCAGTGAGCGGAGAACGGGCGAGATGACTGCAGCGAGCGTGGGCCAGTGACCGATGAGCCGTTGCGCGTTGGGGTGATCGGGGCGCGCGGCCGGATGGGCGCGCAGACCTGCCAGGCGGTCGTCGAGGCGCCGGACATGGATCTGGTCGCCGCGGTCGGCGGGCGGGAGTGGCTGTTCTCGCTGGCCGATGCGGACAGCCAGGTGGTCGTCGACTTCAGCCATCCCGACGTGGTGATGGACCACATCCGGTTCTGCCTGGACAACAACATTCACGTGGTGGCCGGCACCTCCGGCTTCAACCAGGAGCGGTTGGACACCGTCGCCGGCTGGCTCACGGCCAAGCCGGAGCTGGCCGTCATCGTCGTGCCGAACTTCGCCATCGGGGCCGTGCTGGCGGCCCGGTTCGCCCGGGAGGCGGCCCGGTTCTTCGAATCGGTGGAGATCATCGAGTTGCACCATGCGGGCAAGGCCGATGCGCCGTCCGGCACCGCCGCCGCCACCGCCCGAGCGGTCGCCGCCGCCCGGGCCGACGCCGGGCTGGGTCCCGGCCCCGACGCCACCACCATCGCCGAGCCCGGCGCTCGCGGGGCCACCGTCGACGGGATCCGGGTGCACTCCGTGCGGCTGCCCGGCCTGGTCGCGCACCAGGAGGTCATCCTGGGCACCGCGGGGGAGACGCTGACCATCCGGCACGACTCGCTGGACCGGGTGTCGTTCATGCCCGGCGTGCTGACCGCGGTCCGGGGGGCCCCGAGCCGGCCGGGGCTGACGGTGGGTCTCGAGCAGCTGCTCGGCATCGCCTGATCGATGGTTCGACCGTTGCCGGGCCGCTCGGCGGATCGACTGGACCGAGCGCGGGTCGACGCCCGTCAGGACCGCGCGGTGCGGTCGCTCGCGGGGGTCCGATGACGGTGGCGCAATGACTCGGGGTACCCGCACGAAGATCGTCGTGGCGCTGCTGACCCTGGCGCTGGTCGCCTACTTCGTGCTGCTCGGCGAGCGGGCCATCGCCCTCATCCGGTCCGGCGGGGTGGCCGGCATCGCCCTGGGCATCGGCGTGCTGCTGCTGCCGATCATCGGTGTGGTGCTGGTGTTCTGGGAACTGCGGTTCGGCTGGCAGACCCAGCGGCTGGCCCGCCGGTTGGCCGAGCAGGACATGCTGCCCGACGACTCCGACCTGCCCCGGCGCCCGTCCGGCCGGGTGGAACGCGATGCCGCCGACGCGCATTTCGAGACGGTGAAGGCCCGGGTCGAGGCCGCGCCGCAGGACTGGCGCGGCTGGTACGCCCTGGCGCATGCCTACGACCTGGCCGGCGACCGGAAACGGGCCCGGTCGGCGATGCGGCATGCGATCGACCTGGAGAGCGGCGATCCGGCCTGACCGGCCGCCCGGCGCCCCGGGGTCGACGGCCGGGCCCGGATCCGGCTCAGATCGCGACCAGGTCCAGCGTGCCGGACCAGCGCAGCTCGACGATCGGCGCGGCCCCGGTGTCCAGTTCGCGCCGCACCCCGTCCTCGGCCCAGCCGGCCCCGGTCAGGAACCCGGCGGTCACCGTGTCGACCTGCGGGATCCACCACCGCCCCACCCGGGCCCCCTGCCGGCGCAACTCCGCCGCGGCGGTCACCAGCAGCCGCCCGCCGTGCCCGCGCCGACCCCAGCGGGGCACCACGTACAGCACCTCGATCTCGCCGATCGGGTCCAACAGGTTGCGCCGATCCAGGTCGGCTGCCGCGAATCCCACTGGTTCGGCGCCCTCGACGGCCAGCAGCACCGGTCCGCCTCGCTCGATCCGGTCCGTCCAGGAGCCGGCGTGCGCATCGAGCGGGGTGTCCAGCGCCGCGGGCGGCAGCACGGTCGCGAACGCCTGCCGCCAGACCTGCAGCTGCAGATCGGCGATGGTCCGGGCGTCGTCGACGGTCGCCGGGCGGACGGTACTGGAGGCCACGGGCTGCCAGCATGCCACGTGGTCGACCGGCCGGAGCGCGGCCGCTGTCGGTGGTCGGTGGCAGCATGCCCGGCATGACCGGCACCCTGCGCGCACCGACCTCGATCGAGCTGTCCGCCGCCCAGGCCCGGCGGATCGCGATCGCCGCGCAGGGGCTGGGCACCGGGCAGCCGGCCGGGTCGATCCCGCCCGCCCGACCCTTTCCGGTCAACCGTGGTCACCTGCGGCGCCTGGTGGACCGCATCGGCCTGTTGCAGATCGACTCGGTGAACGTGCTCGCCCGGGCGCACCTGCTGCCGGTGTTCAGCCGGCTCGGCCCCTACCCGATCGGCGTGCTGGACGGCGCCGCCTGGCCGGCCCGCCCGCGGGACCGGCTGCTCATCGAATCCTGGGCGCACATGGCCTCGCTCATCCCGGTGGAACGCGAGCCGCTGCTGCGCTGGCGGCAGCGGGAGCGGGTGGACAGCGGCCCGTGGGGGATGGTCCGGCGGCTGCACGACGAGCACCCGGGTTTCCTGGACGTCGTGCTGGATGCGTTCGCCGACCTGGGGCCGAGTTCGGCGGGAGAGGTCGAGAAGGCGCTGGAGGCACCGGGGCGCGGGGTGGCCGGGTGGTGGGAGTGGTCGGTGACCAAGATCGCCTGCGAGCACCTGTTCGCCGTCGGGGCGATCGCCGTGACCCGGCGTCGCGGATTCGAGCGCGTCTACGACCTGACCGAGCGGGTGCTTCCGCCGGCGGTCGCCGCCGCGCCGACCCCGGACGATGCCGACGCCCGGCGAGAGCTGATCGCGCTGGCCGCGCGGGCGCACGGCATCGGCACCGTCGGCGACCTGGCCGACTACTACCGGATGAGCGTCGCCGACACCAAGCGGGCGCTGGCCGACCTGATGGAGGACGGGGCGGTGCTGCCGGCCCGCGTCGACGGCTGGCCGGAACCGGCCTACCTGCACGCCGACGCGCGGATGCCGCGCGGCGTGACCGGTGCCGCGTTGCTGAGTCCGTTCGACCCCCTGGTGTGGCGGCGCCAGCGCACCGAACGGATCTTCGGGTTCCACTACCGGATCGAGATCTACACGCCGGCTCCGAAGCGGACCTACGGGTACTACGTGCTGCCGTTGCTGGTCGGCGACCGGTTGGCCGGCCGGTTCGACCTGAAGGCCGATCGGGCGTCGGGAACCCTGCTGGTTCAGGCATCGTGGTGCGAACCCGGCGCCGACGTGAGGGCGACCGCCGACGCCGCGGCGGTCGAGCTGGGCCGGATGGCCCGGTGGCTGGGCCTGTCGCGGACGGTCGTCGCACCCCGCGGGAATCTCGCCGCGGCTCTGGGCCCGTCGGCCCGGAACGGCGCAGACGGTGAGGTCGGGTCCGGCTGATGGTGCTCGCGGGACCCGACCGACGGTGCGTGATGGCGCCCCGGCCGGCCCGGGCGACTACTCTGCCCGGGTGACGTCAGCACCGGCCCTGCCGGCCGCGGTGGCCGCCGGCCATCCGGCGACCGCCGCCGTCGGCCGGGACATCCTGCACCACGGCGGATCGGCCGCCGACGCCGTGGCCGGCATGATCCTGGCCGGCTGCGTCGCGGAAACCCTGTTCACCGGCCTCGGCGGGGGCGGCTTCGCCACGGTGTACGAGGCGGCCACGGGCGAGGTGCACTGCCTGGACTTCTTCGTGGCCGTCCCCGGCCTCGACGGCACCGTGCCGGCACCGGCCCGCGACATCAAGGTGGCCTTCGGTGACGTCGACGTGCCCTACGCGGTCGGCGGCCCCAGCGTGGCGGTGCCGGGCACGCCGGCCGGGGTGGCCGCCCTGCACTCGGCGTTCGGCCGGCTGCCCTGGTCGCAGGTCGTCGGCCCGGCCCGCGATCTGGCCGAGTCCGGCACGCCGTTCCCGATGCAGCACGCCGTGCTGCTGCCCGACGTCGCCGCGGCCATGGTGCTCGGCGACGGGATCGCGGTCTACTCCCGGCCGGACGGCAGCGGCGGCCGTCGGACGCTCGGGCCCGGCGAGCTGCTGCACCACGAGGGACTGGCCGAGACGCTCGACGACTACCTGACCTACGGACCCGACGCGCTCACCACGGGGGAACGGGGGCGCGCCTTCGTCGCCGCCGTCCGGGCCGACGGGGGAGCGCTGTCCGAGCTGGACATGGTCGCCTACCAGGTGCACGAACTGCCGGTGGCCCGGGCCCGGTTCGGCCCGGGTGTCATCTGCGTCCGGGACAACGACCTTGACCAGTTCGCCCGGACCGCGGAGATCCTGGACGACGGACTGGCCGACGCCGACCCGGCCGCCCGGGCCCGGCATCTGGCCCACGCCCTGCGGGCGCCCGCGGTGCGCACCGAGACGACCACCGTGGTCGCCGTCGACGACGCCGGGAACGCCTGTGCCGCCACGCATTCCCTCGGGTTGGGGTCGGGCGTCTGGTACGGCGGGGTGCACGGGAACTCGATGCTGGGCGAGGGTGAACTGCTGCGCGCGGAGATGAAGCCGGGCGAGCGGATGCCGTCGATGATGGTGCCGCTGGTGGTCACCGACCCCGCCGGCGGGCTGGTGTTCGCCGGCGGTGCGGCCGGCGGCAGCCGGATCCGGCCCGCCCTGCTGCAGGTGCTGACCCGGGTGCTGGTCGACGGGCGCAGCCCGGCCGAGGCGGTCGCCGCCCCCCGGATGACGGCCACCCCCGACGGGGTTCATCTGGAGCCCGGTTTCGGGCCGGAGGTGATCGCCGCGCTCAACGACGACGGCGAGAACGTCGTCCAGTGGCCCGAGCAGCGGCCGTTCTTCGGTGGGGTCGCGGTGATCGGCCGGGAGGGCCCCGCCGCCGACCCCCGGCGCGGCGGGTTGGCCCTGCGCCTGCGACCGTAGTCGGCGCCTCGTTGGCGCCGGTCCGCCGGCGGCGGACGGGTCCGTGCCGTGCAGGGCGCGGCACCCGTCCGGTCGAGGGGGCCGTCTGCGGTGCGCCGGCCGACGGGGCGGTTTCGGCCCTTGCGGGCCGTGGCGGAGGGCACGAGGTGCTCCCTCGGCGGGCGCGGCCCCGGGCCCTGCGGGGGCTGGTGTCCGTTGTCGAGGGGGCGGTTTCGCCCTTCCGAGCCGTGGCGGAGGGCACGAGGTGCTCCCTCGGCGGGCGGGGGCCGGGCCCCTATGGGTGATCCGCTGTCGAGAGGCGGTTTCTGCCCTTCCGGGCCGCGGCGGAGGGCACGAAGTGCCCCCTCGACGCTTCCCGCTCGCTCCGACGATCAGCCGCGGCCGGCGCGGCTGAGCCGGATGTCCCCGGAGGTGGTCTTGACCCGCAGGTCCAGCACGGGCTCGTCGGCGCCGATGGCGCCGCCGATCGGCTGGTCCGGCGCATCCACGTCGGTATTCACGTCGGCGTCAACGTCGGCGTGAACGACAGAGGCGGCGTCCGCGCCGGCCGTCCGCGCGGGGGGCTCCGGGCTGACCTCGAAGTCGTTGTGCGTCGACCCGGAAACCGTGTTCAGGTCGATCGCGGCCAGGGTGCCGGCGTGCACGCCCACCTCGACGTCACCGGACACCGTGATCAGCTCGGTCCGGCCCGAAATTGCGTCCAGCACCCGGATGTCGCCGGAGACGCTGCGCGCGCTCAGATCGTCGCCGCCCAGGTCGATCCGGATCTCGCCGGAGGTCGAGTGCAGTTGCGCCTCGGCCCGCGACCGCCGCACCTCGATGTCGCCGGACGCGGTGCGCACGTCGCACTCGGCGGTGTCGGCGATGGCCACGTCACCGCTGGCGGTCTGCACCACCGAGCGACCGAGTACCTGGTCGATGCGGACGTCCCCCGACGCGGTCCGCACCTCCACCCGGCCGGCGATGCCGTTGGCGACCGTGTTGGCCGACTGCGTCTGCACCCGAACGCCGGAGCCGGCCGGGGCGGTGACGTGCACGGTGAACGCCGATTTCCAGCCCTCCCGGGCCGGGTCGGTGTCCACGATCAGGGTGGCGGACTCGCCGCCGGTGCCGTGCTGACGCAGGTCGACGCGCACCCGCTCGGTCGGGTCGTCCAGCGGCCGGTCGGCCTCACCGGAACCACCGAATCCGTTGTCGTAGCCGCCCGACCGGGCGCCGGCGAACTGGGCCTTGGCGGCGCGGATGACGTCGTCCAGGAAGCCCAGCGGGTGGGAGGGTCCGGCCACCACGTCCACCGTGCTGGTGGTGACGTCGGCCAGGTCGACCAGCACCGAGCCGGCCGAGTTGCGGATCTCGATGGTGATTGGCTCGGGGGTCAGAAAGGTCTGCATGTCGTTGTCCTCGGGAGTCTCGTCGGATTGGTCGAGCGGAAATCAGCCGCGGATGTAGCCGCTGACGTTGCGTTGGCCGTGACCGCCGCGCCCACGCTGGTTCTTGTTCGGCACGGCCGAGCGCACCGAGTCCGACACCGCCCGCGAGATGTAGGTGTTCAGCGAGACGCCCTGCTCGGCGGCGGCCCGCTCGGCCTGCGCCTTGAGTTCGTTGAACAGCCGGACCGTGGTCCGGGACAGCTCGCCGCTGGCGTCCTGCACGGCCCGCTTCAGGTCTTCGGGCGAGGTGGCGCCGTCCGCCCCGGGGGACTCGCCGGCGTCGGTCGCCACCGGCTTGCGCAGGAAGTCGTGCGCTGACGACACCGGCTCCGGGGCAACGTGTTCGGTCACCGCGACGCGCACGTCGCGGCCGTCCAGCCGCAGGTCGACGGTGATGTCGCGCAGCGCACCGGTCACCTCGGCGGCCAGGTCGGAGAGCGCGTTCATGATGGCCAGCCGGGCGGCGGGCTCGAGCGCGCCGGCCAGCATCGCCGCGGCGCGGCGGGCGTCCTCGTCGCCGACGGATGCGGCGGTGATCAGGTCGTCCCGCAGGCTCTGCGTGTAAGGGGTGAGATCCATGACGCCATGATGACACCAAGCTGACGTCACTTCAAGGGCGAGTGGTGTCGACCGTACGATTCCGGCCATGACCGCCTTCAACGATTCCAGCCGTTACGTCAGCCTGCTGCGCGAGCAGGTCCGTCACGAGTTCAATGCCAGCCAGCAGTACGTCGCGATCGCGGTCTGGTTCGACGCCCACGACCTGCCCCAGCTGGCCGCGCACTTCTACCGCCAGTCGGTCGAGGAGCGCAATCACGCGATGATGATCGTGCAGTGGATGCTCGACCGGGACCTGCACGTCGCCATCCCCGGGGTCGACGAGGTGCGCAGCGACTTCGACTCCATCGTCGACCCGATCGCCCTGGCGCTGGCCCAGGAGCGGACCGTGACCGAGCAGATCAAGGAGCTGTTCGCCACCGCCCGCGCCGAGAACGACTTCCTGGGCGAGCAGTTCATGCTCTGGTTCCTCAAGGAGCAGGTCGAGGAGGTGGCCTCGATGTCGACGCTGCTGAACGTCGCCCAGCGGGCCGGCAGCGACTGGTTCGACGTGGAGACCTACCTGGCCCGGGAGTCGGTCGGCGACGCCGGCACGGACGCCAGCGCCCCGGCGGCCGCCGGCGGCGCGCTCTGAACCGACCCGTGGCGGGACGGACGCCGACCGTCCGGCTGGTCGGCCGGACGGAGTTCCTGCCGCCGCCGGACGTGCCGTGGACCACCGACGCGACCGGCGGGCAGGCCCTGGCCGAGTTCGCCGGGCGCGCCTGCTACCGGTCGTGGGCCAAGCCGATCCCGGCCACCGCCACCAATGCCGGCTATCTGGACCACATCCTGCAGGTCGGCCACCTGTCGGTGCTCGAACACAGCAGCGCGACCTTCTACATCGCCGACGTGTCCCGGTCGGTCACCCACGAGCTGCTCCGGCACCGGCACTTCTCCTACTCGCAGCTGTCCCAGCGATACCTGCCCTCGACCGGGCCGGAGGTCGTCGAACCGGACGTCATCGCCGACGATCCGGAGTTGCACGCCGTCTTCACCGCGGCGGTGCAGCAGTCCGCCCGGGCCTACCACGAGCTGCTGGCCGGCCTCGAGGCCCGGGCGGCCGAGGCCCCGGACGGCACCCTGGCCCGCAAGCAGGCCCGCCAGGCCGCGCGGTCCGTGCTGCCGAACGCCACCACCACGGCGATCGTCGTGACCGGGAACTACCGGGCCTGGCGGCACTTCGTCGGGATGCGGGCCACCGAGGCCGCGGACGTGGAGATCCGGACGCTGGCCGTCGAAGTGCTGCGCCAGCTGCAGGAACTGGCCCCGAACGTCTTCGCCGACTTCCGGATCAGCGAGCTGCCCGACGGCACCGAACTCGCCGCGTCGCCGTTGGTGGGCGACGGCTGACCGTCCGGCGGCTCAGAGTCCGACCACGCTGCGCACCTCGAACGGCGTGCCCTGCTGGCAGGTTGTCATCAGGTCGGTCTCGAACACACCGGTCACCTCGACCCGCGAGTCGAACGGGTGCGCCTGGAGGTCCCAACCCTGAAGGTTGGCCACCGCCGCGCCGGCATCGTCGACCAGCACGATGCAGCCGGACTCCACCCCTTCGGTCACCGTGCCCCGAATCGTGGCGAGGGCCCCGGGCGAGGCCGTGGCGGTAACGATGGGCGGCCCGCTGGACGGGATTGGAACTCCGGGCGATGTCGAACTGGTCACGCTGACCTCCGGGGTCGTCGTTGAGCTGGGGCTCGATCCGGGTGTGGAGCCGGATCCGCCGCAGCCGGCCAGGACGGCCAGGGCGACCGCAAGGCCGGCGAGGACGACGGACCGACCCAGGCCGGTTCCGGTGGGTGTGGGGTTTCGCATCAGGCCTCCGATTACACACCGCTTGGTTTCGCATACAGTGGGTACATCACCGCTTGGCCGCCGACCGGCGGCGCCGGCCCGACCGAGAGGTCAGATGGTGATGGTCCCAGTGTCACGGACGCGTCGTCGATTCATCCGGGTTGCATCGTTGGCAACCGCCGCTGTCACCGCGATGGCCATCATGGTGGTCCCGCCGGCCGCCGCGGAGCCGGACGGCACCCAACCGGTTCCGGAACCGACGCCCACCGCGACCGGCGATCCCGGCGAGTCCGGCGTGCTCGAGTCGCCCGAGACGTCCGGGAAGTACATCGTCACCATGGCCAAGCCGCCGGTCGCCGCCTACACCGGCGGCGAGGGGGACATTCCGGCCACCAAGCCGGTGGCCGGTGAGACCCTGCATGCCGAAAGCCCGGCCGCGCAGGCCTATGCGCAGGTGATCACCGGCGACCAGGAGTCGGTCGCCCAGTCCGTCGGGGCCAGGCCGGACGATTCGTTCGCGGTGGCCCTCAACGGTTTCACCGCCGACCTGAGCAGTGCCCAGGCGCAGGAACTGGCGGCAAGACCCGAAGTCCTGTCGGTCGCCAAGGACCGGTGGGTGACGGCCGACGACGATCGCAACTCCGCCGACTTCCTCGGCCTGACCGGCGACGCCGGGCTCTGGGCGACGAAATTCGGGGGCGCGGACAAGGCCGGAAAGGGCATGGTGATCGGCGTCATCGATTCCGGCATCTGGCCCGAGAGCGCTTCGGTCGCCGGCCAACCGCTGGGTGACGAGCCCGATCCCGACGATCCGACCCGGGCCTACCGTTCCGGCGACGACATCGTGATGCACAAGGCCGATGGCGGCACGTTCGTCGGCCAATGCCAGGCCGGCGAGGAATTCACCGCGGACCTCTGCTCGACCAAGGTCGTCGGCGCGCGGTACTTCGCCGACAGCTATCTGGCCGCCACCCCGCCGGCCAACATCGACGACCTTCTCTCCCCCCGGGACGTCGATGGGCATGGAACCCACACCGGGTCGACCGCCGCCGGCAATGCGAACGTCCCGGCCTCGGTCGACGGTCGCGATTACGGAACCATCTCCGGCGTGGCGCCCGCCGCCTCCATCGCCGTTTACAAGGCGCTGTGGCACCGCACCACCTCGACCACCGCCGGCGGATTGACCTCCGACCTGGTCGCCGCCTTCGATCAGGCCGTCGCCGACGGCGTCGACGTGATCAACTACTCGGTCGGATCCAGTTCCGAATCGAGCCCGGACGACCCGGTGGAACTGGCCATGCTGTCCGCCGCCTCGGCCGGGATCTTCGTGGCCACCTCGGCCGGCAACAGCGGGCCGGGTGCGTCCACGCTCGACCACCCGTCCCCGTGGGTGACCACCGTGGCCGCCAGCACCATCGGTCCGCGGGAGGCGACCGTGCAACTGGGCAACGGGAAGCAGTACGTCGGGGCATCAACCACTGTGCAGGCGGCCGTCGGGCCACTACCGATGATCGCGGCGCAGGTGGCAACCCTCCCGCCGGCCACCGCGGACCAGGCGGCCCTGTGTACGCCGGGAACCCTCGACCCGGCCGCGGTCGCCGGGCGGATCGTGGTCTGTGATCGTGGAGTGGTCGACCGGGTGGCCAAGTCGGCCGAGGTGAAGCGGGCCGGCGGGGCGGGAATGGTGCTGGTCAACCTCACCGACAACTCCGTGAATGCCGATCCGCACACCGTGCCGACCGTGCACGTCAATGCCCCCGGTGGACCGGAGATCAAGGCCTACGCGTTGACCGCGGGCGCCACGGTCACCCTGGTCCCGGACAACACCACCGGCCACGCCACGCCGTACCCGCAGATCGCCGGGTTCTCCTCGCGGGGACCGTCGGTGACGTCGAACGGCGATCTGATCAAGCCCGACATCGCCGCCCCCGGGGTCGACATCCTGGCCGCGTTCTCACCGGTGGCCGACGGGGCGAACCGGGACTTCAACTTCGAATCCGGGACCTCGATGGCCGCCCCGCACATCGCCGGACTTGCCGCCCTGATCAGCCAGGCGAACCCGACCTGGTCGCCGATGGCGGTCAAGTCCGCGCTGATGACCACCGCCGGAAACCTGAAGAATGCGGACGGAACGGCGAACACCGATCCGTTCGCGCAGGGTGCCGGCCAGGTCGACGCCCGTCGAATGCTCAATCCCGCTCTGGTGTACGACTCGTCGGACGACGATTGGCTCGGCTACCTCGAGGGCCTCGGCGTGTCCACCGGAACCGGCGTCGCCGCCATCGACCCGAGCAACTTCAATTCGCCGTCGATGGCGGTCGGCGATCTGGTGTCGTCGCGGACGATCACCCGCAGGGTCACCGCGATCACTCCGGGCCTGTACCGGGCGACCGCGTCGGTCCCGGGCTTCCGGGTGACCGTGTCGCCGTCGATCCTGAATTTCGACGCCGCCGGTCAGACGAAGCAGTTCCGGGTGACTGTCACCAGAACCACCGCGGCCTTCGGCAGCTTTGCCACTGGCTTCTTTACCTGGAGTGGGGCGAATACGACGGTCCGCAGCCCGATCGCGGTCAAGCCGTTGCAGCTGTCCAGCTCGGCGACCACCGCCACGCTCGGGTCGGACGGCACCGGTTCGGCGAGCGCGAGCTGGCAGGTGACGTCGGGATTCTCCGGTCCGTTCCCGATCACCGCGGCCGGTGTCGTCCCGCCGGCCGTCGCATCCGGCGAGGTGTCGGTCGCCGGCACGCTGCCCTCGTACAACCAGTGGACCGTCGACGTGCCCGCCGGCACGCCGCTGGCCCGATTCGCCACGCACGTCGCCGACGACACGACCGGCGCCGACATCGACATGGTGGTCGCAAGGCAGACGCCGACCGGCGCGGTCACGGTCGGCCAGTCGGGTGGCCCGACCGCAACGGAGCGGGTGGACCTGGTCGCCCCGACCGCCGGCACCTACATCGTTCGGGTCAACTCCTTCGCCGACGCCCCGGGCACGACGTCGACGCCGTTCGAACTGCGATCCTTCGTGGTGCCCGCCGGACCGTCGACGAGCACCCCGCTGACCGCCAGCCCGGCGAATCAGACCGTGCGGACGGGACAGACCTTCACGGTGACCGCCTCGGCCGCCGGCCTGGAGCCGGATCTGCCCTACCTCGGCTGGGTCGGCTACCCCGACGGCTCGGGCACCACGATTCAGGTCAACCCCGACAGCTGACCCGGAATCGGGCGGTCACTGGCTACTCTTGCCCCGGTCTGTCGTCCGGGGCAAGGGGATCAGTGGTGCGTGCTCGGTGGTGGTTTCCGGCGGTTGCCGGATTGTTCCTGCTCGCCGCGTGCTCGACCGGCACGGCGAGCACGGCACCGCCGTCGGAGTTGCCGTCGGAGCCGGCGTCGGAGTCGGCGAGCGCCGTCGCCGACTCCCGGTCGGCCGACGCCCACGAGTCGATGGACCACTCGACGATGACGACGACCGCCGACGCAACTCCACCGAGCGCGACCACCTTCGCGACGCCGTCGTCGACCGCGGAACAGTCGAGCGCGGCCGACGTGCTGCCCGGCATGCCGCCGGTGACCGACCCGCACAACATCTACGCGGACGCCGGCCCGAACATGCTGGGCGCCAACGCCCAGAAGTCCAAGGCGTACGCGTACGTGCCGAACACCAAGTCCGGCGACGTATGGGTGATCGACGCGCAGACCTTCCAGGTCGTGGACAAGTTCCACGTCGGCATCGAGGTGCAGCACGTCGTCCCGAGCTACGACATGAGCGCCCTGTACGCGACAGACGACCAGGGCGACGTGATCCGGCGGATCGACCCGGTCACCGGCCAGGCCGGCGACACGATCCCGGTGCTCGACCCGTACAACATGTACTTCACCCCGGACGGCAAGTACGCCATCTCGGTCGCCGAGAAGTACCGAACACTGGTCTGGTACGACCCGACCACCTGGCAGGAGGTGAGCCGGCTGAACCTGCCCGACTGCCAGGGCGTGGACCACGGCGACTTCACCCCGGACGGCCGCACCGCGGTGTTCTCCTGCGAGTTCGACGGCCGGGTCGCCGTCGTGGACATCGAGAACCGATCGCTGATCCGGATGATCGACATGCCCACCCGGAACACCAACATGGGGCCCCAGGACCTGCGGATCGCCCCGGACGGGTCCAAGTTCTACATCGCCGATTCCGACTCCGACGGGGTGTGGGTGCTGGACAAGGATCTGCAGACCGTCACCACGCACATCCCGACCGGCGACGGCGCGCACGGGCTGTACTTCAGCCGGGACGGGTCCAAGTTGTACGTCACCAACCGGCACGAGGGGTCGATCAGCGTGCTGGACGCCTACACCGGCGACCCGATCACCAAGTGGCAGATTCCCGGCGGCGGCAGCCCGGACATGGGCAACGTCAGCGCCGACGGGTCGCAGCTGTGGCTGTCCGGCCGCTACGACAACGTGGTGTACGTCATCAGCACCGTGGACGGCAGCCTGATCGCGAAGATCCCGGTCGGTGACGGCCCGCACGGGCTGGCGCTGATGCCGCAGCCGGGCCGGTATTCGATCGGGCACACCGGCATCACCCGCTGACCCGAGCCGCGCCCAGTCGCGCGTACCTCGGTTGACTGGCGCATGGCCGGTTCACTTGCGCCGGTGGTGCGCCACTCGACCGCCTGACCGCTCCAGCCCGGTTTGCCGGCCGGGCGGTTCGTGATCGACCGGGGGCGCGGACCGCCGCCGCACGTACTGTGGCGGGCATGAGCGATGCTTGCGGAGCGAATCGTGGATACCGCGGCGGCGTCCGCGGGAGGGGCGGGGAGCCTGCGACCGCCCCGAGGAGGACGGCGGCATGAGCCTGGCCACGACCGAACGCGCTGCCCTGGCCGACCTGTTCGCGCAGGTCGGACCCGATCAACCGACGCTGTGCGAGGGGTGGCAGACCCTCGACCTGCTCACCCACCTGCTGGTGCGCGAAGGGGATCCGCTCGGCGCGGTCGGCAACATGGTCAAGCCGTTGCACTCGTTCACCGCCAAGGCGCAGGAGCGCCTGCGAACCGAGGACTGGAACGAGCTGATCGAGCGCTACCGATCCGGCCCGCCGGCCTGGAACCCGACCGGGTGGGGGCCGCTGAACGATCTGACCAACGGCGGCGAGATGTTCATCCACCACGAGGATGTCCGGCGCGCCCAAGCCGGCTGGCGGCCGCGCGAGCTGGACGCCCTGGACACCGCCGAGCTGACCAGGATGGCCCGGTCCGGACTCACCCGGCTGGCCGTCCGCAAGGCCGACATGGGTGTCGAGGTGCGCCTGCCCGGTGCGGACCCGTTCGTGCTGCACCGCGGCGAGCCGGTCGTCACGCTGTCCGGCGGACCGGCCGAGGTCGTGCTGTGGATCGCCGGTCGCGACGCGGTGGAACTCGAGTTCGACGGCGACCCGGACGCCGTCGGCAAGCTGCGCACCCTGCAACGCGGGTTCTGAAGGGCCGACGTCGCCCGGGGGATGACGAATCCGGCCGCGCGGTGACGGTAGGTTTCAGGTATGACGACGCTTTCCGCGGGACCTGCCGGCCGGCCGGGCCGGCCGTTCGGCACCGTGCTGACCGCCATGGTCACTCCCTTCACGGCCACCGGCGAACTCGACGTGAACGCGACCGGCCTGCTGGCCGAGCGGCTGGTCAACGAGGGCAACAACGGCCTGGTGGTCAACGGCACCACCGGCGAGTCGCCGACCACCAGCGACGCGGAGAAGGAGACGATCGTCCGCGCGGTGGTCGACGCCGTCGGCGACCGGGCGACGGTGGTCGCCGGGGTGGGCACGTACGACACCGCGCACTCGGTCAAGCTCGCCAAGACCGCCGAGAAGGCCGGCGCGCACGGCGCTCTCGTCGTCACCCCGTACTACTCCCGGCCGCAACAGGACGGGCTGCTGGCGCACTTCGCCGCCGTCGCCGACGCCACCGACCTGCCGATCATGCTGTACGACATCCCGCCGCGCGCCGTGGTCGCCATCGCCCCGGAAACGCTGCTGCGGCTGGCCGAGCATCCGCGGATCACCGCGGTCAAGGACGCCAAGGGCGACCTGTACGCGGGTTCGCAGGTGATGGCCGGGTCCGACCTGGCCTACTACTCCGGTGACGATCCGCTGAACCTGCCCTGGCTGTCCGTCGGCGGCGTCGGTGTGGTCAGCATCATCGGGCACGTGCTCGGCGGGTACCTGCGGGCGATGGTCGACGCGACCGAGGCCGGCGACTACGCCAAGGCCCGCAAACTGCACTACGACCTGATGCCCGCGCACCGGGCGATGACCCGCTGCGGCGGCGGCTCCGGCCTGGTCTTCGCCAAGGCCGCGCTGCGGCTGGGCGGCTTCGGCGTCGGCGACCCGCGGCTGCCGCAGATCCCGGCCACGGCCAAGCAGACCGAGCTGATCGCCCAGGATCTCGACGAGATCGGCCCCCTGTTGTGAGCAGGCCGGCCGGCTCCTCGTCACCGGCCGCACCGGCCACCGCGCTCGACCCGGCGCCGCCACCGCCGCCGGCGAAGGACGCCCTGCGGGTCGTGGCGCTGGGCGGCATCGGCGAGATCGGCCGCAACATGACCGTCTACGAGTACGCCGGCCGGTTGCTGGTGGTCGACTGCGGCGTGCTGTTCCCGGAGGACGGGCAGCCCGGGGTCGACCTGATCCTGCCGGATCTGCGGCTGGTGGAGGACCGGGTCGACGACATCGACGCGGTCGTCATCACCCACGGTCACGAGGACCACATCGGCGCACTGCCCTGGTTGCTGCGGCTGCGGCCCGATCTGCCCGTGCTGGGCGCCCGCTTCTCGCTCGCCTTGATCGCGGCGAAGTGCCGCGAGCACCGGCTGACCCCGACCCTGCAGGTGGTGGCGGAGGGCGACCGGCGCAAGGTCGGGCCGTTCGACCTGCGGTTCTACGCGGTCAATCACTCCATCCCGGACGCGCTGGCGGCGAGCATCCGCACGCCGGCCGGCACCGTGTTGCACACCGGTGACATCAAGCTGGATCAGTTGCCGCTGGACGGCCGGCTCACCGATCTCGGCGGGTTCGCCCGGCTCGGCGACAAGGGGGTCGACCTGTTCCTGGTCGATTCGACCAACGCCGAGGTGCCCGGTTTCGTCGCCCCGGAGCGCGAGATCGGGCCGGTGATGGACTCGTTCATCGCCAAGGCCACCCAGCGGGTGATCGTCGCCTCGTTCGCCAGCCACGTGCACCGGGTGCAGCAGATGCTCGACTCGGCCCAGCGGTACCGGCGCAAGGTCGCGTTCGTCGGCCGGTCGATGGTCCGCAACATGCAGATCGCGCAGGAGCTGGGCCTGCTGACGGTGCCGGACGGGCTGGTCCGGTCGCTGGACAAGGTGCTGGAGCTGCCGCCCGACCAGGTGATGCTGATCTCCACCGGGTCGCAGGGCGAGCCGTTGTCGGCACTGTCCCGGATGGCCCGCGGCGAGCACCGGCAGGTCAACCTGACCGCCGGCGACACGGTGATCCTGGCGTCGTCGATGATCCCCGGCAACGAGACCAGCGTGTTCACCATCATCAACGAGCTGGCCAAGGTCGGCGTCACCGTGGTGCACCAGGGCATCGCCAAGGTGCACGTGTCCGGGCACGCCTCGGCCGGCGAGCTGCTCTACCTGTACAACGCGGTCCGGCCCAAGAACGTGATCCCGATCCACGGCGAATGGCGGCACCTGCGGGCCCAGGCCAAGCTGGCGGTGGCTACCGGGGTACCCGACGACCGAGTCATCCTCGCGCCGAACGGAACCGTCGTCGACCTGCGCAACGGGAAGGCCGCGGTGGTCGGCCAGGTCGAGGTCGGCATGGTGTACGTGGACGGCAATGCGGTGGGCGATGTCGGCGACACGACGCTGTCCGACCGGCTGATCCTCGGCGAGGGCGGCTTCATCTCGATCACCGTCGCCATCGACACGCACACCGGCCGGGCGATGGCGTCGCCGACGATCTCCGGTCGCGGCTTCTCCGACGACCCGAAGGCGTTGCACGCCGTGGTGCCGCTGGTCGAGGCGGAGCTGGCGCGCACCGAGGCGGACGGCATCACCGACCCGCACCGGGTCGCCCAGGCGGTGCGCCGGGTGGTCGGCCGGTGGGTCGGCGACACCTACCGGCGGCGGCCGATGATCGTGCCCACGGTGCTGCCGGTATGACTGGGGTGACCGACCTGATCTACCACTGCAGTCTGGTCTCCGATTGGGAGGCGGCGAAGGCGGCGGGGGAGTACACGATCTCCACCCGCGGCCGGACCCTCGAGCAGGAGGGCTTCCTGCACGCCTCGTACGCCGACCAGGTGGACGGGGTGCTGGCGCGCTACTACGCCGACGTCACCGAACCGATGGTGCTGCTGGTCATCGACCCGGACCGGCTGACCGTGCCGGTCATCCCGGAGAGCCCACCGGGCACCGACGAGAAGTTCCCGCACATCTACGGCCCGCTCGACCCGGCCGCGGTGGTCGAGGTCAGGCCGGTCGAGGTCCGGCCCGTCGAGGTCAGGCCACTGCCGCGCCCCTGAGCGGAACCCTCGACTTGCCTCATCCGCAGGTTCGTGGGCCGGTCGAACCTGCAGATGAGGCAAGTCGGCGAGGATCCACGGCGTCGGCCGCGCCCACGGGTGGCCTCAGCCGTCGGGACCGCCGCTCAGCTCGAGCGCCATCTGCTTGACGTCCAGCCCGGACAGGGCGGCGGCGAGCGTCTCGGTGTCCAGCACCCCGTCGTCGCGGGCGTCCAGCAACGCCTCCCGCTGGGCCGTCAGGATCGCCAGCCGGTGGCGCTTGTCCGACTGGTCGTCGGCCCGCGGGGTCGCCCGCTCGACGTCGTCGAGCAGCGTCAGCACCTGCTCGCGGGCCTGCGCCGCCTGCCGGAGCTGCTCACCGGGATCGCCCGGCGGGAAGAGCGCCGTCACCAGCAGGCCGACCGTGCCGCCCTGGACCAGCAGCGACATGGTGGCCACCGCGAACGCCACGAACACCAGCAGGGCCCGCTGCGGCGTGTCGTCCGGCAGCGTCTGGGCGGCCGCGACGGTGACCGCGCCCCGCATCCCCGCCCAGACGACCACCACCCCCTCGCGCGGTCCCAGCGGCTGGTCCAGGAAGTACTGGATGTCGGCCAGCGACCGGCGGATCCGGGTGGCCAGCCGTTCCAGATCCCGCGGGTTCCAGGTGCCGCGGCGACCCCGGGGCGGCAGCGGCTCACCCGAGGCCAGCCGGTCCCGCCAATGCTCGGCCCGCGGCCGGGCCTGCTCGATCCGTTTGGTCCGCCGCCCCAGGCCCAGCAGCAGCGGCGCCACGTAGCCGGCCCGGACGAGCAGGGTGACCAGCAGCGCGATCGCGGCCAGGCCGATCGCCGGCCCGACGCCGATGTGCTCGTGCTCCACCTCGTGCAGGACGGTCGACAGCTGCAACCCCATGCCGAGGAAGATCAGCCCCTCCAGCACGAGTTCGATGCTGGCCCAGTTCTGGGCGTCGGAGATCCGGTGCTGCGGCGGCAGCACCCGCGGCGCCCGGATCCCGGTCACCAGTCCGGCGACGACGGCGGCGACCAGGCCGGAGCCGCCGAGCAGCTCGGTCGGCACCGAGGCCACGAACGGCACCGTGAACGACAGGATCGTGTTCACCGTGGCGTCGCCGATCCGGCGACGCACGGCGAGGTTGGCCCACCCGACGAGGCCGCCGAGGGCCACCGCGAGGACCACCGAGTAGGCGAAGGTGCCCAGTGCGCCCCACAACGAGAAGCCCGCCGCGGTGGCCACCACCGCGGTCCGCAGCACCACCAGCGCGGTGGCGTCGTTCAGCAGGCTCTCGCCGTCCAGCATCACCAGCACCCGGCCGGGCACCCGGGTGCCCTTGATGATGGCCGTCGCCACCGCGTCGGTCGGGCTGATGATCGCGCCCAGCGCGACCCCCCAGACGAAGCCGATGCCGGGGATGAGCCAGGCGAACAGCAGGCCGAGCACCAGCGCGCTGACCACCACCAACACCACCGACAGGCTGCTGATCGCGCGGAACTCGCGCCGGAAGTTCATCGTGGGCATCGCCACGCCCGACGCGTACAGCAGCGGCGGGAGCAGGCCATCCAGGATCCAGTCGGGTTCGATCTCGACGGTCGGCGGCCAGGGCGCCAGGCTCAGCCCGATCCCGACGAGCACCAGCAGGAGCGGGGCGGCGACCCGCAGCTTCGGCGCGGCGACCGCGGCCGCCGCGATCACCACCAGGGCAATCACCAGAACGGCGATGAACTCCAGCAACGTTCCCCCCGTGGTTCGACGACGCGTGTCCCGTGCAGCCTGGCACCGATCGGAAGGGCTCGGGTCGGCGGGGACGAGCCGGCGGTCCTGGACAGCGGTGGCGGCCGGCCGGTGGCCGTGCTCTGGCCCAGCCGCCGGCGGCGGACGAGTGTGCGCGCGTCGTCCGCGCATCCTGGGTGACTCGCGGCGTCCCGGTGGAGGCCTGACCGTCACCGCAACCCGGGTCTTGCCTCCGGCGCCGGACCAGAGCATCCTGAGCGGAGCAGTTCTCTCCGGCGTGTGACCTCGATCACCGCCAACCCGTCGAGATGCGCTGCGCCGTAACATTTCGATGGCCGATGACCGGTGCCGTCATCGGTTCACGGGCTCCCGTGTGACGTCCGGCCCGCACATTCGACCGGCGTCGGTGAGCACAACACAATCCTGCTGTAACAGAGCGTGGCGGTCGATGAAACATGCGTGCCGACACTCGGAGATGTGTCCACCGCCCGCCTTGCTCAACCGGCCGCCACGGCGACCCATTGCCCGTACTGCTCGCTGCAGTGCGGGATCACCATGGTCGCCGGGCCGACGCGGGCGGCCGTGCGGGCGACACTCCAACCGCAGCAGGACTTTCCGACCAACCGGGGCGGCCTGTGCGCCAAGGGCTGGACCGCGGCCGAACTGCTGGACCACCGAGACCGGCTGCTCACCCCGCTGGTCCGCGAGATCGACGGCGACCGCACCAGCCCGCTGCGGCCGGCCGGCTGGGACGAGGCGTTCGACCGGATGGTCGCCGCGATCACCCGCACCCAGGACAGCTACGGCCGGGATGCCGTCGGGATCTTCGGCGGCGGCGGGCTGACCAACGAGAAGGCCTACGCGCTGGGAAAGTTCGCCCGGGTCGGGCTGCGTACCTCGATGATCGACTACAACGGCCGGTTCTGCATGTCCTCGGCGGCGACCGCCGGCAACAGGGCGTTCGGCGTCGACCGCGGGTTGCCGTTCCCGCTGTCCGACATCGCCGACGCGGCCGCGATCCTGCTCGTCGGCTCGAACCCGGCCGACACCATGCCGCCGGCCATGCAGTACTTCGACCAGGGCCGGGCGAACGGCGCCCGGCACATCGTCGTCGACCCCCGCCGCACCAACACCGCCGAGGGCGCCTCGCTGCACCTCGCCCCGGCGCCCGGCACCGACCTGGCCCTGGCGAACGGGTTGCTGCACATCGCGATCCGCGACGGCTACCTGGATGAGGCCTACATCGCCGAGCGCACCACCGGTTTCGCCGCCGTCCAGGCGGCGGTCAGCGCCTACTGGCCGGACTGGGTGGAACGCACCACCGGGGTCAGTGTGGCCGACATGCGGGACACGGTCAGGACTCTGGCCACCGCCCCGTCGGCGATGATCCTGACCGCCCGGGGGGCCGAGCAGCACAGCAACGGTACCGACACCGCGCAGGCGTTCATCAACCTGGCCCTGGCCCTGGGGCTGCCCGGCAAGTGGGCGTCCGGCTACGGCACCGTCACCGGACAGGGCAACGGGCAGGGCGGCCGGGAACACGGGCAGAAGGCCGACCAGTTGCCCGGCTACCGGCGGCTGGACGACCCGCGGGCCCGCGCCCACGTGGCCGCCGTCTGGGGCATCGATCCGGACGAGTTGCCGCTGCCGGGCAGGTCGGCTTTCGAGATGCTGGACCGGCTCGGCAGCGACGGCGGCGTGCGCACCCTGCTGCTGCTGGCGTCCAACGTTGTCGTGTCGGCGCCGGACGCCAACCGCATCCGGCACCGGCTGGAATCCCTGGACACGCTGATCGTCTCGGACATCTTCCGGTCCGAGACCGCCGCCCTGGCCGACGTCGTGCTGCCCACCGCGCAATGGGCGGAGGAGGAGGGCACGATGACCAACCTGGAGGGGCGGGTGATCCGCCGCAAGATGGCCCTGCCGCCGCCGCCCGGCGTCCTCGACGACCTGCAGATGATCACCGAGCTGGCGACCAGGCTCGGCCGCGGCCAGTACTTCTCGGACAAGCCGGCCGAGGTTTTCGAGGAACTCCGCAGGGCCAGCGCCGGCGGCGTCGCCGACTACGCCGGCATCAGCTACGAGCGGATCGAGGCCGAGCAGGGCATCTTCTGGCCGTGCCCGTCGGCCGACCATCCCGGAACCCCACGGCTGTTCACCGAGTCGTTCCCGACGCCCGACGGCCGGGCCCGGTTCGTCCCGGTCGTGCACCGGGCACCGGCCGAGACGCCGGACCCGTCCTACCCCTACGTGCTGACCACCGGGCGGCTGCTGCAGCAGTACCAGAGCGGCACCCAGACCCGGCGCCTGGGTGGCCCCATGGTGCCCGACCCGCACGTGCAACTGCACCCCAGCCTGGCCCGCCGGCTGGGCATCTCGGCCAGCGACATGGTGGAGTTGACCACCCGGCGAGGGGCCGCAGTGTTCCGGGCCCAGATCACCGACGCCATCCGCCCCGAGGTGCTGTTCGTGCCGTTCCACTGGGGCGGCGCGTCCAACGCCAACTCGCTCACCGACCCGGCGCTCGACCCGCACTCGCGGATGCCCGAGTTCAAGGTGTGCGCAGTGGCCGCCCGCCGGGTCGGCGACCCGGACGACGACCACCTGCTGCGCGCCATGCCCCACCAGCCGGAGGTCCGGCCGTTCCGGGCCTGGGCCGCTCCGGCCCGAAACCCCGCCCGCCGCCGCCCCTCCCGCCCGCGCCCCAACCGAACCCGCCCACCCTCCCCGTCGAAGGACAACCGCATGCACACCAAGAACCGCTTCCTGCAAGGCATCTTCCCGTTCACCGGAGCCGGCGTCGACAAGCCGGCGCCGATCGACGCGACCCTCACGTACGTGGTGCCGGACGGGTCCGTCGCGCAGGCCCTGTACTTCCGCGGCGGCAACACCACCGACGATCTGGTCACCGTGGTGCTGATGCGGGACGGCGTGCCGATGCGGTACTTCCCGATCGGCGCCCGCTCGGACGTGCACGTGCCGTTGCGGGTGGTCGAGGACCTGGAGGGCGGCACGATCATCGAACTGGCGATCGCCGCCCCGGACAAGCTGGCCGGCACCGTGGTGCTGGACCTGGGCCTGGTGGAGGTCTGATGACCCTGGTCGACGACGACGCCATGGAGGCGTTCGAGGAGGAGTTCGAGCCCGGGGACACCCGGCGCCGGCTCGTCGTGATCGGCAACGGCATGGCCGGCGCCCGGACCGTCGAGGAGATCCTGGCCCGCGGCGGCGCGGAACAGTTCAGCGTCACCATGTTCGGGGACGAGCCCTACGGCAACTACAACCGGATCATGCTCTCGCACGTGCTCTCCGGCGAGGAGACCGAGGCGGACATCTTCCTCAACAGCCTCGCCTGGTACACCGAGAACGACATCACCCTGTACGCCGGGGTGCGGGCCACCCGGATCGACCGGTTCGCCAAGATCGTCTACGCCGAGCACACCGTCGACGGCACGAAATACGAGACCCCCTACGACGAGCTGATCATCGCCACCGGCAGCCGCTCGTTCATGCCGGCCATCGAGGGTCTGCGCACGGACGACGGCGAGCTCAAGCCCGGCGTCTTCGCGTTCCGCACGATGGACGACACGCATGGCATGATCGAGTACGCCAACGACGAGAACCACCGCCGCGCCGTGGTCATCGGCGGCGGGCTGCTCGGCCTGGAGGCCGCCCGCGGGCTGCAGGGCTACGGCCTGCAGGTCGACGTGGTGCACGCCGGCCCGCACCTGATGAACGCGCAGATCGGCCCGGACGGCGGGGCGATCCTCCGCCAGAGCGTCGAGGACCTCGGCATCTACGTGCACACCAAGGCCCGCACCACCGCGATCATGGGCGAGGACAAGGTCGAGGGCGTGTGGCTGATGGACCACCCGCTGCTGGAGTGCGACATGGTCGTCGTCGCCGCCGGCATCCGCCCGAACGTCGACCTGGCCGTCACCAGCGGGTTCACCGTCGAGCGGGCGATCATCGTGGACGACCAGATGCGCAGCGTCGACGACCCCGACGTGTACGCGGTCGGCGAGTGCGTGCAGCACCGCGGTGAGGTGTACGGCCTGGTGCAGCCGCTGTGGGAGCAGGCCGTCGTGCTGGCCGAACATCTCACCGGCACCGACCCGGACGCCGCCTACCACGGCTCGCGCACCGCCACCAAGCTGAAGGTGGCCGGGGTCGACGTCGCCGCGATGGGCGTCCAGGGCCCGGAACGGGACACCGACGAGCACATCGTGTTCTCCGAGCCGCGCAAGGGCATCTACAAGTCTCTGGTCATCCGCGACGAAAAGCTCATCGGCGCCACCATGCTCGGCGACACCTCCAAGGTCGCCTTTCTCATCCAGGCGTTCGACCGGGGCCTGCCGTTGCCCGAGGAGCGGCTGGAGATGCTGTTCAACCTGGGCACCCCGGCCGAGGAGGTCGGCATCGCCGAACTCGCCGACGACGCCCAGGTCTGCAACTGCAACGGCGTCTCCAAGGGCGCGCTGGTGGCCTGCGTGGAGAGCGGCGTCAAGACCGTCGCCGGTGTGATGGACAAGACCCGGGCCGGCAAGGGCTGCGGATCCTGCAAGAACATGGTCTGCCAGATCGTGGAGTGGGCGGCCGGCGGCACGGTCGAGGAGGACCCGTCCGCCAACTGGTACGTGCCCGGGATCCCGATGGACAAGCCGGATCTGATGAAGGCGATCCTCGAGCAGGGCCTCAAGTCGGTGTCGAGCGTGTTCGCGGCCCTGGCCCCGGAGGGCGCCGAGGACGCCAAGTCCAAGATGGGCCTGGCCTCGCTGCTGAAGATGATCTGGGCGGACGAGTACATCGACGAGAAGGACGCCAAGTTCATCAACGACCGGGTGCACGCCAACATCCAGAAGGACGGCACCTTCTCGGTCGTGCCGCAGATGAAGGGCGGCGTCACCACCCCCGAGCAGTTGCGCAAGATCGCCGACGTCGCCGAGAAGTGGAACGTGCCGATGGTCAAGCTGACCGGGGGCCAGCGGATCGACCTGCTCGGCATCCGCAAGGAGGACCTGCCCGGGGTGTGGGCGGACCTGGGCATGCCGTCCGGCTACGCCTACGGCAAGAGCTTCCGCACCGTGAAGACCTGTGTCGGGCAGGACTTCTGCCGGTTCGGGGTGGGCGACTCGACCAATCTCGGCATCAAGATCGAATCCCGGTTCCAGGGGCTGGAGTCCCCGGCCAAGATCAAGATGGCGGTCACCGGCTGCCCGCGCAACTGTGCCGAGTCGCTGTGCAAGGACGTCGGCCTGGTCGCCATCGACGGCGGCCGGTGGGAGATATACATCGGCGGGGCGGCGGGCGCCCACATCCGCAAGGGCGACCTGCTGGCCACCGTCGACGATCCCGACCTTGCGGTCACATTGTGCGGCCGGTTCATCCAGTACTACCGGGAGAACGCCAAGTGGCTGGAGCGCACCTACGCGTTCGTGCCGCGGTTGGGCATCGAGTTCCTGCGCGAGGTGATCGTGCAGGACAGCCTGGGCATCGCCGCCGAGCTGGACGAGCGAATGCAGAAGGCGGTCGACGGGTACTCCGACCCCTGGCAGGAGGGCGCGACACCGGCCACCCCCGGCCAATTCCGCACCTCGCTGCCGCTGGAGGTCCTGCCCCGGGTCGGCTCGTCGAGCGCGGTGCCGGTCCGATGACGGCCGTGATCGGGTCGGACGGGGTGGTGCACCGGCTCGGGCCGCTGTCCCAGGTGCCGGTGGGCGAGGGGCGCGCGTTCGGCGTCGACGGCACCCAGGTCGCCGTATTCCACCTGAGAACCGGTGCAGTGCATGCGGTGTCGGCGGTCTGCCCGCACAGGGGCGGCCCGTTGGCCGACGGGCAGATCGACGGCGCGGTCGTGCTCTGCCCGCTGCACCTGAACGCCTGGGAACTGGCCACCGGCTGCTCGCGCAGCGGCCAACCCGACCTGCAGACCTGGCGGGTCGACGTCGTCGACGACGAAATCCTGCTGTACACAGAGTGACTCGAGAACAGGACGGGCCGCGATGAGCACCCCCGAAATCACTCCCATCCAGGCCGAGCTGGCCAAGACCCCCACCGACCCGACGATTCCCAAGGCCCACCACGGCAAGCACTGGATCGAGGACTGGCGCCCTGAGGACCCGGTGTTCTGGGCGGAGAAGGGCGCCCGGATCGCGAAGAAGAACCTGATCTTCTCGGTGATCAGCGAGCACATCGGCTTCTCCGTCTGGTCGATGTGGTCGGTGCTCGTGTTGTTCCTCGGACCCGAATACGGCGTCGATGCGGCCGGCAAGTTCCTGCTCACCGCCCTGCCGACGCTGCTCGGTGCGGTGCTGCGGTTGCCGTACACGTTCGCCGTGGCCACCTTCGGCGGCCGCAACTGGACCATCGTGTCCGCCTTGCTGCTGCTGATCCCGACCGTCGGCATCGTCATCGTGCTGCAACCCGGGGTCTCGTTCGGCACCCTGCTGTTCGTCGCCTGCCTGGCCGGCGTCGGCGGCGGCAACTTCGCCTCGTCGATGACGAACATCAACGCGTTCTATCCGGCCCGGCTCAAGGGCTGGGCGCTGGGCATCAACGCCGGCGGTGGCAATATCGGGGTCCCGGTCGTGCAACTGGTCGGCCTGCTGATCCTGGCCACCATCGGCGCGAGCTACCCGCGGGTGTTGCCGATCATCTACATCCCGTTGATCATCGCCGCCGCGGTCGGCTCCGCGATCAAGATGAACAACCTGACGGAAATGCGCAACGCCAAGCACGCGATGCGGGACGTGGCCAAGGACGGCCACACCTGGATCATCTCGCTGCTCTACATCGGCACCTTCGGCTCGTTCATCGGCTTCTCGTTCGCGTTCGGCCAGGTGCTGCAGGTGCAATTCGCCGACACCTTCTCCACCCCGGTCAAGGCTGCCTACCTGACGTTCATCGGCCCGCTGATCGGTTCGTTGATCCGGCCCTACGGTGGGTCGCTGGCCGACAAGCTCGGCGGCGCCCGGGTGTCCTTCGTCAACTTCGTGGCGATGGCGCTGGGCGCCGGTGTCGTGCTGGTCGCGTCGCTGATGCACTCGCTGCCGCTGTACCTGGTCGGCTTCATCATGCTGTTCGCCTTCAGCGGGCTGGGCAACGGTTCCGTGTACAAGATGATCCCCGCCATTTTCAAGGCCAAGTCGGGGCTCGAGATCACCCGGCACGGCGCCGATCCGGCGGCATCCATGGCCAAGTCGCAGCGGTTGGCCGGTGCGTTGATCGGGATCGCGGGGGCCATCGGCGCCTTCGGCGGAGTGCTGGTGAACCTGGCCTTCCGTCAATCGTTCCTGGCCACCAAGTCGGCCGATTCCGCCTACATCGCGTTCATCGCCTTCTACGCGGTGTGCTTCGTCGTCACCTGGTATGTGTATCTGCGTGCGTCCGGCAAGCGGCTCGAGGGTGTCTGATCCGGGACTGCTGCCCCTGCACCTGGCGCTGCGGGGGCGGCGGGTCGTGGTGATCGGTGGCGGGCCGGTGGCCGCCCGCAAGGTCGCGTCCTGCCTCGACGCCGGCGCGGACGTCCTGGTGGTCGCGCCGTTCGCCTGCGAGGAGATTGTTGCGCACGAGCGGGCCGGGCTGCTGACCTGGCGGTGCGGCGAGTACACGGCCGCCGACCTGGTCGGAGCGTGGCTGGTGTTCGCGGCCACCGGCGATCTCGCCATCGACGTGGCGGTGGCGGCCGACGCGGAGGACCGGCGGGTGTTCTGTGTGCGCGCCGACGACGCCGCGCTGGGCAGCGCGCGGTCGGCGGCGGTTCTCCGGCGGGAGGACGTGCTGGTCTCGGTCGGCTCGGCCGGCGGCGCCGACCCGCGGCGGGCCGTGGCGGTGCGCGACGCCATCATCGCGTCCCTGGACGCCGGCGCCCTGCCCGTCCGCCGGCAGCGGTCGGGGCCGGGCCGGGTGGTGCTGGTCGGCGGTGGACCCGGCGACGGCGACCTGCTCACGATGCGGGGCCGGCGGGAACTGGCCGCGGCCGACGTGGTGGTGGTCGACCGGCTCGCCCCCCGCTCCGTGCTGGACGATCTGGGGCCCGGCGTGCTGATCCTGGATGTGGGCAAGGCGCCCGGCCGGCACCCGGTGCCGCAGCCCGAGATCAACCGGCTGCTGGTGGAGCACGCGCAGGCCGGGCGTCGGGTGGTCCGGCTCAAGGGTGGCGACCCGTTCGTGCTCGGCCGCGGCGGCGAGGAGGTCACCGCCTGCCGCGAAGCCGGCGTCGAGGTGTCCGTGGTGCCCGGCGTGACCAGCGCTTTCGCGGTGCCCGCCGCGGCCGGCATCCCGGTGACCGACCGCGGCCGATCCCGGCAGGTCACGGTGCTGTCCGGGCACGACGTTGCGGACATCGACTGGACCGCGCTCGCCCGCGGCGACGGAACCCTGGTGGTGCTGATGGGTGTCGCTGCGCTGCCCGCGATCAGCGCCGGGCTGCTCGGCGCCGGGATGGACCCGGCGACCCCGGTGGCGATCGTGGAGAACGGTTGGACCCCGGAGCAGCGGGTCACGTCCGGACGCGTCGACGAGATCGCCGGCCTGGCCCGGGAACGCGGAGTCGAGTCGCCCGCGGTGATCGTGATCGGTGCGGTGGCCGCTCACGCGCACCCCTGACCCGCACCCCACCCGGTCCCGGAACCGACCCCAGAACCGTGTTGATCATGCAGGACACGCCCTTAAGCCGCTGGCTTAAGGGCGTGTCCTGCGTGATCAACATCAATGTGGGGCGGGACGGGGTCGGGTGTCGGGGGTATTCAGGTCAGGGATCAGGGCAGCCACCGGCCACGCGCGTCGGTCGACGCGGTGCGGGCAGGTGGGTCAGGCGTTCTCGCTCAGGTGCCGGTCGAGCTTGACCAGCAGGCGGCCCAGGGTCCGGCGCTCGTCGTCGGTCAGGCCGCCGATCATCGCGTCGGCCCCGGCCCAGGTCCGGGACTCGAACCGCCGGAACATGTCTCGCGCCCGGTGGGTCGCGTGCAGGGTCTTGCGGCGCGAGTCGGCCGGATCGGCGCGGCGCTCGATCCAGCCGTCCCGTTCGAGCCCCTGCAGCAGGCTCGACACGCTCGCCGGGCGGGTGCCGGTGAGCTCGGCGATGTCGCGTTGGATGACGCCGCGGTCCTCGTTGGCCTCGATCCAGCCGACGATCCGAGCCTGGTGCGGGGTCAGCCCGTCGAAGCTCTCCGGGTCGACCGAGCCCATCGCCTGACGCAGCCGCACGGCCACCCGGCCGAGCAGCTCTGCGATCGACGGTTCGTTCTCATCCACGTCGACGACGGTATTGGTTAGAATCCTAACTGTCAAGAATCAAATAGTGAGATGCCTAACTGTTCGTCGTTGCGTAGGCTCGCGACCATGGGACGACGGTTGCTGTACGCGTTCATCCCGCTGGCCGTGCTCGCCTCGGCGTGCACGGCCGGATCGGCCGGATCCGGCACGGAATCCGGGTCGTCGAATTCGACGGCCGGCCCGGAGTCGCTCGCCGGACCATGGCACGGTCGGATCGAGATCCCCGGCACGCCACTGGACGTCGGCGTCACCCTGACCGACGACGGCGGCACGTTCGACGTGCCGGCCCAGGGGGTGTCCGGGGCCCGGCTGACCGGCCTGACCGTCGACGGGTCCACGGTCACCTTCGGCATCGCCGGCATCCCGGGCAACCCCACGTTCAGCGGCGAGCTGGACGGACAGTCGATCGCCGGCACCTTCAGCCAGAGCGGCCAGTCGTTCCCCCTGACGCTGACCCGGGGCGCCGTGCCGGCGGCGGCCCGGTCTCAGGAACCGCAACCTCCCTACCCGTACCGGTCGCAGGACGTGACCTACTCCGGCGGCGTCACCATCGCCGGCACCCTGACCACGCCCGACGGCGACGGCCCGTTCCCGGCGGTGCTGCTGGTCACCGGCAGCGGCGCCCAGGACCGGGACGAGACCATCGCCGGGCACAAGCCGTTCCTGCTGATCGCCGACACGCTGACCCGCGCCGGGTACGCCGTGCTCCGGGTCGACGACCGCGGCGTCGGCGGCACCGGGGGAGTGCTGGCCGACGCGACCTACGCCGACCTGGCCGGCGATGTCTCGGCCGGCCTGGCGTACCTGCGGTCCCGGCCCGACATCAAGGCCGACGCGGTCGGGTTGCTCGGTCACAGCGAGGGCGGCTACCTGGCCCCGCTCGTCGCGCAGACCGAACCGGACAAGCCCGACTTCGTCATCCTGATGGCCGGTCCGGCGGTGAGTGGCAAGGACATCCTGATCGAGCAGAACAAGCTGATCATGCAGGCGGCCGGGGCGTCGCAATCGGAGATCGACGCGCAGGTCGACTTCGTCACCACGGACGCCGACCTGATCATCGCCGGCGACTTCGCCGGGGCCACCGACCTGGCCCGGCAACGGGTCACCGAGGCGGGCGGCAACCCCGACGCCGCGCCGGACGCGGCCAACCAGAGCATGCGGTCGCTGCTGTCCTACGACCCGGCGCCCGCCCTCGAAGCCCTGACCGTGCCGGTGCTCGCCGTATTCGGCGGCCGGGACCTGCAGGTGCCGGCCGAGCAGAACGAGCCGGTCATGCGGCAGCTGCTGGCCGGCGACCCGGACGCCACCGTGCAGACGATGCCGAACCTGAACCACCTGATGCAGCCCGCGACTTCGGGCCTGCCGACCGAGTACTCGACGATCGAGACCACCGTCGACCCGTCCGTGCTGGACCTGTACGTGAGCTGGCTGCAGCAGCGGTTCCCCGCCGGCTGAGGCTGAGCTGCCGACCCCCGCAACACCGGATCGCCGGGAGAGTTCGGCCCCGTCCTCGTGGCGTCGTCCAACCCGCCCAGCGACCGCGCGCCCGATCGCGCCGAGTCGCAGGCGGGCCGGGCTCGCCGAGCCCGCCGGTCGATCCTTTCTCACCCCGGAACCAGTTCGATCCAGTTCCGGATGTCCTTGGCGGTCTCGGTGCCGGCCAGCTCGGGATGGTCGATGTCGATGTGGGCCAGGATCAGAGCGACGACCTCCTCGTCGCTGCCACCACGGGCGAGGTACCCGCACTCGCATCGAATCTGCCGGATCATCGAACTCACTCCTGCCGGGAAGTCCGCTCCGGCGGTCACCGGAGTGCCCCCACGCCGTCCTACTCTGCTGGGTGGCGGGCGCGCAACGCCGGAAGCGGCGCGCCCGACCCGGCCGGCGGCGGAGGTGAGCGCGGTGGACGAGGGCCCGGCCGGCGCTCGAGTCCAACTGTGCGGGCCGTTCGGCGTGGAGATCGGCGGCCGGATCATCGAAACCGGCCGGCTGAGCCGGCAGGCCCGGATCCTCTTCGGCTACCTGGTGCTGTGCCGGCCCCAACCGGTGCCCCGGGACGTCCTGGTCGGCGCACTGTGGCCGGCCGACCCGCCGCCATCGGCCGTGGCCGCGCTGACGGTGGTCGTCTCCAAGCTGCGGTCGGTGATCGGCCCCGGCATCGTGACGGGGCGCGGGACGTTGACCGCGACACTGCCCGAACCGGCCCTCGTGGACGTCGAGCAGGCGCTGGCCGCCCTGCACTCGGCGGAGTCCGCAGTGGCCACCGGCCGGTGGCAGGCGGCGTGGTCCGCCTCGCTGACCGCGCTGTTCGTCACCGGCCGAACCCTGCTTCCCGACGCGGACCCGCCCTGGGTGCTCGGTTGGCGCCGCCGGCTGGCCGAAGCCGGCGTGCGTGCGCGGGAGAGCTACATCACCGCCTGCCTGAACCTGGGCGGCGCCGAGCTGCCGGGCGCCGAACGCGCCGCTCGCGAGTTGGTGGCGGCCGAACCGCTGCGGGAGACCGGGCATCTGCTGCTGATGCGGACCCTGGCCGCCCGCGGCAACGTCGGTGAGGCCCTGGCCACGTACGAGAGGCTTCGAATGCTGTTCCGGGACGAGCTGGGCACCGCGCCCGGCAGCGCCGTCCAGGAGTTCTACGTTCGACTGCTGGGCTGACCGGTGCTGGGCTGAGCGGGTCGACGTCCGGATCAATGTCGGGCCAATGTTGCGCCAAGGCCGGGCCAGGGTTCACCGGTCATCCTGATCGAAACCGGCCGAAACCGGCCGTCCGATCGGAGGAGTCCGCCATGACCGTCACCGAAGCCGCCGCAGCCGAATCCCTCGAGACCGAGCTGCCGCACCTGCTGGACCGGTTCGTCGCCGATCTGGGGGCCACCGTCGCGGCGGCCGGCGTCGTCATCGGCGACCGGCTCGGCCTCTATCGGGCGTTGGCCGACGCAGGCCCGTTGACCTCCCGCGAACTCGCCGACTACACCGGAACGACCGAGCGGTACGTACGCGAGTGGCTTCGCGGGCAGGCCGCAGGGCACCAGGTGACCTACCGGCCCGAATCGGATCAGTACCTGCTGACGCCGGCCCAATCGCTCGCGTTCGCCGATCCGGACGGTCTCGTCCTGCCCGGCGCGTTCCAGTTGGCGCTGGGCGCGGTGCACGACCTGCCCCGGATCATCGACGGCTTCCGGTCCGGCGCGGGACTGGGCTGGGGTGATCACGGGCCGGACGTTCGCATCGGATGCGAGCGGTTCTTCCGTCCGGGCTACGTCGGCAATCTCGTCGATTCGTGGCTCCCGGCGATCGACGGCATCGTCGAGCGGCTACGGTCCGGCATCCGGGTCGCCGACGTCGGGTGTGGGCTGGGTTCGTCGACCCGGATCCTCGCGAGGACCTATCCCGCCTCCGAGATCTTCGGATTCGACAGCGATGCGCGGTCCATCGATCTGGCCAGGAATTCGGCCGGCGAGGCGGGTCTGGGTGATCGCATCGAGTTCGCGGTGGCGGCGGCGGCCGCCCTGCCCGGTCGGGAGTACGGCCTGGTCGCGACCTTCGACTGCCTGCACGACATGGGCGATCCGCTCGCCGCCGCCCGGCGCATCAGATCCGCGCTCACTCCCGACGGAGTCTGGATGATCGTCGAGCCGTTCGCCGCGGATGCGGTGGCCGACAACCTGAACCCGGTCGGGCGGATGTACTACTCGTTCTCGACGCTGCTGTGCGTCCCGCACGCCATCTCCGAGGGGTCGACCGACGCACTGGGCAATCAGGCGGGGGAACGGCCGATCGCGGAGGTGGTCGAACAGGCGGGTTTCGGCGGGTTCCGACGGGTGGCCCAGACCCCGTTCAACATCGTCTACGAGGCCCGTCCGTGATCACCCGGCGGGCTGGCTGACCGGCCGGGTCGCCGATTCCGCCCCGCGCGAGCGGATGTGCCGGCGCACCCGGTGCACCGGGTGCCCGGCTTCGACGAGATCGACGGACCGCGAACCGACGGTGCGCCTCGGGTCACGACATCGACGCGACCTGGGCCTGATACGCGAGCAGGCCGCCGACCAGCACGGCCAGCGCGACGAAGCCGACCAGCAGGGCGACCTTGCCGCCGCGCCGGCCGAATACGTCCTGCCAGGCCGTCAACCGATCTGTCTCGTTCCGGAAGCGGCGCCAGTGCAGCAGCATCCAGAAGATCAGCCCGAGAATGACGATCAGGCTGGCGAAGACGACGACGATCGTGGCGGTGTGCATCTCTCCTCCCGGGGACACCACCAGAGTGCCCCGTTCGGCGGGCGCCCAGACCTCAATCGGCGGCCGGATCGTTCGCCTTCAGCCGAACCCACCGGTGCGGTTGACCGTTCTGGTCCGGCACGTCCTTGACCTCCAGGAACGGCAGCGCCGCCACCAGCTGACCCAGCTTGGCGTACCCGTAGTTGCGCGAGTCGAACGACGGCTCGTTGTTGACGACGTACCCGCCGACGCTCGACAGGTACGCCCAGCCGTCGCCCTGCGCGCATTCCCGCACCGCCGGTTCGAGCAGGTCGGCGATGTCCGGAACGGTCGGCTCCTCGCCGTCCGGGCTCGCCGGCGACCGCTCGGCCGCGACCGGCGGGGTGTCCGCGGCCGGCTTGGCGGCCGGAGTATCCGGCTTGGTCTGGGTCGACGGGCGGGAAGGCGCCGGCGGCGGTGCCACGGTCTTCAGCGACTGTCCGGTCAGCACCTCGGTGAAGGTGAACCGGTCGCACGCGTTGCGGAACGACACCGGCGTCTTCTGCGCGCCGATGCCGTAGACCCGGCGACCCGACTCGCGCAGCCGCATCGCCAGCCGGGTGAAGTCGCCGTCGCTGGACACGATGCAGAAGATGTCCACGTTGCCGGCGTACAGCAGGTCCATCGCGTCGATGATCAGCGCGGCGTCGGTCGAGTTCTTGCCGACGCTGTAGGCGGGCTGCTGGATCGGCTGGATCGCGTGCCGGGGGAGTTCGGGCTTCCAGTTCCGCAGGTAGTCGCTGGTCCAGTCGCCGTAGGCGCGCTTGACCGACAGCGTCCCGTGCTTGGCCGCCTCCGCGATCACGAACCTGGCCAGTTGCCAACTGATGTTGTCGCAGTCGATCAACACGGCCACCCGGTCGTTGTCGGCCATGCCCGCCTCCGATCAGGGGTCGAACGAGCCATGGTACGGACCGGTGGCCCAGCGAAATCCCTGGCTCGGGGTGATCATTTCCTGGACGCACGTGAGGGGGTGACCGGATGAACCTGGAGAAGGTCATCTTCGGGTTCTTCGTGCTGCTCGCCGCCACGCTGAACTTCGGCTTCTTCCTCGGCGACATCTCGGTGCCGGCGCTGCACAACATCTACGAACTGTTCGGTGCGCTGGTGGTCAGCCTGATCGCGACCGTGCTCAAGTTCGGCGACCGGACTCAGCTGGGCGCCACCCACCTGGCCACCAGCCTGGTCGCCGACCTGCAGCTGGTGTGCGCGGCCCTGGTCTGGGGTTACGCCGCGAACGTGTCCGGCCTGGGGGTCACCTCCGAGGCGATGGCCAGCGTGGTGTCGCTGTCCGGTGGCGCCCTGCTGGCCAACCTGGTGTCGGTGATCCTGCTGGTCGTCGAGACCGTGTCCTTCCACCGGCGCTGAGCCGTGAGCAAGGCTTGCCGAGCGAATCGCCGGCACCGGGGCGTGGCGCCCGGGAGGGTCGCGGAGCCGGCGAGCGCCCCGTCGGGGGCCGAGCCGTGAGCAACGCGCTGCTGATCTTCTGGAAACAGCTGTTCGGCGAGGATGACGAGCGGCCGCCGCGGCTGCGTCGCCGGGTCCGGGTCGACGAAGAGCCGGCCGCCACCAACACGATCTTCATCGTCATGCGGCGGATGCGGGCCCCGCTGATCACGCTGATCGTCATTTTCTCGGTGACCGTCTTCGGCATGTCGCTGATCCCGGCGACCGATCCGCAGGGCCGCCCTTACCACATGTCGATCTTCGAGTCGCTGTACTTCATGAGTTACACGGCCTCGACGATCGGCTACGGCGAGCTTCCCTACCCGTTCAACGCCAACCAGCGGATGTGGGCGACCATCTCGATCTATCTGCTGGTGATCGGCTGGGCGTACGCGATCGGCTCGTTGCTGACCCTGCTGCAGGACCGCAGCTTCCGCAGCGCTCTGGCGCTGCAGCGCTTCCGCCGCAAGGTGCGGCGGTTGCGGGAGCCGTTCCTGCTGTTCGCCGGCTACGGGCAGACCGGGGAGCTGCTGGGCAAGGCGTTCGACGCGATGGGGCAGCAGTTCGTCGTCATCGACGCCAAGTCCGAGCGCATCGATTCGCTGGATCTGGTCGCCTACCATGCCGACGTGCCGGCCCTGGCCGGCGACGTGCGGAACCCGCACCACCTGGCGGTGGCCGGGCTGGACAACCCGTACTGCTCCGGGGTTCTCGCTCTGACCAGCGACGACGAGGTCAACCTGCACGTCACCATGGCGGCCTCGCTGCTGCGCCCGGAGTTGCCGGTGATCGCCCGGGTGGTGTCGTCGGCGATCGAGTACCGGATGCAGGCGTTCGGGTCGCCCTCGCTGGTCAACCCGTTCGACCGGTTCGGCGACCACTTGCGGCTGGCCCTGCGGGCGCCGGCGTCCTACCAGCTGTTGACCTGGCTGGAGAGCGGTCCGGGGGCGGAGCGGCCGAAGCGGGCGCGCCCACCGACCAAGGGCCGCTGGGTGCTGGCCGGCTACGGCCGCTTCGGCAAGGAACTTGTCGCCGACCTGCGGGACGAAGGTCTGGCGGTCACGATCATCGACCCGCTGAGTTCTCCGGACGATCCGGACGTCATCGTCGGCGACGCCTCCGAACCCGCGGTGCTGAAGAAGGCCGACCTGGCCTCGGCGGTCGGCTTCGTCGCCGGCACCGACAACGACACCACCAACCTGTCGCTGGTCGCCGTCGCACGACGGACCAATCCCGGATTGTTCCTGGCCGCGCGGCAGAACATGCAGGCCAGCGCCCCGCTGTTCCACGCCATGGAGGTGGACTCGCTGCTGGTGCCGACCGAGGTGGTGGCGCACGAGATGTACGCGCAGCTGTCGACGCCGCTGCTGTGGCGGTTCATCCAGGAGATCCCGAACCAGAGCGAGGAGTGGGCGATCGCCGTTCTCGACCGGGTCACCGGCGCCTGCGGCCGGCGCCTGCAGGAGCTGTGGAAGGAGCGCCTGGTGCCGGGCGAGGCGCCCGCCCTGCGCCGTCAGCTGCTGTCCGGGGGTGTCCCGATCGGCGACATCCTGCGCGATCCGGACGATCGGGACCGGCACCTGGATATCGTCCCGCTGCTGGTGGTGCGTGGTTCCGGGGCCGACGCGACGAACCACCTGAGCCCGCCCCGGGACTTCGTGGTCGAGGCCGACGACGAACTGCTGCTGTCCGGCCGGTCCACCGACCGCCGCGCGCTGGAGGGCACCCTGTACGACGACGCCGTCTGCGAATACGTCCTGCACGACCGGCACATGCCGTCCAGTTGGATCTGGCGCAAGCTTGCCGGAGCCGAACCGAGCTGATCGGTTGCGCCGAACGGGTGATGTCTGCCCGATCACAGGAGCGCATCGTGAGGGGCGCTCGCGCGTCGTCCCGGCATCCACCCATGACATCGGCGCGTCACCGGCGACCGCTGCGCCACAGCGAGAGGATCCGGCTGTGTATTTGATGACGAACCAGGTGCGGCCCTACCCCTGGGGGTCGCGCACCGCGATCGCCGGCCTGCTCGGCGAACCCACCCCGTCGACCGCGCCGCAGGCCGAACTCTGGATCGGCGCCCACCCCGGCGACCCGTCCGGGCTGGCCGGCCGCGGGACCCTGCTCGACGCGATCGGCGATGATCCGGCCGGCACCCTCGGCCCCGACGTCGCCCGCGAATTCGACGGAGCGTTCCCGTTCCTGCTCAAGCTGCTGGCCGCGGATTCGCCTCTCTCGCTGCAGGCGCACCCGACGATGGACCAGGCCCGGGCCGGATTCGACGCCGAGGACGCGGCCGGCGTGCCGCTGGACGCGCCGTTCCGCAACTACAAGGACCGGTCGCACAAGCCGGAACTGGTCTGCGCGCTCACCCCGTTCGAGGCGCTCTGCGGGTTCCGGCCCACCGACAGCACCGTGCGCCTGCTGGACGAGTTGGGCGTGCCCGAGTTCGGCGATGTCCGGTCGGCGCTGGTCGAGCGGCCCGGCGAGCCCGGCCTGCGCGAGGTGGTGACCGCCCTGCTCGAGGCGGACCGGGCGGCCGTCGCCCCGACGGTGGACGCGGTGGCCGCCGCCTGCCGACGGCGTGCCGCCGGGACGCCCGCGACCGAGTTCGATCCGGAATTCGCGATGGCCGCCCGGCTGGCCGACCACTACCCCGGCGACCCCGGTGTGCTGATCGCGCTGCTGATGAACCGGATCGACCTGCAACCCGGCGAGGCGCTTTTCCTGCCCGCCGGCAACATGCACGCCTACCTGTCCGGGTTCGGCGTCGAGATCATGGCCAGCTCCGACAACGTGCTCCGCGGTGGGCTGACCACCAAGCACGTCGACGTCGCCGAACTGACCTCCGTGGTGTCCTTCGCCCCGGACGAGCCGATGCTGATCCCGGCCGTGCCGGTGGCGCCGGGCGAGGTGGCCTTCCGGACGCCGGCGCCGGAGTTCGCGCTGTCCCGGGTCCAGATCGACCCGGTGGGTCGGGTGCTGGAGCACTCCGGTCCGCAGATCCTGCTGGTCGTGGACGGCGCGCTGACGCTGACCGACGCCCAGGGCCGCGAACTGGCGATCGGCCCCGGCCGTTCGGTGTTCCTGCCCGCCCGGCAGGGACCGGTCCGGGTGCAGGGCGCCGGCACCCTGTTCCGGGCCACCGACGGGCTGGCCGCCCGCACCGCCCCCACCGCCGTGCCCGGCACCGGCCCGGCCCTGTCCCTGGCCTCCTGACCCCGCGCGGATCAACTACGCACGCGCGGATCAACTCGTTGACATCCGTCACACGCGTCACATTCGCTGCGAGTTGATCCGCGCGGTCGAAGTTGATCCGCGCGGGCAGGGGGCGGGGCCGGTGTGGCATGTGGGGTTCGTGGGACCGGCCGGATACGTTGGAGCCATGCCTGCGAAGTCCCCGGCAACCCGGTCCTCCGGCGCGCGTTCGACGCCCCGGTCGTCGTCGGGGAGTACCCGCCGTACGAACTCATCAGGGTCGTCGTCGGGTTCGTCGACGAAATCGTCGTCGAAGTCGGGACGCGGTTCGGGTCAGTCGGGCGGTTCCCGACCGGCTTCGACCCGGTCGGCCCCGAACCGCGGCCGCGGGGCCGCGCCGACCACCGCGTGGTCAAATCCGGCCGTCCGGGAGCAGTCGCCGGTCGTCACCGGGCTCAGGGGCCTCGGCCGCGGATTGCGCCGGCTCTGGCTGCTGGTCGCCCGCTGGTGCGGCCAGCTGGCCCGCGCGGTCGGCGCGGGCGCGTCGGCCACCCGGTCGATCGACCGGACGCACAAGCGGGACGGACTCGCTCTCGGGCTGATCGCGATCGGGCTGATCGCCGCCGTCGGCACCTGGTTCGGCGCCGCGGGGCCGGTCGGGTCGCTGGCCGACGACGCGGTCCGGGTCTGGTTCGGCCTGCTCGCCTACGTCTTCCCGGTCGCGCTGCTCGGCGTCGCGATCGTGCTGATGCGCACCGAGCCGGACCCGCCACACCGGCCCCGCCGGATCGCCGGCGCGGTGGCCGTGGTACTCAGTGCGGCCGGCGTGCTGCACGTGCTGCACGTCGCCGGACTGCCGGACGGAGCCGGCGACGGCACCGGCCTGCGGATGGAGGCCGGCGGCACCGTCGGCTGGCTGATCGGGCAGCCCCTGTACGTGGGCATCGACCCCGTTCCCGCGGTGATCCTGCTGGTGCTGCTCGGGTTGTTCGGGCTGCTGCTGATCCTGGGCATCTCGGTGGCCGACGTGCCGCGGCTGGTCCGCGGCGGCTGGCGGGACCTCGCCGGACTCCGCGGTCACGATCAGGGCGACGACGGCGACTTCGGCGACGAGGAACCCGACGATCATCCCCTCGACCTGGACGAGGACCGGCGGGCGCCTCGGCTGCGCCGGGCCTCCCGCCGCCGCCAGGCGGTCGACGCCGAGACGGACGCCGGCGAGCCCGATCTGCCGTACGAGGAGGCGCTCACCCGGCCGATGCCGCCGGTCCCGGCCCCGGCGGAGCCGCAGACCGAACGGCTCCCCCGCGCCCGCAAGGGCAAGACCCCGCCCACGGCCGCCGGGCCGGCGTTCACCGAGACCGCGACCAAGCAGCTGCCGGTGGTGGAGCCGACCGGCGACGGCTACCGGCTGCCGCCGCCCACCCTGCTCAAGCTGGGCGCCCCGCCGAAGACCAAGTCGTCGGCCAACGACGACATGATCAACCGGATCACCGGGGTGCTCGAGCAGTTCAACATCGATGCCGCGGTCACCGGCTTCACCCGGGGCCCGACGGTCACCCGGTACGAGGTCGAACTCGGGCCGGGCGTGAAGGTCGAGAAGATCACCGCGCTGACCCGCAACATCGCCTACGCGGCGGCCACCGAGAGCGTCCGGCTGCTGGCGCCGATCCCGGGCAAGTCCGCCGTGGGCATCGAGGTGCCGAACACCGACCGGGAGATGGTCCGCCTCGGCGACGTGCTGGCCGCGCCGGACGCCCGCACCGACAGCCACCCGCTGGTCATCGGCCTGGGCAAGGACGTGGAGGGCGGGTTCGTCACCGCCAACCTGGCCAAGACGCCGCACCTGCTGGTGGCCGGCGCGACCGGGTCCGGCAAGTCGAGCTTCGTCAACTCCATGCTGGTGTCACTGCTGGAACGGGCCACCCCGGAAGAGGTCCGGATGGTGCTGGTCGACCCGAAGATGGTCGAACTGACGCCGTACGAGGGCATCCCGCACCTGATCACGCCGATCATCACCCAGCCGAAGAAGGCGGCCGCGGCGCTGGCCTGGCTGGTCGAGGAGATGGAACAGCGCTACCAGGACATGCTGGCGCACGGGGTGCGGCACGTCGACGACTTCAACAAGAAGGTGCGCAGCGGGCAGATCGTCACCCCGCCCGGTTCCGAGCGCGTCTACAAGCCCTACCCGTACATCCTGGGCATCATCGACGAGCTGGCCGACCTGATGATGACCGCGCCGCGCGACGTCGAGGACGCGATCGTCCGCATCACCCAGAAGGCCCGGGCCGCCGGCATCCACCTGGTGCTGGCCACCCAGCGGCCGTCGGTGGACGTGGTCACTGGTCTGATCAAGACCAACGTGCCGTCCCGGCTGGCGTTCGCCACGTCGTCGCTGACCGACTCGCGGGTCATCCTGGACCAGCCCGGCGCGGAGAAGCTGATCGGCATGGGCGACGGCCTGTACCTGCCGATGGGCGCGTCCAAGCCGGTGCGCATCCAGGGCGCGTACGTCTCCGACGAGGAGATCGCGTCCGTCGTCGACTTCGTCAAGGAGCAGGCGCAGCCGGACTACACCGAGGGCGTCACCGTGGCGAAGGCCGACCCGGCCAAGGATGTCGACCCGGACATCGGCGGCGACCTGGACCTGCTGCTGGAGGCGATCAACCTGGTCGTCACGTCGCAGCTCGGCTCCACGTCGATGCTGCAGCGCAAGCTGCGGGTCGGGTTCGCCAAGGCCGGCCGGCTGATGGACCTGATGGAGACCCGCGGCATCGTCGGGCCGTCCGAGGGGTCGAAGGCCCGCGAGGTGCTGATCAAGACCGACGAGCTGGACGAGGTGCTGGCCTCCGTCGCGGGCGTGCCCGCCGCCGTGCCGGACGAGATCTGAACCGACCGAGCGCGTCTCGGTGTAGATCATGGTGCTCAGTTCGTCGCGGCCGGCGTGTCCCGGTTTTCCTCGGCGTGTCGCGGACGCGGCGCCATGATCAACACGGAAATCACGGCACCGGCGCGTTCTTCAGGTAGGCCAGCACCGCCGCCACCCGGCGATGCACCGGCGCGTCGGCCAGGGCCAGCTTGGTGAAGATCGAGTTGACGTGCTTCTCCACGGTGGACGCCGACAGATGGAGGGTCTGCTCGATGCCGGCGTTGGTGTGCCCCTGCGCCATCGTCCGCAGCACGTCCAGTTCGCGCGGGGTCAGCGAGGCCAGCGGCGACGACGCCGCCCGGCTGCGGCGGGCGACCAGCGAGTCGACGACGGCCGGGTCGATCACCGACCCGCCGATCCGCACCTCGTGCAGCGCCCGGACCAGGTCGTCCAGGTCGCCGAGCCGGTCCTTGAGCAGGTAGGCCAGGCCGGCGGTGCCGTCCCGGAACAGGGCCAGCGCGTAGGTCTCGTCGGTGTGCTGGGACAGCACGACCACGCCCACCGCCGGATGCGCCGCGCGGATGGCGTGGGCGGCGTCGATGCCCTCCATGTGATGCCCGGGCGGCATTCGGATGTCGGTCAGCGCCACGTCCGGCCGCAGCCGGTCGACCGCGTCCAGCAGCTCCACCGCGGTGCCGACGGCGGCCAGCACCCGCACGTCGCCGGAATCCTCCAGCAATCGCCGGGTGCCCTCCCGGACCAGGTAGTTGTCCTCGGCGATGACCACGCGTAGGTCCGCCGGGCGGTCAGGCATGGCCGCCGCCGACCGGGAGCTGCGCGCACACCCGGGTGCCCCGACCGGGGGTCGACTCCACCGTGAGCTGTCCGCCCAACGCCTCGACCCGATCGCGCAGGTTGGTCAGACCGGTGCCGCCGGGCCCGTGCTCAACGAAACCTGATCCGTGGTCGGTGATCTCCACCGTCAACTGGCCGTTGCCGTCGGTCAGCCCGACCTCGGTGTCGGTTCCGTCGGCGTGCTTGGCCACGTTCGTCAGCGACTCGCAGACGACGTAGTAGGCGGCCCCCTCGACGTCGTCGGCGAAGCGGCGATCCCGCAGGTCCTCGGCGACGGACAGGTGGACGGTGAAGGGGAGCCGGGCGGCACGGGCCTGAACCGCGGCGACCAGCCCGCCGTCGGACAGCACCGGCGGGTGGATGCCGTGCGCGAGCTCACGCAGGTCGGTGAGCAGATCCTTGACGTCGACGGCGATCTCGGCCAGGGCGTCGTCGGCGGTCCGGTCGCCCCGGCCGACCTGGTTGCGAGCCAGCCGGACCGTCATCATCAACGCAACGACCTGCTGCTGGACACCGTCGTGGATGTCCCGTTCGATGCGGCGCCGCTCGGCGTCGGCGGCGGTGACGATCCGCGCCCGGGACCGGTCCAGCTCCGCCAGCCGCTCGACCAGTTCCGCCGACAACCGGACGTTGGCGATGGCCGCGGCCGCCTGGCCGGCCAGCGTCGTCAGCAACTCGCGGTCCTGCTCGTCGTAGCCGTCCGGACGGGGGCCGCAGTCGATCCGGCCCAGCGTCCCGCCGGCGGGGTTCTCCAACATCACGGTCAGGGCGGGGTCGTCCTCGGGCGGCCCGGCGACAGCGGCGTCCACTCCGGTCACCGTGACCCGCACCCAGGGCGCGCCCAGCCCGCGCCGGACGGTGTCGGCGAGGCGGGGAAGCAGGTCGGTGACGGCGACGGTGCGTTCCAGCCCGGCGCCGAACTCGGTCAGCAACCGGTATCGGTTCACCCGCTCGCCGAACACCCACCGGTCGGCCAGCCGCTCCAGTCGCCGGCGTAGCGGTTGGAAGGCGATGGCCGCGAGCACCGTCAGCACGACGGCCAGCTGCACCGGGATCTGATCGCCCAAGGCCAGTCCCGGTGCGACCGCCACGGCGATATAGACGACCCCGATCGCGACGACCAACGCCCCGTACACGACCGAACGGCGCACGATCACGTCGATGTCGTAGAGCCGGTAGCGCAGCACGCCGATCACGATGCTGACCGGGATCGCCAGCATGATCGGGATGTAGAACGCGCTGATGATCCGGACCACGGCAGCGTCATCGGGCACACCGGCGGCCGCGAGCACGACGACGGCCAGCAGAATCGGCAATCCGGCGAGCAGGGTGTAGGTCAGCAGGCGCATCCGCCGGCGTTGATCGGGCGGTGCGGCCAGGAATCGATAGAACAGCACACCGGCGGCGCCGATGCCCAGCACCATCGGATTGCTCACCAGCTGCAGGATCGGCCCGAGCGATGCCAGCGCCGGGACGAACAACGGGCTGGGCAGCGTGACCGGCGCGCCCGGTGCGCTGTCCGCGAGATAGGTGTCGAGCGGGACGGCGGGGCACGTGACGACCCAGATCACCGGCAGCACGGGTAGCGCCCAGATGACCCGGACAATGACCCGTTGCCACCGCAGCTCCACTTCGCCGTCCGGATAGGTCGCGAACAGCAGCAACGAGACCGAGGTGCCCAGCAGGTTGACCATCGAGGCGCCGAGATTGACCCAGAACAGCCAACCATTCGATCCGGGACCGGTATACAGGTAGGCGACGGCGTTCTCGGTGAGCACGCCGACCACGAAGGTCGTCGATACCAGCAGCAGGCGACGGGTCTGCGGATGGTCGGGTCGCCGCCGGGCCAACCAGACGGCGACGGCATACAGCGGCAGGATGCCCAGGCACAGCCACGCCAGCGAACCGGGCAGCGTGTGGTGCTCGTTCAGCCCTGTGGTGATGACGGCGAGGGCGAAGCCGATGCCACCGGACCAGATGAGCGCGTTGACCGGCCACGGGCGCGGCGGGATGGCCCGCTCGCCGGCTGGCATTGATCCTGCAGATCGGACCGCCGTCACGTGATGATGGTCCGCCCTCGCGGGCGGCCCGTCCACGGGGTAAGCCGCGAATCCACCCCGGGGCCAGCCCCGCCCCGAGTGTGCGAGACAGCCGCGTTCCGGTTGTCGCCACCGATTCCTACCGTCGGATCACGTCAGGATTCCGGGCCGAAGTGGGGTGCGAGATGCGTAGGGTGTTCCAGGTCGTGAGCGTGCTGTTGCTGGTCGCCGTGGTGATCCAGTTCTACTTCGCGGCGTTCGGGGTGTTCACCGCGCCGGCGAACGACTCGCAGTTCGTCCTGCATCAGATGAACGGCCGGATGGTGCTGCCGCTGCTGTGCCTGCTGGTGATCGCGGCGGCCGCGCTGGCCCGGGCACCCGGCCGGCTGATCGGGTTCAGCGCGATCCCGCTCGGGCTGCTGGTGCTGCAGATCGTGCTGTTCCTGATCGCCGGGCTCACCGGCTCGACCGAGGAGAAGACCACCCTGGCCGGTCAGCTGATCCTGGGGCTGCACGCGGTGAACGGGCTGTGCATCCTGGGCGTCACGGTGCTCCTGGTGCTCCGGGCGTCCCGGTTCGCTCGCGGCGCCCGCGCCATCGGGGTCCCGGCGTCCGAGGAAACCGTCCGTTCCTGACGCCGACGGACACCCGCCATGAACGCCCAGCAGTTGACCGCACTCGACCTGACGCTGATCGTCGCGGCCACCGTCCTGTTCTTCGGCGCCGCCGTGCCGGCGCTCTCGAGCCGGTCGCGGGCGGCCGACATCGCTTCCTCGGCCGTCGGTTTGGCCGGCGCAACGATGGTGCTGGCCCGGGTGGCGGTCGTCGTGGCACTGGCCGGTGACGGGTGGTGGTTCGCCGCGGACCGGTTGCTGCTGGCCCTGCCGCTGGCGGTGCTCGGCGCGGGCGTGGCGGTGCCGCCGGTGGTCCGGCTGGCCCGCGGCCCGAGGGACGAACGTGGCCGGCGACGAGCGGCCGCCGGGCTGTTCACCGCCGGGTACGGCCAGGCCGCCGGGCTGCTGGTGGCGTTCGTCGTCGGGTATCCGGTCGAGGTCGTTCCGGCGGCGGTGATCTGGCTGCTGGTCGCCGGGGTGTCCGGGCTGACCTGGATCGGGCTGATCGGGCCGGCCGATCGGCGTGCCCGCGGCCTCGCGGCGGCCTGCGTGGTGCTGGTCGTGGTGCCGGTGCTCGCCGCGGCCGGCCTGGCCTTCTACCGGCACCTGCAGCCGGTCGTCGTGGGGGCGGCGGGCGGTGGGCATCATGTGGCGGCCGGTGCGGCCGCGGCTCCGG
>JBDHZW010000004.1:0-43581 GCA_039812105.1 Nakamurella sp.
GCAGAACGAAGTACCCGGTTCGCGAGCGGGTCATGCGCACTCCACCCCGCTGACCCGGGCTCGCGGTACGTCAGGCCGGGCGCGGGCGCAGGATCGCCAACCGCCAGCGGCGGCGGCGCACCGCCGGGGCGGTGCGCGCCGGGCGGGTGGGCTCGCCGGCGGCGGTGTCCAGGCGCGCCGTGTCGACCAGCCGCCGCTGACCGCGGTCGGCCAGGATCAGGGCGGTGGGGCTGAGTTGCATGTGGAACCTCCTGGTTCACTCTGTACCGGTATAGCTTCTGTACCGCTACAGTAGACCGGTCGCGCTTTACCGGTCAAGAGCATAGGCGGCTAGAGTGTGTGACCTGGGCCATCGGCCGGCCCGGAGCGCGGGACTTGAGGGGAGTCGGTGGGTGGCCCGGGTGACCCTGCAGACGATCGCGAATGCGGTCGGGGTTAGCCGGATGACGGTGTCGAACGCGTTCTCCCGCCCGGATCAGCTCTCCGCCGACCTCCGCGACCGGATCCTCGCCGTCGCCGACGAACTCGGGTACGTGGGGCCCGACCCAGCCGCCCGGGCGCTGGCCCGCGGGTCGACCGGCACGGTCGGCATCATGTACAGCGCGTCGCTGCAGTACGTCTTCTCCGATGAGGTGGCCTCCGAGTTCGTCGGGGCGATCGCCGACGGCCTGGCCGGCTCGGGGCTCTCGCTCACCCTGCTGTCCACCGAGGAAAAGGGCGGGCGGGTGCCGGCGCGGGATGTGCCGATGGACGCCACGCTGGTGTTCAGCTCGAACCCGAGCGAGCCCGCACTGGCCTGGTTGCGCAAGCGCGGCCTGCCGCTGGTGTTCGTCGATCAGGCGCCGATCGCCGGGGTCGCCTCGGTCAACATCGACGATCGGGGCGGCGCCCGCGCGGCCGCCCAGCATCTGGTCGACCTCGGCCACCGGCGGGTCGGCATCGTGACGGTCGGCCTGGTCGGACCGTTCGGTGCGGCCGGACCGGCCCGGGAACCGGAGGCGGCCGAGTCGTACGTCAGCAGCCGGCGGCTGCTGGGCTGGCTCGACGCCCTGGGTGCGGCCGGCGTCGAGCCGGTGATCGTCCAGCAGCCCAAGGTGCCCTATCGGCCGGAGACCGACGGGTACGCCGCCCTCGGCCTGCTACTCGACGCCGACCCCGGGATCACCGGCGTGGTGTGCTTCTCGGACACCCTGGCGCACGGTGTGCTGACCGCCGCCCACGATCGCGGACTGTCCGTCCCGCAGGATCTTTCGATCGTCGGGTTCGACGACAGCCCGCTGGCCGCCAGTCTCCGGCCGACGCTGACGTCGGTCCGCCAGGATGTCGCGGAGAAGGGGCATCTGGCCGCGGCGGCGCTGGTCGCGGCCGTGCAGGGCGCCACCGGCGAGGGTGACCGGCACGACGTGCTGCCCACCGAACTCGTCGTCCGGGAGAGCACCGCCCCGCCCGGCCCCCGGGCGGGCCACCGCCGGCGGCGAACGAAGCGAGGATGATCGGCTGTCCGGGTGACCGCCGCACGAGCAGCCGGGGCGAAGAGAGGTGATGACGGTGTATGCACTGGAGACGGTCGCGCCGCGGGAGCAGGCCGCGCTCCCACAGGACGGCTGGGGCTGGTTCCTGTCGAACTCCGGATGGATCGTCGGCACCGAATCGACCCTGGTGGTGGACACTGCGGTGAGCGAGCGGCGGACCGCCTGGCTGCGGGAGGCCGTCGTCGCCCGCCGCGCCGAACTGGGTGCCGGCGGCGCGACGACGGTTGTGATCACCCATGGGCACGGTGACCACGCCAACGGCGCCTCGCAGTACCGGGACCGGGGCTGTGCGGTCTTGGCCGCCGGCGGCACGGCGCACGAGATGGCCCGCGGTGTCCAGCGATTCCCCGGCATCCTGTCCGACACCCCGTGGGGTGACGTGCGGATGCCGACGTCGGTCGAGGTGCTCGAAGCGGACCGGGTCGTGGACCTCGGCGGCGTCCGGGTCACCCTCCGTCCCCGCCCCAGGGCCGCGCACACCCCTGGCGATCTGACGGTCGCCACGTCGAACGGCGTGCTGTGGGCCGGCGATCTGGTGTGGAACGGGGCCACCCCGTTCGCCGCGTTCGGATCCGTCGACGGTTGGCTGGTCACCCTGGACGAACTCCGCGCCGAAGGGCATCGCGCCGTCGTGCCGGGGCACGGGCCGCCGGCCGGCGCCGAGGCGATCGAGCAGACCCGGAGCTATCTGCGCTGGGTGCGGGCGGTGGCCTCGGCCGCGATCCGCGGGTCGGTCCCGGCGGAGGCGGCGCTGGCCGACGATCCCCGATCGGGTCACCCGTGGCGTGACTGGTCCTGTCCGGAAAGGGATGTCGCCAACGTCATGGGTTCGATGGCCGAGCAGCAGGGGCGCGAGTTCGACATCGCCGCAGGCATCGCGGCGATGCTGCGGGCCCGCGGCGGGCCGATCGCGGCTCCCGGCTGAACCTCACCCGGCTCCGGATGCGCCGGGTTCGATGCCCACCACGACTGCGGCCACCACCTCCCGGACCGCATCGGGACACGGTGCGGCGCCGGGGTCCTCGGCAAAGAGCAGGTGCCCGGCGCCCAGCAGCGTGATGGCCACCGCCCGGGTGTCGGCCGCCGAGGTGATCCGGCCGCGGTCGCGTTCGGCGGCCAGGTACCCGGCGATCGCTGCGCCCGCTTCGGCCAGCACCGGGATGCCGGCCGGGGTGGTGCGGCGCAGCCGGGCCCACAGGTCGCCGCGGGAGATGACCAGGCCGACCACCGCCAGCGCGATCGGGTCGAACAGATCGGTGATCGCAGCGGCGAGATTGCCGACCACGGTGCCGGTTCCGGCCGCCTCGAGCACGCGGGGCGACCAGTCGGCCAGCCCGGCGATCCGATGCCGGATCAGCTCGGCCAGGAAGTCGTCGAAGTCGTCGAAGTGCCGGTGCAGCACGCCCTTGGCGACCCCGGCCTCGGCGGTGACCGCCCGGCTGGTCAGCCCGGCCGGCCCGTCCCGGGCCAGCACGCGCTCGGCCGCGGCGAACAGTTGCTCGCGCGGATCCCGCAGCGCCACTCCGGTCGGCATTCGTCCTCCCCCGGACGGGCGTTGAAAGTGGGCAGGTGCCCACTTAGGGTGGGCGTATGCCCACTATAGGACCGTCGCCCGCCGCCGACCCCGACCTTCCGCACCGGCACCGGGAGCTGGCCGAGTCGTTCGGGCTCGACGCCCGGCGGTACGACCGGACCCGGCCGGGCTACCCGGCGGCGATGGTGGACGCGCTGCTGTCGGCCATGCCGGGGCGCCGGGTCCTGGACGTCGGCATCGGCACCGGACTGTCGGCCCGGCCGTTCCGGGATGCCGGCTGCACGGTGCTGGGCGTCGAGGTCGACCCACGGATGGCCGCCGTCGCCGTCGAACACGGATTCGTCGTCGAGACAAGCAGTTTCGAGGACTGGCCGGCTGCCGGACGGACCTTCGACGCCGTCCTCGCCGGGCAGACCTGGCACTGGATCGACCCGGTGGCCGGCGCCCGACGGGCCGCCGAGGTGCTGGTCCCGGGCGGCCGGTTCGCGGCCTTCTGGAACATCGGGGAGCCCGACCCGGCCGTTGCGGCCGCCTTTGCCGACGTCTACCGGTCGGTCGACACCGGGCTGCCGTTCACCCCGTGGGCGGCGCCGGCCACCGCGGGCTACTCGACCATCCTGGACAAGGCGGCCGGTGGGCTGCGCGCCGTCGGAGCCTTCGGCGAGCCGGAGCAGTGGCGGTTCGCGTGGTCGGCCGCGGTGACCACCGCCGAATGGCTCGACCAGGTGCCGACCGCGGGCGGGCACCAGCGCCTGCCGGCCGACACGCTGCACGCCCTGCTGGACCGGATGGCCGCCGTCGTCGACGGCGCCGGTGGGCGTTTCACGATGAACTACGCGACGGTCGCGCTGACCTCGGCGCGCCGGTGACCGGCCCCCGTCCGGCCTACACTCGGCGCGGGCGCGCGAGGGAGCAGCGATGCGATTCGGACTGATCGGCACGGGAGCGTGGGCGGGCATCGCGCACGGACCCGGACTGGTGGCCTGCCCGGACGCCGAGCTGGTCGGGGTGTGGGGGCGCGATCCGTCGAAGGCGGCCGTGCTGGCCGAGCCGCTGGGCGCGCGTCCCTACGACCACGTCGACGCCCTGCTGGCCGACGTGGACGCGGTCGCCTTCGCCGTGCCGCCGAGCGTGCAGGCGGGGCTGGCCGTCCGCGCGGCGCGGGCCGGCAAACACCTGTTGCTGGACAAGCCGATCGCGCTGGACGTCGATTCCGCCGACGCGCTGGCGGCGGCGGTGGCGGCCGGCGGCGTGGCGTCGGTGGTGTTCTTCACCGACCGGTTCGTCGACACCTCCCGGGCGTGGTTCGAGCAGGTCCGGGCGACGCCGGGATGGCGGGGTGCCTGGTTCCGCTGGCTCAGCACCCTGCAGGCGGCCGACAACCCGTTCGGCTCCTCACCCTGGCGCCGCGAGCACGGCGCGCTGTGGGACACCGGGCCGCACGCCCTGTCCACGCTCACCGCGGCGTTGGGGCCGGTCGCGGAGATCACCGCGGTCGCCGGCGACGGCGACCTGGTCACCCTGGTGGTCCGCCACGGCTCCGGCGCCACCAGCACCGTGGTGCTGAGCCAGTTCGCGCCGGCCGCGGCCGCGTCGTTCGACTGCACGCTCTGGGGCGAGGCCGGCCTGCTGCCGATGCCGCCGCGGCCGGACGGCCGGATCGTCGAGATCTACGCGACCGCGGCGAGCGAGCTGGTCGCCGCGGCCACCGCGGGCCGGCCGTCGGCGGCCGACGTCCGGTTGGGCGCGACGATCACCCGCCTGCTGGCCGGTGCGCAGGAGCAGATCGACCGTCAGCGCTGACCCGGCTCGGCCGGGCGGGGTGCGGTCGTCCCCCGGATCACCAACCTCGGCTCCAGGCGGATGTCGGCCGGCTCGCCCGGCTCGGCGAGCCGGCCGACGACCGTCGACACCGCCCGCCGGGCCAGCTCGGGGACGTCCTGGGCGACCGTGCTCAGGTTGATGTAGGCGAGCCGGGCCAGCCGTGAGTCGTCGTAGCCGACGACCGACATCTGCTGCGGCACGGCGACTCCGGAACGAAACACGGTGTCCAGGAAGCCGGCGGCGGTCCGGTCGTTGCTGGCCAGCACGGCGGTGACGGCGTCCGGCCCGTCCAGCCGGCCGCCGTCCAGCAGGGTGCGGGCGGCCCGGATTCCGGACTCCTCGGTGTGATCGCCGGGGATCACCTCCGGGTCCAGGCCGCGCCGGCGCATCGCCCGCCGGTATCCGCGCCGTCGCTCCGGAGCCCCCGCGTGCCGGGCGCCGTCGATGAACGCGATCCGGACGTGCCCGAGCTCGGCCAGGTAGTCGGTGGCCAGCGCGGCCCCGTGCTCGTCCGCACCGAGCACGGCGTCGACGCCGAGGGCGCGACCGGGCCGGCCGACCAGCACCACCGGCGTCCGCCGGCCGATCCCGGGCAGGTCGGCGGGAACGGCTTCGCTGCCGAGCAGGATCAGCCCCTCGCACCGGGAGCGGACCAGCGCGGCCACCGCGCGATCCGGCGGCCGGCTGGGCAGCAGCGCGCCGAGGACCACGTCATAACCGTGCGCGTCGGCGGCCGGGTAGATCTGCTCCAACAGGTCGGCGTGGAACGGATCGCCGGCGTCGATGACCACCCCGAGCAGTCGGGAACGACTCTCCCGCAACAGCTTCGCCGCCTGGTCGGGCTGGTAGTCCAGCTCGGCCGCAGCTCGCCGTACCGCCTCGCGGGAGGCGTTGCTCGGGCCCGGGTCGCCCCGGATGACCAGGGAGGCCAGGGACCGGGACACCCCGGCCCGGGCGGCGACGTCGGCCAGGGTGGGACGCCGGCCGGCTCCGGTCTCGCTCACCGGACCACCGTAGCCGAGACTCATGGATCGATCCAAGAAAGTTCTTGACGGCTCCCGGCCTCCGCGCCCATACTGGACGCAGCTTGGATCGATCCAAGGAACATCGCCCGACCACGGAGACCGCTCGTGACCCCACCCCTGCGGGTCGGCATTGTCGGCTGCGGCAATGTCGCCCTGAACTTCCACGTGCCCGCCTACCGGGCGGCCGGCGACCGCTACCAGATCGTCGGCCTGGCCGACCCGACCCCCGAGCGGCTCGAGTTGGGCCGCGAGACCGCCGGCCTGACCGCCGACCAGGTGCACCCGGACCCGGCCGAGCTGCTGGCCCGGGACGACGTCGACGTCATCGACGTGTGCACCCCGCAGCACCTGCACCGCGACCTGGTCGTCGCGGCCGCCCGGGCCGGCAAGCACGTGCTGTGCGAGAAGCCGATCGCCGCGGTGCCCGCGGACGCGGCGGCGATGGTGGCCGCGGCCGCCGACGCCGAGGTGATCCTTGGGGTGGTGCACAACTACCTGTTCTTCCCCGAGGTCGTGGCCCTGAAGGCGCTGATCGACGCGGGCGAGCTGGGCGAGGTCCGCACGGTCCGGGTCGACATGCTCGGCGTCGTCGACTCTCCCGGCGCGGCGGGCTACCAGCCGCGCTGGCGGCACGACCCGGCCGCGTCCGGCGGCGGGGTGCTGATGGACATGTTGCACGGCGTCTACGTCGCCGAGCATCTGCTCGGCGCGCCGGTGGCGGCGGTGTCCGCGTTCGTCGACTCGGCCACCGACGGAGACGCCGTCGAGGGGCTCGGGCTGTGCCGGCTGGAGGCCGGGCGGCGGGTCGCGATGGTCAACATCGGCTGGGGGATGGGTCCGGGTGGCATCACCGTGCACGGATCCGAGGGCCGAGCGGTCGCCCGCTACGAGCAGGACGGCACCCCGCCCTGGGCTCCGTTCCGGGAGCTGACCGTCACCACCGCCGCCGGCACCCGCACCGTCGAGCTGCCCGCGGGCCAGGGGCTGGTGCCGCTGGTCGCCGACGCCATGCGGGACACCGTCGTCGACCTGGCCGACGCGATCACCGCCGGGCGCGTCCCGGCCGCCGACGGCGCCGCCGCCCGACACACCCTGGAGGCCACCGTCGCCGCCTACGCCTCGGCCGCCCTGCAACGCACGGTGAGCCTTCCGTTGCCGGCCGACGGCCCGTTGGTCGCCGCCGGCGTGGTCGGCCTGCGCGGGCTGGACGTGCCCGCCGATTCCCCGGTCCGCCGCCGCGGCCTGTTCACCCTGACCCCGAACGGAAGTTGAGAGATGCAGATCGGACTGCTCACCGACAGCCTGTCCACCCTGAACCGCGCCGACGCGCTCGACCTGGCCGCCGAGCTCGGCGTGCAAACCGTCGAGATCGGCCTGGGCGGCGAGCACGGCGGCTGGTCCCCGGCGCCGCACGCGGACGTCGAGGAACTGCTGGCCGACGCCGGCGCCCGTTCCGCGCTCAGGCGGGACATCGCCGCCCGCGGGCTGCGGCTGGAGGCGTTCAACGCCGCCGGCAACCCGCTGCACCCGGTGCACGGCACCCGCGACGACCACATCCTGCGCAGTGCGATCCGGCTGGCGCAGGAGTTCGAGATCGACACCGTGGTCACCATGTCCGGCCTGCCGGCCGCGCCCGGCGACCGGTTCCCGGCCTGGATCACCACCGTCTGGCCGCCGGAGAACCTGACCCTGCTGGAGCACCAGTGGACGGTCGCCATCGACTACTGGGGCGCGCTCGCCGAGGAGGCGAACCGCCGCGGCGTCCGGGTGGCCGTCGAGATGCACGCCAACCAGCTCGTCTACAACGTCCCCGGACTGCTTCGGCTCCGGCAGGCGGTCGGCGAGACCGTCGGTGCCAACGTCGATCCCAGCCACCTCTTCTGGATGGGCGCCGACCCACTGGCCGCCGTGGACGCCCTGAGCGGCGCGATCCACCATGTGCACGCCAAGGACACCCGGATCGAGGAGCGGGCCGCGGTCACCTCCCGGCTGGAGACCATTCCCAACGAGCGGACCGGTGAGCGGGCCTGGAACTACGTCGCCGTCGGCACCGGTCACGACGACGCCTTCTGGTTCCGTTTCGTCGACGCGCTCGCGGCCGCCGGGTACGACGGACCGCTGTCCATCGAGAACGAGGACTACACCCTGGGCCAGGGCGAGTCGGTCGCCCAGGCCGTGTCCACCCTGCGCACCGCGCTGACCGGAGTGACCGTCCGATGACCGGAACACCTTTGCAGATTGGCATTCTCGGTGCGGCCCGGATCGCCGCCGACGGCATCGTGGAGCCCGCGCACACCCTGGGCCACGAGCTGGTCGCGGTCGCCGCCCGGGACCGCCGCCGGGCCGAGTCGTTCGCCGCCGCCCACGGCGTCCGCGCCGTGCACGACGGCTACGCCGACGTGCTGGCCGACCCGGACGTCGAGCTGGTCTACGACGCGCTGGTCAACTCCCTGCACGAGCAGTGGAACGTCGCCGCGCTGCGAGCCGGCAAGTACGTGCTGTCGGAGAAGCCGCTGACCAGCAATGCCGAGCAGGCCCGCCGCATCCGGGCGGTGGCGAGCGAGTCGCCCGGCCGGATCTTCGAGGGCTTCCACTACCTGCATCACCCGGTGAATCTGGCGCTGCGGGAAGCGGTCCGGTCCGGGCGGCTGGGGGAGATCCAGCGGGTGGAGATCGTGCTGGCCATCCCCGCCCCGCCGGACGGCGACCCCCGCTGGTCGCCGGAGCTGGCCGGCGGCGCGACCATGGACCTGGGCTGCTACGTGCTGTCCGCCGCCCGGGAGTTCGGCAAGTGGGTTGGCGGCGCCCCCGAGATCGCCTCCTTGGATGCCACTCTCAAGGCGCCGGAGATGGATGCAGCGATGACGGTCGAGCTGACCTACCCGAGGGGTGTCACCGGCCGCTGCGTCTGGGACATGAACGCCGACGACCGCACCATGACCTGGACCGTCGTCGGCAGCGACGGCACCGCCACCTCCCCGGCGTTCGCCGTGCCGCACACGGACAACCGGCTGCTGGTCACCGACGCGGCCGGCTCGACCGAACGGGCCCACGGCGAGCACACCTCCTACGCCTACCAGCTGGCCGCCGTCGCCGACTCGATCCGCACCGGTGCCCCGTTCGCGTTCACCCTGGACGACTCGGTCGGCAACGCCGAGCTGATCGACGAGTGCTACCGCCGGGCCGGTCTGCGCCCTCGCGGCGCCTGACCCGGCCGGGCGGGGTCAACGGCCGGCCCGCTCGTCACCGATCGGCGAGGACTCCACGGTGAGCAATCCCAGCCCGAGCGCTTCGACCTGGTCGAAGACGCCGAACAGTGCGCTCTCGTCGACGCAGGTGCCGACCAGCACGGTGCCGGTCGGCGCCTGCTCGAGGCGGAATCCGGTGAACCAGGTGTCGAACCGGTCGCCCAGGACGCCGTCGAGTTGGATGCGGTACTGACGTGCGGTCATCTGATCCCCCGAGGGCAGCCGGTGTCCCTCCGTGGTACCCCCGTATCGGGCGGGTGGGACATCCCTACCCATTGATCTCACCCGGGTGATTTTCGGGCAGCAGTATGGGACCGGGGCGTCCGATGGGTCAGGCTGGCGGTGCGTCACACCGTGACGCCGTCCTGGCCGCCACCGGCGGCCTGTTGGGCGGGGCGGTCGGTGATCGTCGGTCGGGCGGAAGGACGGATCGTCGTGGGGTCAGCGCACGCGCCCGGTGCCGTGACGGACCAGGCGCTCGTCGAACGCCTCCGCGCGGGTGACGAGCAGACGTTCATCGATCTCGTCCGGCGATGGTCGCCGAGCATGCTGCGCCTGGCCCGGCATCACGTCGCCTCCGAGGCGTCCGCCGAGGACGTCGTGCAGGAGGCGTGGCTCGGGGTGCTGGAGGGGCTCGACCGGTTCGAGGGGCGGTCGTCGCTGCGGACGTACGTGTTCACGATCCTGGTCAACCGGGCCAAGACCAGGGGCGTGCGGGAGCACCGCACGGTACCGGTGATGGTGGCCGACGAATCGTCCGACGGTCCCGTCGTCGACCCCGACCGGTTCCAGGGTCCGGACGGCGCCTACCCCGGCCACTGGACGTCGGCGGGCCAGCCGCAGGCCTGGCATCAGCCCGAGAATCGGGTGGTGGCCCGGGAAACCATGTCGTTGGTGGAACGGGCGCTGGACGCGCTGCCGGAGCGGCAGCGGATCGTGGTCACCCTGCGGGACGTGCAGGGGCTGACCAGCGAGGAGGTCTGCACCATCCTGCAGGTGACCGCGGTGAACCAGCGGATGCTGCTGCACCGCGGCCGGTCCGCCCTGCGCGCGGTGCTGGAGGACTACTACCGCGGCTGACCGATCAGAGCAGGTCCGCGCGTCGGGCGCGGTCCACGGCGTCGGCGCGGGAGGTGGCGCCCAGCTTGCGGTAGATCGCGCGCAGATGGGTCTTGAGCGTGTTCGGGCTGACGAACAGCGTTGCGGCCACTTCTCTTTGGGTCAGCGGACCGGGCAACAGCCGCAGGATGTCGAGCTCGCGGCCGGTCAGCGCCGGGGTGCCGTCGGCGGCACCGGCCGCGTCGGCGAGCCAGCCCAGCACCAGCGGTCCGGGATCGGCGCACTCGTCCACCAGCGCCCGTGCCCGGGCCAGCGGTTCATCCGCGGGGTCCCCGGACAATCGAAGCCCGTGCGCCGCGGTGATCAGCGCGGCGGCCAGTTCGACCCGGCCGGCGCCCCGCTCGGCCAGGCTCACCGCTTCGCGGGCGGACCGGACCGCGGCGCTCGGGTCGCCGGCCGCGGCGGCCAGCCGGGCCCGGGCCAGCGCCGGGAAGGCGGCGACGAAATGCCGGTCACCCACCCGGTCGGTCAGCGCCGACGCCCGGGCCAGCGGCCGCCGGGCGGCGTCCGGGGCGCCGGTCAGCACGTCGACCAGGGCGCGGCAGCCGGTCGCGTAGATGCCGGCCAGCCGGTTCCCGTCCAACTCGGCCAGCCGCGTCGCCTCGTCCAACGCGGACGCCGCCCGAGCCGGATCGCCGAGCCACAACGCGGTGACGCCGACCAGCAGGCTGCGGACCGTCTGGTCGAACGCGTCGTCGGTCGGGGCGATCCGGGCCAGCCGGTCGGCGGCCGCGGTCACCGCGCCGGACTTGAACGTGTGCAGCACCCGCATCAGACGGGTCTGGCCGTCGACCGTCCCGGCCGTGTCGACCCGGTCCAGTTCGACCGCCACCGTGTCCAACCGGCCGGCATCCATCGCCAGCCACAGCCGGGCGGTGGTCAGCCGCGGGTCGGACGACACCGTCGCCGGCGGCAGCGCGGCCAGCCAGGACTCCACCGTGCGCGTCTGGCCGGCGTTGAAGGTCGGCCGCCAGCCGGCCCCGACCAGATCCCCGGCCAGGCCGCCGTCGCCGGCGGCGAGCGCGTGCGCGATCGCCTGGACCCAGTCGCCGGCCGCCACGTACCAGCGCGCGGCCCGCCGGTGCAGGTCGGGGATCTCGTCGGCGGCGGTGCGGGACAGCTCGTGCAGCAGGATGTCCCGGAACAGCTGGTGGTACCGCAGCCACCGGTGGTCGTCGTCCAGCGGGGTGAGAAACAATCCGGCCCGGTCGATCTCGTCGAGCAGCCGGGCGCTGTCCGGCCGGCCGGTGACGGCGGCACACAGCGAGGCGCACAGCCGGGTCAGCACGGACGTGCGGAGCAGGAAGGCCAGCCGGGTCGGTTCCAGCCCGGCCAGCACCTCCTCGCCGAGGTAGTCGACCAGGTGCCGGTCGGCACCGGAGAACCGGGCGATGAACGCCGATGGATCGGTGCGGTCCCGCAGCCGCAGCGCGACCAGGTGCAGTCCCGCCGCCCAGCCCTCGGTGCGATCGACGAGCCGGCGGACGTCGGTGTCGGACAGCGCGTCACCGAGCCGGCCCCGCAGCAGTTCGCCGGCCTCGGCGACGGTGAAATGCAGGTCGTTGCTGCGGATCTCCACCAGTTCGTCGCGCACCCGGAGCCGGCCCACCGGCAGCGGCGGGTCGGACCGGGTCAGCACGACCAGGTGCAGGGCCGCCGGCCGGTGCTCGATCAGCCGGCCGAGCTGGTCGTGCACGGCCGGGTTGCGCACCGACTGCAGGTCGTCCAGGACCTGCAGGACGGGCGGCGAGCCGGGCGGGACGGCGGCGTTGGCCAGCGCGGGCAGCACGTCACGGTCGATGTCCGCGCCGGCGGAATCCAGCAGTTCCAACGCGGGTCGGCCGATCGGCGGCGACGCCGCCGCCACGGCGTGCAGGACGTGCCGCCAGAACCGGACGGGGTCGTCCTCGGCGCGTTCCAGCCACACCCAGCCGGCCGGGTGCCCGGCGTGTCGCAGCCAGTCGGCCACCAGCGTGCTCTTGCCCCATCCGGCCGGGGCGACCACCAGCGTCAGCGGCACCGTGATCGACCGGTCCAGCATCCGATCGAGCCGGGGCCGGCGGACCACCGGGTAGCGCGATCGTGGCGCGAACAGCTTGGTCGCCAGCACCCCGGCGCCGGGATCTGCTGTCATCGGACCTTCCTCACCACCACCGTCACGCCGGCGCCGCTTGCGGGACACACTAGAGGCCACCCGTCCCATCCGGGGATCGGGGCGGCGACGCGACGAAGGGATGTCGACACGATGGCGGCGGGTGACCTCGACTGCGACGAGATCGTCGAGCTGGTGACCGACTATCTCGAGGGGGCGATGGACGCGCGCACCGCGGCCGCGTTCGAGGCGCACCTGACGATCTGCGAGGGCTGCCGCCGGTACCTCGACCAGATCCGGCAGACCATCGACACCACCGGAGTCATCACGGATTCGGCGTTGCCGGGGCACACCGAGGCGGCCCTGCTGGACGCGTTCCGGAACTTCCGCCGGCCGGTCTGACCGGCCGGCGCCCGCTCGGCCGGTCAGCCCCGCGCCAGATCCCGGCCGGTCCGGAAGAAGTCCAGGATGGTCGCCGGGGACGTCGTGTCGGTGACCGGCAGCGCGGCCCCGAACGGCTGGGTCCAGAACTCGCCGGCCGGCACCTCCCACGGCCCGACATAGGCGTACGGCGAGCCGATGGACGCGTCGCCCGGGGAGACGCCGTAGTTGACCCGGTCGACGGTGATGCCGACGTCGAAGTGTTCCGGCCACAGCACCCGCGGCTGGGCCGCGTCCAGCTGCCGCAAGGCGGCGTCGCCGGCGGCCAGCGCGCCCAGCAGGACGGCGGCCGCCGCGGTGTCGACGTCGACCGGGTCGTCGACATCGATGGCCGGCCCGCCGGAGTACACGTCGGTCAGCCGGCGCGGTTCGATCCCGGCCGCGGCCGCCAGGTCCGCCAGCCGGCCGCGGATCGGCTGCCGGCCGGCCGGCGTGATCAGGTCGGTGCCGGACACCGCCGCGGCGCCGTCGACCCAGCCGGCGAAGCCGTCCGGGCGCACGGCCAGCCGGATGTCGCCGTGCGCGGCGTACTGCGGGCCGGCGATCAGGGCCTCGGCGATCGCGTGCAGCGCGACCCGGGTCCGGGTCAGCGCCGGCGGGTCGGGCGTCACGGCATTCATCGGTGGCCTCCGGTCATCGGTGTCACGTGCGGGCTCGCGACGGGACTGACAGCTCAGTATCGCCAGAGGGAAGGGACGTGACATGACGATCGAGGCGAGCCGCGACGCGTCGACGACAGCGCCGCAGGACGGGCGGGACTGGTACCGGGTGCCGGACGATCGGCTGCCGGCCGACGGGCGGGTGACCAGCGTGACGGTGAACGGGCGCAGCCTGGCGATGTCCCGGTGCGGCGGCCGGCTCGGCGCCCTGGAGAACCGCTGCCCGCACCAGGGCGGCCCGCTCGGCGAGGGGTCGATCGAGAAGGGGCTGCTTCGCTGCCCCTGGCACGGCTACGACTACGACCCGATCAGCGGCCTGCCGCCGGACGGGTTCGACGACGCGGTGCCCGGGTTCGCGGTGCGCGAGGACCCGGACGGCACCTACGTGCGGGTGCCCGCCGTCCCGGCCGCCGCCCGCTCGGTCGCCGACGTCGTCGTGGCCACCCTCGTCGCCTACGGCGTCACCGAGATCTTCGGCATGGTCGGCCATTCCAACCTGGGCCTGGCCGACGCGCTGCGCCGGGCCGAGGAGCGGGGGGAGATCCGTTACATCGGCATCCGGCACGAGGGCGCCGCCGCGTTCGCCGCGTCCGCCTACGGCAAGCTGACCGGACGGCCGGCGGCCTGCCTGGCGATCGCCGGCCCGGGGTCGACGAACCTGCTCACCGGGCTGTACGACGCCAAGCTCGACCGCTCCCCGGTGGTCGCCCTGTCCGGCCAGGTGCCGTCGAACGTGTTGGGCCGCGGGGCGTTCCAGGATCTGGACCTGTCGGCGGCGTTCGCCGACGTCGCGGTGTCGTCGGTGACGCTGCAGGCCGGCAGCAATCACGCCGAGCTGGCCGCGCTGGCGGTCAAGCACGCCCTGGACCGCCGCGGGGTGGCCCATCTGGTGCTGCCCGACGAGGTGCAGGTGCTGCCCTCGGACGCGCCCGCCGGCTCACCGGCCGGCCGGCTGACCGGGCTGGCCGGGCTGCCGGCGGCGGCCGACCTGGCCGCCGCCGCGACGCTGGTCCGCGGCGCGCACAGGCCGGTGTTCGTGGCCGGGCACGGGGCCCGGGCCGCGCGGGTCGAGTTGCTCGCCCTGGCCGAGCGGTTGGGCGCGCCGGTGCTGACCACGTTCAAGGCCAAGGGTCTGGTGCCGGACACCCATCCGCTGGGCGCCGGGGTGCTCGGCCGCAGCGGCACCCCGGTGGCCAGCTGGCTGATGAACGAGTCCGATCTGGTGATCGCGGTCGGGGCGTCGTTCTCCAATCACACCGGCATCGCCACCTACAAGCCGGTGCTGCAGATCGACGACGACCCGGCGGCCATCGGCCGGTTCGACCCGATCGGCGTCGGGCTGGTCGGCGACGCCGCCGCGACGTTGACCGCCCTGTCCGGCCTGGTGCCGGACCCGGTCGCGCAGGACCAGCGCCCCGACGTGGCCGAGCGGTGGTCGATCTGGCGGGCGGAGAAGGCGCGGCGGGTGGCCGACGACCGCGGCCGCGGCGTCTCGGCGGCCGCGGTGTTCGCCGCGCTGTCCCGGCATCTGCCCGAGAATGCCGTGGTGACAGTGGACGTCGGCAATCACGCGTACTCGCTGGGTCGGTACCTGGAGTCGGCCGGGCAACCGGTGCTGATGTCCGGCTACCTCGGATCGATCGGTTTCGGCTACCCGGCGGCGCTGGGGGCGTGGGCGGCCGACCCGTCCCGCCCGGTCGTCGCGGTGACCGGGGACGGCGGGTTCGGCCAGTACGCGATGGAGGTGACCACCGCGGTGAAGTACGGCATCCCGGTCAGGCACGTGTTGCTGGACAACGGCGGCCTCGGCAAGATCGCCAAGGAGCAGGTGGCCGCCGAGTACCCGGTCTGGCACACCTCGCTGCGGAACCCGGACTGGGCGGCGTTCGCGACCCTGTGCGGCGCGACCGGCATCCCGGTGCGCGACGGGGCCGAGCTGGACGAGGCGATGGCCGCCCTGTTCGCCGCGGACGGCCCGGCCCTGCTGCACGTGCCCCAGGACCCCGACCTCATCTGAGGCCGGGGCGTCCGGGATGCTCAGCGGTATTCGGGGTTCTCGAAGTCGAAGCGGCAGCCCGCGTCCCAGGAGGAGCGCTGGTTGCCGTGGGCCGGGACCCCGCCGGCGTCCTTGAGCATCCGGGCCAGGTGCATCAGGTTCCACGTCATGAACGTGGTGTTCCGGTTGGTGAAGTCGTTCTCGGGGCCGCCGGAGCCGGGGTCCAGGTAGGACGGCCCGGGGCCGGCCTCGCCGATCCAGCCGGCGTCGGCCTGCGGCGGGATGACGTAGCCCAGGTGCTGCAGGCTGTACAGCACGTTCATCGCGCAGTGCTTGACGCCGTCCTCGTTGCCGGTGATCAGGCAGCCGCCGACCCGCCCGTAGTAGGCGTACTGGCCGGCGTCGTTGAGCAGGTGCGAACACGCGTAGAGCCGCTCGATGATCATCTTCATGACGGAGCTGTTGTCCCCCAACCAGATCGGGCCGGCCAGCACCAGGATGTCGGCGGCCATCACCCGCTCGTACAGCGCCGGCCAGGCGTCCCGGTCCCAGCCGTGCTCGGTCATGTCCGGCCACACGCCGATCGCGATGTCGTGGTCGATCGCCCGGATCTCGTCGACCGCGACGCCGTTGACCGCAAGGATGTGCTTGCTCACGTCGATCAGGCCCTGCGTGTTGCTGCGGTCCGGCGATCTCTTCAGCGTGCAGTTGATGAACAGCGCCCGCAGGTCGTCGTAGCGGGTGGGGGACTCGGGCTCGGCCATCGGTGACCTCTCGACAGGCTCCCGCAGGAGCAGGACGGAACGCAGATGAGTCCGCCGGCGCGGTCCCGGCGTGACGCGGACCGTGACGTGGTGCCCCCCGACGAGACCACATCACGCCGCCGATCGCGCGGCCGATCCCACCGGAGCTGGAGGCGTCATGCCGGACGTGTCGTTCGAGAACCTGTTGCTGATCTTCGCGGTGGCGGTCGTGGTGCCGCTGCTGCTGGGCGGCGCGCCCCGGCTGCGGATCCCGTCGGTGGTGCTGGAGATCCTGGTCGGGGTGCTGATCGGGCCGAGCGTGCTCGGCTGGGTGCAGGTGGACCTGCCGGTGCAGATCCTGGCCGTGTTCGGGTTGGCGTTCCTGCTGTTCCTGGCCGGGCTGGAGATCGACCTGGGCCGGCTGCGCGGCCGGCTGCTGCGGCTGGCCCTGCTCGGCTACCTGGTGTCGGTGCTGCTGGGACTGGCGATCGGGGGCGGGGCGGCCGTCGCCGGCTGGGTCCGCTCGCCGGTCCTGCTGGCCGTCACCCTGTCGGCGACCTCCCTCGGCCTGGTCGTCGCCGTGCTCAAGGACGCCGGACGGGCCGACGGCACCGTCGGCCAGCTGACGATCGCGTCCGCGTCGGTCGCCGACTTCGGCGCCATCGTCCTGCTCACCCTGTTCTTCTCCACCTCCGGCGGGTCGATCGGTCAGCAGGCGGTGCTGCTGGTGCTGTTCGCCGGCCTGATCGGGGTGGCCGCCCTGCTGCTGCTCCGGGCCCGCCGGTCGGTCCGGCTGGGCGGGATCCTCGAGCGGCTGCAGGACACCACCGCGGAGATCCGGGTCCGGATATCGGTGCTGCTGATGATCGCGCTGGTCACCCTGGCCGCCACGTTCGGGCTGGAGACGATCCTGGGCGCGTTCCTGGCCGGCGCGCTGGTCGGGCTGGTCGACCGGGACGCCACCTCCCATCCGCGGTTCCGGGCCAAGCTCGACGCCATCGGCTACGGCTTCCTGATCCCGGTGTTCTTCGTCAGCAGCGGGGTGCGGCTGGACCTGACCGGCCTGCTGCACGATCCCGCCACGCCGGCCCTGGTGCCGCTGTTCCTGGTGGCGTTGCTGATCGTGCGCGGGGTGCCGGCCCTGCTCGCGGCCCGATCGCTGGGTCGCCCGGACACCGCGGCATCGGCGCTGCTGCAGGCCACGTCGCTGCCGTTCATCGTTACCGCCACCCAGATCGGGACCGCGGTCGGGCTGATGTCGCCGGTGACCGCCGCCGCCCTGGTCTGCGCGGGATTGCTGTCGGTCGCGATCTTCCCGGCGCTGGCGCTGGCCCTGCTGCGCCGCCCCGCCCCGGCCCCCGCCGGCCCGCGGCCGGTCACCACCTCCTGACCGGCCGGCGTCACGTCGACGCCCTTGCGCCGACTCATCGATGGAAGACGTTGCTCACCAGGGCAACTCGGATCGGAAGGCAACGACATGAACGTTTCAAGGACCCTGCGAGCCGCGGGCACCACCGGCATCGCGGTGCTGGCCGCGCTGGCCCTGTCGGCCGGGCAGTCCGCGGCCGGCGACCGCTGCGTGCAGGTCAGCGGCAGCTACGTCGAGCACGCGGTGAGCGGGCCCGATTGCCAGTCGCCGGTCGGCCTGTGCATCGCTGGGACCTACCGGGGCGACATCGACGCGTCCTTCGCCGGGGCGGCCAGCAGCATCGTCACGACCGCCGACACCCCGGCCACCTCCGTGTCGCTGTTCACCTCGAACTCCACCATCTCCGGCCGGATCGGGCCGTGGCGGGGCACCCTGACGATCAAGAACGCCGGCTCGTTCGCCGCGGCCGGCGACGGATCGATCGTCGACCTGCAGACGATCGTCGGTGGCAGCGGCCAGCTCTCGACGGCGACCGGCTTCATCCGGGCCAGCGGCACGTTCAGTCTCGCCGACGGCGGCCGGTCCCAGTACGCCGGCACCGTCTGCCGGGCCTGACCTTCGCTCAGCCCTTCACGTAGGCGAACGACTCCGACACCCGGCCGTCCCGGACCCGGATCAGGTCGACGCCGCGCACGTGGCCGGCGCCCCAGTCGTACCGCCAGGTGAGGAACCCGCGATCGCCGGTGACGACCAGGTCCTCGTGGTCGAACCGGGCGTCCGGCGATTGCGCGAAGAATTCCCGGAACGCCGCCATCACCGCGTCCCGCCCGGTGGACCGGATGCCGTCCGGTGGGCTGGTGTTCTCGAAAACGCAGTCATCGGTGCACAGGTCGGCCAGTCGATCCAGATCGTGGGCGTTGATCGCCTCTTGAAACCGCTCGATCACCGAGTGGGTGTCGTCGGCCATGGGTCACCACTCCTTCCGACGGGTCAACCCTCCCACGTAACTCGAACCGGATCCAGGGGTCGTTACAGTTCGGTAAGGACTAAAAGGACATCACGGGCGGGTGCGCGGCGTTCAGCCTAGCGACACCGCTACTCCCGGGAGGCCCGAGATGTCCCCAACCACCCCCAGTCCGGTCCGGCCGACCTTCGAGGTCGATGCGCCGGCATTCCTGCGCCGCTTCGGCTACCTGGCCGGCGGCGCCGACCCGGCGACCGGACTCACCGACGCCATCCGGCGGTTCCAGCGGCTCCACCGGTTGCCGGTCACCGGCACGCTGGATGCGGTCACCGCCGCCGAAATGCGCCGGCCCCGGTGCGCGCTGCCCGACCCGGCCGATGCGCTGGCCTTCAGCACCCAGTGCGCCTGGGACCGGACCGCGCTGACCTACGCGTTCGACACCGACAGCACCGACCTGGCCGACGGCCCGCAGCGGGACGCCGTGCGCCGGGCCCTGGCCTCGTGGACGTCGGTCTGCCCGGTGGCCTTCCAGGAGGTCGCCCTGTCCGCGTCGCCCGACGTCCGGGTCGGCTGGCGCACCGTCCCGGACGCCGACTACGACCTGAGCGGCAGCACCATCGCGCACTCGGACTACCCGCCCGGCTGCGACTACGTGACCACCGTGCTGCCCAAGCCGGTGCACTTCGACGATTCCGAGAACCGTTGGGCGGTGGGGCGGGTCGACGGTGCGTTCGACGTCGAGTCGGTCGCCCTGCACGAGTTCGGGCACATCCTGGGCCTGGCCCACTCGGCCGCCGCCGGCGCGGTGATGGCGCCGACGATCGACGACGGGGTGACCCGGCGGGTGCTGTCCGACGACGACGTCGAGGGCGTGCGGTCGCTGTACCCGCCGGTGACCGCGCTGATCGTGCGGCACAGCGGGCTGGCGATCGACGTGGTGGGCGCCTCGACCGCGGCCGGCGCCGCGGTGCAGCAGTTCGGGCTGACCGGCGGCGCGAACCAGACGTTCCGGCTGGAACCGATGGCCAGCCGCCGGTACCGGATCGTGGCCACGCACAGCGGCCAGGTGCTGACCGTGCCGGACGCCTCCGAACGGGACGGCGCCCGGGTGCAGCAACGGCCGTGGGCCGGACGGCTCGGCCAGCTGTTCCGGATCGAGGACGCCGGCGCCGGCTACCAGCGGCTGATCGCCGATCACAGCGGCCTGGTGCTGGCCGTCGACGGCGCCGGCTCCGGCGCCCGGCTGATCCAGACCCGGCGCGCCGACGACGACGCCCAGCGGTTCCGGTTCGGGTTCGTCGCCGTCACCAACCGGGCCAGCGGCCTGGTCGTCGACGTGCCCGGCCGCAGCGTCGGCAGCGGCGTCGACCTGCAGCAGTACCCGGCCAACGGCGGCCGGAATCAGCGGCTGCGGCTGGAACCGTTGGGCGACGGCACGTTCCGGCTGGTCGTCCGGGAGAGCGGCAAGGTTCTCGACATCGCCTTCGCGGCCACCGAACCCGGTGCGCCGGCGGTGCAGTCGGACTGGCACGGCGGCGCCAACCAGCGGTTCCGGGTGCAGTCGCTGCCCGGCGGCTTCGTCCGCATCGTCGCCGTGCACAGCGCGCTGGCGCTGGACACCGCGGGTGGGTCGTCCGCGCCGGGCGCGCGGATCGTGCAGGCGACCTGGACCGGCCGGGCGAGCCAGCAGTGGCGGCTCTGAGGCCGGCTCCGGACATCGTCGACAACCGAGGGAGATCATGATGGATCGTCTGCAGCAGTTGATGTCGGGCATGGCGGGAACGAACCTGGCCGGGGACGGCGAACCGGAGATCGTGTCGCTGGCCTACGCCGGTCGGTCGGCCGGCCTGGGCGAGCCGGACCAGAAGCGGCGTCTGGTGCTGGTGCTGGTGGAGTCGCGGTTGCTGACACCGGTGGCCGGCGGGACGGCGCTGGGAGACCGGCTCGACCGGCTGGTCGCCGACGTCCGGCGGGAGGGCACCGACTGCCGGCTGGTGTCGGCCCGGCTGTACCAGGGCGGGGCGCAGAAGGACGGATGGGTGCTGCTGGCGTTGCGCCGCTTCCTGCGGCAGGCCCGGGACGAACTGGGGCTGACCGCGGTGGTGCTGGTCGGCCGGTTCCCCGAGGCGCAGATCCTGCGGCGGTGGGCCTGGGCGCCGGCCTTCGAGCGCACCATCGCCGGGGTGGCCACCGCCGGACGCCGGTACCTGGCGGTCGACGCCGAACTGGTGGCGGCCAGCGCCGACGTGGTGCTCGGCGACCTGACCGGCGGCTGGGAGCAGATGTACCGGCCGAGCGTCACCACCCGCGGCCTGTACCTGCTGCCGGACGGCGCCGACGCCACGCACGCCGACTGGCTACGGACCGGGCGGGAGATCAGCGGCCACGTCGTCGAACTCGACCCGGAGGTCACCACCGACGACGTGTTCTACCTGGACGAGGCCCGGCTCCGGCAGAACCTGGTCGGCCCGGTCGCCCGGGTGACCATCGACCGGTTCCGCAGCAACCCCGAGATCGCCCCGGCCAGCAGCGGTTTGCCCAACCCGATTGCGCTGCCGGAGATCGCGGTGTCCCGGATCAACGCCTACCACGTGGCGGTCCGGCTGCCCGCCGACCGGAGCCCGGCCACCGGCACCCGGGGTCGGATTCTGGACGGCGCCGTCACCGACGCCGACGGCCGGCCCACGCCCTTCACCAGCACCGTCAACTACGCCACCGAACCGAGCGCCGATCCGGCGGTGTGGGTGATCCGGCTGGACGAGTTCGTCCCCGACCCGATCCTGGAACGACGGCTGCTGGCGCAGTACCTGGACCGCAACCACCGGTTCCGCACCGGGGCCTGGTCGACCCGCCCGGGCTCGGTGGTCGCGGTGGCGCACCCGGCCGGCGACGGTTTCTCGGCCGCGGCGGCCGCCGACGTCCTGGAACGGGCGCTGCCCGGGGCCACCCGCACGGTCGTCCAGGATCCGACCCCGGCCGGCTACGCCCGGCAGTGGTCGACCCCGGGCCTGCTGCGGCTGCTCATCGCGCACAGCAACGGCCGGCTGTCGGAGTACAAGCCCACGGCATCGACCGCCGACCTGGACGCCGCTCTCGGGCCGCAGCCGTTCCGCTGGTGGCAGACCGAACCGAACCCCGGCCGGTCCCCGCGGGAGTTCCGATACGTGCCGACCACCCGCGGCCTCGGCGGCGACGTCGACCTGCGGGTGCACCGGACGCTCTGGCAGAACGGCCGGGTCACCGACGTGCCGAGCATCCTGGTACACGACGGCTGTGGCGCGACCGCACCCGAGAACGCCGACACCGTCGCCTATACCGACCCGTCCTTCGGGCGGTGGCAGAACGCCGAGTCGATCCTGTTCTACGCCAACTGCCTGGCCCTGCTGGGCCGGTCGAAGGTGTTCAACGACGACGGCCACCAGTTCGTCGACGGGCTCACCCGCTCCGGCGCGACCCTGGGTCGGGGCTGGCACAACGTGTTCGCGGCCGATGCGCACGCCGCCCCCGAGGGCGCCGACGTCGGCGAGCGGGCGGCCCGCGCCAAGAAGTCCTACCCTTGGAACCTGCTGGGGGACTGCACCCTGCCGCTCCATCCGTAGCCCTGGAAGTCCTTCGACCGGTGGTCTAGACTGATGGTCTAACCACCGGTCTAAGGAGGTTCTCGATGAGGGTCCTGGTCGTGGGGGCCGGCATCGCCGGACCGACGCTCGCGTACTGGCTGCGGCAGGGCGGCCACCAGCCGACGCTGGTCGAGCGGGCGCCCGAATTGCGCCGGGGCGGCTACCTGGTCGACTTCTGGGGCGCCGGCTTCGAGGTGGCCGAGCGCATGGGCATCGTGCCCGAGATCCGCCGCCGCGGCTACCCGTTCAACGAGGGGAGGGTGGTGGATCGGCGGGGACACCGGTTCGCCGGGATCCGGCCGGCGGTGATCATGGGATCGATGCAGCGGTACGTGAGCATCGCCCGGTCGGAGCTGGCCGAATCGATCTACGACGCCCTCGACGGTGCGGTCGAACTGATGCTGGGCGACACGGTCGAGTGTCTGGACGACGATGGCGACCGGGTCCGGGTCGAGTTCTCCGGCGGAACTTCCCGGGACTTCGACCTGGTGGTCGGGGCCGACGGGCTGCACTCCCGTGTCCGGCGGCTGGTGTTCGGCCCCGACGCCCGGTTCGAGCGGTATCTGGGCATCGTCTTCGCCGCCTTCGAGGCCACCGGTTACCGGCCGCGCGACGAACTGGTCGCGATCATGCACGCCGAGGTCGGGTTCCAGGTGGTCCGGGTGTCGCTGCGGGACGACGTCACCCTGTTCCTGATCACCGTCCGGCACGACGGCCCGGTGCCGGCCGACGATCGGGCCGCCCAGGAGGAACTGCTGCGCTCGGCGCTGGCCGGCGGCGAATGGGAGACGCCGGCGATCCTGGAGACCATGCCGGCGGCGACGAACTACTATTTCGATTCCGTGAGCCAGATCCGCATGCCGTCGTGGTCGTCCGGCCGGGTCGCGCTGGTGGGTGATGCCGCCGCCGGCCCGTCGTTCCTTGCCGGGCAGGGCTCGGCGCTGGCCATGGTGGAGGCGTACACCCTGGCCGCCGAACTCTCCCGCGGTGACGGCCATGCGGCCGCCTTCGGCCGGTACCAGCAGCGACTGGCCGGACTGGTGCGGTCCAAGCAGGACGCCGCGACCGGTCTCGGGCTGGCGTTCGCGCCGAAGGACCGATGGCAGCTGCTGGCCCGGAACTCGGTGATGCGGCTGATGGGCCTGCCGAAGGTGGCCGACGTCGTGATGGGCCGCAGCTTTCGCGACGCGGTCGAGTTGCCTTCCTTCGCGGCCGCCTGAGCCGGGCGACGCCCCGGCATGGTTCGCCCCCGATTCGGCAAGCTGCCGGCGCAGCAGCAGCAGTCGATCCGGGCCGCCGCGCGGGACGAGTTCGCCCGTCACGGGTTTCACGACGCGTCGCTCAATCGGGTGATCGAGGCCGCGGGCATCTCGAAGGGCTCGATGTACTACTACTTCGACGGTAAGGACGACCTGTACGTCTACGTCCTGCGGACCGAACTGGAGGGGCTCGTCGATCGGCTGGGCCCGCTGTCGATGCCCAGCGAGGGCGACCCGGAGCGGTTCTGGTCCGCCCTGACCGACTACTACCTGCGGTCGATGTCGATGCTCACCGAGTCGCCCGACCTGGTGGCGCTGATCCGGGGCTGGTTGGCCGCCTCGACCACCCCGGCGCTGGCGCAGGCGCTGGCCGAGTTCGAGCAGGCGGTCATGCCCTGGCTGCAGGAGGCGCTGCGCCGCGGGCAGCAGGTCGGGGCGGTGCGCCGCGACCTGCCGTCCACCCTGCTGATCGCCGTCGTGCTCGGCATGGGCCAGGCGATGGACAGCTGGCTGATGGCCCAGCCGCCCGATCCGGCCGACCTGCCCGGCATCGTCGAGGCGCTGGTGGACATGATCCGGGGCGCGATGCAGCCCTGACCTCGGTACAGTCGCCGGGACACCCGACGAAGGGCCCACCGTATGGCTGCCGATCCGGAATCGCCGTTCCCGCCGCACTTCCTCTGGGGCGGGGCCACCGCGGCCAACCAGATCGAGGGCGCCTACGACGAGGGCGGCAAGGGCCTGTCCATCCAGGACGTGCTGCCGCACGGCGGTGCGGCCGGCCCGCGCACCGACCGGCCGACCCCGGACAACCTCAAGCTCACCGCGATCGACTTCTACCACCGGTACGTCGACGACATCGCACTGTTCGCCGAGATGGGTTTCACCGTCTTCCGTTTCTCCATCGGCTGGAGCCGCATCTTCCCGAACGGCGACGACCCCGAACCCAACGAGGAGGGGCTGGCGTTCTACGACCGGGTGCTCGACGAACTCGAGCGGCACGGCATCGAGCCGCTGGTCACCATGTCGCACTACGAGACCCCGCTGGCCATCGCCGAGAAATACGACGGCTGGGTGTCCCGGGACGTCATCGGGCTGTTCGAGCGGTACGCCCGGGTGCTGTTCGAACGGTACGGCCGCCGGGTCCGGTACTGGTTGACGTTCAACGAGATCAACTCGGTGCTGCACCTGCCGTTCATGAGCGGCGGCATCAACACCCCCAAGGACCGGCTCACCCCGTCCGACCTGTACCAGGCGGTGCACCACGAGCTGGTGGCCAGCGCGTCGGCGACCCGGATCGCGCACGAGATCGACCCGGACATCATGGTCGGCTGCATGGTGCTGGGCATGCCGACCTACCCGCTGACCCCCGACCCGGCCGACGTGCTGGCCGCGCTGGCCGCCGACCACGCCAACCTGATGTTCTCCGATGTGCACACCCGTGGCCGCTACCCCGGGTACGCCCAGCGCTACTTCCGGGAGAACGGCATCGAACTGACCGTCACCGACGCCGACCGGGCGCTGTTGGCCGAGCACACCGTCGATTTCGTCTCCTTCAGCTACTACATGAGCGTGTGCGAGACCGCCGACCCGGCCCGCCGGGTGGCCGGGCAGGGCAACATCATCGGCGGGGTGCCGAATCCGACCCTGCCGGCGTCGGAATGGGGTTGGCAGATCGACCCGGTGGGCCTGCGGCTCATCCTGAACCAGTTCTGGGATCGCTGGGGCAAGCCGCTGTTCATCGTGGAGAACGGGTTGGGCGCCCGCGACGTCCTCGTCGACCTCGACGGTCGGCCCACCGTCCTGGACGATGACCGGATCGATTACCTGAACGCCCATCTGGTGCAGGTGGCGGAGGCGATCGCGGACGGGGTCGAGGTGCTCGGCTACACCACCTGGGGGCCGATCGATCTGGTCAGCGCCTCCACCGCCCAGATGTCCAAGCGGTACGGCTTCATCTACGTCGACCGCAACGACGACGGCACCGGCAGCCTCGCCCGCCACCGGAAGAAGTCCTTCGACTGGTACCGCGAGGTGATCGCCACCCGCGGGGCCAGCCTGCAGTGGCCGGTCAGCCGGTGATCGGCGACGAGCGCCAACCGCGCACCGCCCCGTCCAGGGTGGCCATCAGCCGGCGGGCGAGAGCCGTTGTGTCGACCGGGGTCTGCCGGAGCTGATCGAGGATCTCGCGCGGGTCGAACAGCAGGTTCGCCAGGTAGAGGGCCTCGTCGGCGGCGTCCGGCGGCAGGCCGCGAGCGGCCAGGAACCGATCGACGGGGGGACGCCAGGCGGCGGATGCCCGGGCGATCAGCGGGTCCCCGGCGGACAGGCGCTCCAGGAACCCCCGGTGCGAGCGGTGGTTGACCATCATGCTGCCGTGTGTCCGGATCAGGTCGATCCAGTGCCCGAGCACCGTCGCGAGATAGTCCTCGCCGTCCGGATCGTCGCCGAGCAGTTGCTCGGCGAACGTCGCCTGGTCGTCGACGACGGCCAGCACGTAGCCGGCGATCAGCTCGTCGATCGACGGAAAGTGCCGATAGGCCGTGGCGATGGCGATGTCCGCGGTCTCGGCCACCTGCTGCATGGTCAGGTCGCGACCGGAATCGCTGAGCAGGCCCGCGGCGGCCATCAGCCGCAGGCGGTTGCGCCGGCTGTCCCGCCGCATGCCGGGCCGCTCGCCGCCGCCGACCAGGGCGGCCAGCGCCTGCTCGTTGACCTGCAGTCCCGATGTCGCCGGCACGGCATCTCCCTCGTCTCCGGCCGGATCACTTGACTCGGCCAGAAACAAGACTATCATCTCAATTAATACTTCGCTCTCTGTTCTGTTCGGGTTCGCTTCTACCGCGGGGGACGCTCGTGTTCATCGATGCACCGGCCGAGAACTGCCGCGTGGTCGCGAAAACCGGACGGCCGGCACCGGCGTCCCTGGAGCGGCTGGCGGCCTTCGGTGCCGCGCACATCGGCGACGCGCAGGACCGGTTCGGGCTGATGGACGCCCGGATCGCCGTTCAGTGGCCGGGTGCGCGCTGCGTCGGGGTCGCGTTGACCGTGCAGACCCGGGAGGGCGACAACCTGGCCCTGCACCGCGCTCTGGACGAGGCGCGGCCCGGCGACGTGTTGGTGGTGAACGGCCGCGGCGACGGCAACCGTGCCATCTTCGGCGACCTGCTCGCCGAGATCTGCCTGGCCCGAGAGGTTTCCGGGGTCGTGCTGGACGGGGCCACCCGGGACCGGGACGCCATCGCCGAGTTGCGGCTGCCGCTCTGGGCCACCGGCGTCACCCCGGCCGGTCCGACCAAGAACGGTCCCGGCGTCATCGGCGAGCCGATCGCGTGTGGCGGGGTGGTGGTCGCCCCCGGCGACGTGATCGTCGCCGACGGCGACGGCGTCGCGGTGATCCGCCCGGACCGGCTGGCCGCGGTCGTGGCCAGGCTCGCCGCCATCGACCTGGCCGAGGCCGACCTGCGCCGGCGGATCCGGCAGAGCACGCGCCGAAGCGACCGACTCGAATCACCCACCACCGACCGGACCGAACCCAGCCAGGTCCAGAAAGGGTCCGCTCGATGACCCAGCTGTTGCCGTTGCCCGCACCGACCATCGACAACTACCAGTGGCAGATCGAGGGTGCCTGCCGCGGAATGGATTCCGACGTCTTCTTCCACCCACCGGGGGAGCGCCGGCGGCGCCGGGCGCAGCGCATCGAGAAGGCGAAGGCCGTGTGCGCCGGTTGCCCGGTGATCGATGAATGCCGCCGGCACGCACTCACCGCGGTCGAGCCCTACGGGGTATGGGGTGGCCTGTCCGAGGAGGAACGGGCCGAACGGCTCGGCGTGCCGTCGCTGGTGTACGCGGCGCGGCGGGCCGACCGCGCGCAGTCGGCCGGCCGGGTGGGCTGAACCGCGCCCGACGTCCGCCGCACCGGGTGTCCGGCAACCGCGACTGCTCGCCGCCCCGGGGCGGCGTCGCCATCGTCTGCATCTCGCACCGGATGGAGGAGGTCAGGCGCATCGGTGACCGGATCACCGTGCTGAAGGACGGACGCACCGTCGCCCAGAAGCGGCCCGTCGCCGAGACCCAGACCAAAGAGCTCATCCGGCTGATGACCGGCCGATCGATCGAGTATGTCTTCCCGCCGCGGTCGGCCGTGCCGGACGACGCGCCAGCGCTGCTGGATGTGCGAGGGTTCGCCCCGACGCAACGAGTTCCACGACATCACCTTCCAGGTGCGGGCCGGCGAGAAAAGCGCGTGCACCCCGGCTCGGTGCCGGCCGCCGTGCGGGCGGGGTGTGAGCCTGTGCCCGGAGGAACGCAGGCGCACGGGCTGCTGCTCGAATCCGTCTCCACCAGAGTCAGTGTCGCCAGCATGAGCCGGTTCGGGCGGGGCGGCTTCTCCGCCGGGCGGACGAGCGGGTCGCCGCCGCAGACCAGATCGCCGCGCTCGACATCGGGCCCGCCGACCTGGGACGGATGATCAAGAACCTGTCCGGGGGTAACCAGCAGAATGCGATCCTGGGACGGTGGCTGCTGCGCGGCGGGTACATCGCCGACCCCGGGTCGGTGGAGATCGCGTTGGCCGGCCGAGTGGGGCGGCTCCGGTTCGTCCCGGACCGATCGACCCGGCGAACCGGGCCGAAACCGGCCCAACTCCGCCGGGGCCTACGCCACTCCGCGCGCGGGTTCTGCACCCCGCGTCGACCCGGACTGCCGAATCCTGATGCAGAGTGAACCGGGCCCACGTGGAGTACCGCCCACTCCGGCCCGGCCCGGACCGGCACCGGCGCAACGCTGAGTCCCGCTCCCACAGGCGATGCAATCACCGGCTCGCCAGGCCAATTCGTGTGCACGCGTCAGCTCAGACCGTCGGCGATCTCGATCAGCAGATCGCGCAGGAACCGGTGCTCGGGGTCCTCGTCGTACATCGGATGCCACCAGATCGCCTCCACCAGCGGCCCGATCTCGAACGGCGAGCGCAGTACGCGCACCCCGGAGGACTCCGGAATCCGGTCGGCGAGGCGACGCTGGAGCAGGGCCACCCGATTCGTGCCGGCCACCAGGACCGGCACCGTCAGGAAGTTCTCGGTGACCACCTGGACCCGCGGTTCGATGCCCATCATCCGCAGCTGACGGGCCGCTGGGGTCGATGCGGTCGGGCCATGGTACGAAGCAACCCACGGCATGCTACGCAGCTGGTCGGTCGTCAGCGCGGAACCGACGTCCGGATTGTCGGCGGCCACCAGGCACACCCAGTCGTCGCGGTACAGGTCTCGATGCGACAACCCGTCGGTGAAGCCGTGCGGCATGATCAGCAGATCCAGCGCGGTCATCAGTTGCCGCGCATTGTCGACCAGGTACGGCGTGTTCGCGGTGAACCGCAACCGTGCCCCGGGCGCCCGCTCGGCCAACGCGGCCGCCAGCAGCGGGCCCAGCACGGCGACACCGTAGTCGCTCATCACCAGCGCGAACTCGCGAGACGTGCTCGCGGGACTGAAGTCCGGCTCGGCGGCGAACACCCGCTCGACCCCGGCCACCGCCGTGCGGACGCGGCCGCGAAGCTGGTTGGCCAGCGGGGTCAGCCGGTACTGGTTGCCGTACCGGGCGAGCAGCCGGTCATCGAAGTGCCGCCGCAGCCGGGCCAACTGGGCGGACATGGCAGGCTGGCTGAGCCCGATCTGCTCGGCCGCTCGGCCGACGCTGCGCTGCTCGAGCAGGGCGTCGAGGGCGACCAGGAGGTTCAGATCGAGATTCGACAGCTTCACGGTGGGCCAGCGTAACCACCGGATCGATCCGGTTCGGCGCGCCGAGATGGGCGTGCGGATGTCGACGCCGTCGACCCCCGACATCCAGTCGAAGGGGCGCCGGAAGAGGAAATCCGGCCTTCCATCGCCCTGGATGTTTGGCGGCGGTCCTCAGTGCCCTCCTTCGTCTGCGTGCCCGGGCCCGGCGCCCACCGCCTCGGCGAATCGCCGCAGGGCGCCCGCGGAGATGAGTCCGATCTCTGCGAGCCCCAGCACACTCAGCCGGCGCGGGGCCGAGACCAGCTCGCCGTCGAGCAGGGAGGGCAGGTGTCCAAGGACAAGCTCATCGTCGACGAGCAACTGCGCCATTCGCATCTCGAGTGCGGGGTCGTCCATCGGATGCTCCTGACCCGGGTCGGGCCCGAGGTCGAATAGCAGCGTCCCGAACCGCCACGGGCTGAACAGGGAGTACTCGCCGTCGGCGAGGATCCGCATGGTGCGCAGCCCCTTGGTGAAGGCGAACGGCTCGGCCGGCTCCCACCCGGCGAGGGTGAAGCGCGACCTGATGTGGGTGGGCATCAGCGTGTATTCCTCGAGCGGCGCGCTCGAGGGGTCGGTGCGCGCGCGCATGTACCCGTAGCGCCCGTCCGTGACGTTGACGTGCCCGGCGTGCACGCCGAACAGCGCGGCATCCCGCGTCGGAGCCGAATCCCCCCATGCACGCACGGATGTCGACGCCCTGCATGTCCGCAGGCCGCTTGAGATCGAAGTGTGCGAGCAGGGTCGGCGCGATGTCGATGGTCTGCGCCAGGACGACGTCGGTGCACACTCCGAGCCGGGGATCGCGGGGGTTCCGCAGCAAGAACAGCGTGTAGATGAACTCGTCGTACCAGGGCAGGAGCGTTTTGGACCACCAGCCGTGCTCGCCCAGCAGGTATCCGTGGTCGGTGTTGACGAGCAGCAGGATGTCGTCCCACGGGCCGTGCGCGTCCATCGCGTCGAGCATGCGTCCCAGGGAGTGGTCGCACATCGAGACGAGCGCGGAGTACTCGCGGCGTGCGGAGGCGATCTTGGCGTCGCCCTGGGTAACCTGCGCGTTCGGAGGCCATTCGAAGAGCGGATTGTCCTCGCCCTCCGGCCACGGATAGCGGTCGCGGCAGATGTCGTATGTGAAGAACGCTTCGTGCGGATCGAACAGCTCGAGCGGGCCCCAGTTGTGAGGCAGGAAGTTCTAGCGGACGTGTGCCTGTCCCGGCGGGCGGGCATGAAGGGCATGGAGCCGGCGTAGAACTGCTCGAAGATGAGCGTGCGCTCGGCGAGCCGCCGGGAATTGGGGGCATCGATGATGCGGTCGGCATACGGCGGGATCATGTGCCAGTTCAGGATGTCGAACATCGTCTGCGTGATCCCGAGCGCCATGTCGCGGCCGCGACGATGATCGGAATCGCCCGTAGCCCGACGATCAGCTGAGGCGCGGAAGGGCTGGGTGCTGTGCAAGTATCGGCGGGTCAATGGACGGGGGACCGATGCCGCCGAGCCGCCGCCCACGCCCGCCGAGCGTCGGGGATTGGTGGTCGTCGTGACTGATCGGTTTCCGAAGTGGGTATACGGGCGCGGGTCGGAGCCGGATCCGCGGTTCAGCCTGGCCAACGAACGTACCTTCCTGGCCTGGATCCGGACGTCGCTGGCGCTGATCGCCGGCGGGGTGGCCGTGCACGCCCTGCACCTGCAGATCCCGGACGGCATCGGCGACGTCACGGCGATCGCGTTGGTCGCGTTGGGGGTACTTGCGGTGGTGCTGGGCTGGGTCGGCTGGATGCGCAACGAGCGTGCACTGCGGCAGGCGACACAGTTGCACGGTGCCGGTTCCGCGACGGCGATGACCATCGTCTTCCTGCTCACCGTCGTCGTGCTGGCGTTGGGGATCTTCGCCCTGTGAGCGCGCCACGGCTGTTCGACGTCGGGTTGCAACCGGAACGGACACTGCTCGCCTGGCGACGCACGTGCCTTGCCCTCGCGGCTGCGGTACTGGTGGTGGTGAAGGTGATGGCTCTGGAGTCGGATGCGGTGACTGTCGCGCTGGCCTGCGCGGGTCTCGGGCTCCCCGTGCTCGCCTGGACCCTGGCCACCGTTCGCTATGGGCGGGTGCACCGCGAACTCACAGGCGCCGCAGCCGATCCAGTGCTGCCGCCGGCCGGATCGGCGGTGTTGATGGCCTCCCTGGCCGCGTTGTCGGTCGGGATCCTGGCCATGATCCTGATCATTCTGTGACAGCGGTTGTCCCGCCGATGCCGCGCCCGGAGACCGTGGATCGGGTCAGTGGTCAACAGGCGACAGTACGGAACCCGGCGTTACCCATTGACGAATCCGGAGTGTTACGCGACCGGGCGGAGTTGCGGTACCGATTGCAGTACGAGATGTGGCACAGGTAGCTCCCGCCACGCAACACGCGGGCCTGCCCCGCGGCCGGTCCGGGCGGGTTCGCGTCGGGCGAATGCCGATAGTAGTTGGGGTCGAACCAGCCCGCGCACCATTCCCATACGTTGCCGATGGGCTGCCAGAGCCCGTAGCCGTTGGGGGCGTAGGTGCGCACCGGCGCGGTGGTCAGCCACCCGTCCTCGCAGGTGTTGATCCGGGGAAATTCGCCCTGCCAGATGTTCGCCCGCCAGCCGCCGGCATCGACCTCGTCGTCACCCCAGGGATATTTGGCGTTGGGCAGCCCGCCACGGGCGGCGTACTTCCATTCGGCCTCGGTCGGCAACCGTCGGCCGGCCCACTCGCAATAGGCCTGGGCATCGTTCCAGCTGACATGTACGACGGGATGATCCGGTAGCCCGTCGACGCTCGAATCGCGCCCGCCCGGGTGCGCCCAGTCGGCGCCGCGAACGCCCAACCACCAGGGGGTGCCCCCCGCGGGTCCCATGACGTCCTCCACCGGGGCTTGCAGGGCCAGATGGAACACCGCCGAGAAGCCGAAGGATTCGGCCTCCGTCCGAAACCCGGTCTCGCCGAAGAACTGTCCGAATTGGGTGTTGGTGACCGTGGTCGCGTCGATCTGGAAGGCGTCCAGTCTGACCTTGTGCCGGGGGATCTCGCCGTCAGGGGCATTCCGATCGCCGGACGAGTCGCCCATCACGAACGTGCCGGCCGGGATGTGTGCCTGCGTCAGCAGATGGCGGTCGGCGCTGGGCCGAACACCCGCCGCCGCCCGCGGATGGTCCTCGGTGTCGAAGGCGCTGCGTCCGGGAGCGCCGCACGAGCAAGAATCAGCGCCGTCCTGGACCATTGCCGAGTCCTTCCCTCGAGCGCGTGGCGAAGCCTGTGGTCACGCCGCTGTGCGCCACCTCACGGCACAGACTGCCAGAACTCCATCACCTTGTCCGTGAGCGTGGGCGCGATCGGCGGTCGCCGTGGATGACCGGGGGGCACCCTTGAAAGGACCGCGGGATGGCGATTTCGGAGTGCGCGGAACGACCGACTACGCATCCATCTCGTGGATGTGCCGCATCAGCTATTTCACCTTCCCTGATGCGCTGGAATCCGAGATAGTCGACTGGTCGCTTCGAGGAGGACCCGACAGATGCCCACCACCGCCCCGCTGGATCGCCGCGATCCGGAATCCGCGATCGCCGCGGCCGCCAAGCGCTGCTCCAACTGGGGCCGCTGGGGTGCCGACGACGTGCACGGCACCCTGAACTTCCTGACCGACGACAAGCGCCGGGAGGGCGCTGCCTTGATCCGTCGCGGGGTCAGCTTCTCGCTGGCCCAGTCGTTCGACATGAACGGGCCGCAGAAGGGATGGCGCCGGCGGACCAACCCGGTGCACACCATGCTGGACACCGGGACCGACGCCGAACTGGGCAAACAGGGCTTCCCGCACGGCATCGGCGGCGCCGACGACGTCATCTCCATGCCGCTGCAGGCATCCACCCAGTGGGACGGGCTCGGCCACATCTTCGATCACGGCAACGCCTGGAACGGCCGCCGCGCCGGCGACGTGGTGACCAGCGACGGCGACCTGATCACCGGCATCCAGACGGCGACCGGGCGGATGTCCGGCCGCGGGGTGATGCTGGACGTCGGCCGGGCGATCGGTGAGAACGGCGAACTGCCGGACGGTTTCGCCATCACCTTCGAGCATCTGGCGGCGACCGTCGCCGCCCAGGGCCCGACGTCGGCCGTCGGCCGGGGCGACCTGGTCCTGGTACGCACCGGCCGGCTGGCCCGGGCCCGCCGGGAGGGCTGGGGCGACTACGCCGGCGGCGCGTCGCCGGGCCTGTCGTTCACCACCGCGGACTGGCTGCACACCACTGAGGTCGCCGCGGTGGCAACGGATACCTGGGGTTTCGAGGTGCGGCCGAACGAGTTCGACGACGCCTTCCAGCCGCTGCACCAGGTGGTCATCCCGCACATGGGTCTGTTCATCGGCGAGATGTGGGACCTGGACGCGCTGGCCGCCGACTGCGCCGAGGACGGCGTCTACGAGTTCTGGCTCTCGGCCGAGCCGCTGCCGGTCACCGGCGCCGTCGGTTCACCGGTCGCCCCGGTCGCCGTCAAGTAGTCCATCACCGATCCCATCAGCACGAGGAGATCCCATGACCGCACCCCTGATCACCCACCTGCGGCACGTCGACCTGGCCGTGCCGGACTTTGCCACCCAGCTGGACTTCTACACCAACACCTGGGGTCTGACCTCCGAGCACACCGACACCGGGATGGCGTTCCTGGCCGCCGAGGGCTCGCCGGAGCAGTACATCGTCCGGCTGCGGCAGGCGGCCGACAAGCGGATCGACCTGATCTCGTTCGGTGCGGCCACGCCGGCCGACGTCGACGCGATGGCCGCCCGGTTGGCCACCGGGGGTGTACAGCTGGTCAGCGAACCGAGGGTGGTCAACACCCCGGGCGGCGGCTACGGGTTCCGGTTCTTCGACAACGAGGGCCGGACCGTCGAGATCAGCGCCGGCGTCGCGGTCCGCAAGCACCGGGCGATCGAAGCCGGCGAGTCCATCCCGGTCCGGCTGTCCCACGTGGTGATCAACAGCCCGCAGCCGGAGCAGACCCGCGCCTTCTACGAGAAGCACTTGGGTTTCCGGCTGTCCGACACCCTGATGCACCCGCGGATGGGCGAGATGATGTGGTTCCTGCGGATCAACGCCTGGCACCACAGCATGGCGATCGCCCGCGGCCCGCACCCGTCGTTGCACCACGCTTCCTTCGAGATGCGTGACATCGACTCCTACATGCGGGGGACCGGCCGGATGCTGCGCGCCGGGGTGGAAAAGATCTGGGGCCCGGGTCGGCACATGGCCGGCAACAACACCTTCAGCTACTTCCTGGACCCGCACGGCAACACCATCGAGTACACCACCGAGCTCGAGCTGATCGACGAGGACACCTGGCACCCGCACCTGTACGACTTCTCCCAGCCCGAGGTCTCCGACCAGTGGGGCACCGCGAACCAGATGAACGAGTTCGTCGCCAAGCGGTCGTGGAACGACGTGGACAAGGGCCTTTTCGTGGCCCCGCCGGTCTGAGCCGGCCATGCGTTTCGCGACCTACGAACACCTTGGAACGGTGCGGGCCGGGGTGGTCACCGACGGCCCGGACGGCCGGCTGGTGCACCCGCTGCCCGCCGGGACGACGGTGCTGGAACTGGTCCGGGGTGGGCGGGATGCGGCTCGGCTGGCCGGCGAGGCCGCCGCGGCCGGAGCCGGTTTCCCGGTGGCCGACGTGCGGCTGCTGCCGCCCCTGGACCCGCCCACCGTGCGCGACTTCGTCGCCTTCGAGGAGCACGTGGAAGGGGTCAGCGCCTCGGTCGACGGTCGGGCCGAGGTGGTGCCGGAGTGGTACCAGGCGCCCACCTTCTACTTCACCAACCCGTACGCGCTGATCGGCGCGCACGACGAGGTGGCCATCCCGGCCGGCAGCCGGCAGTTCGACTTCGAACTGGAGGTGGCCGCGGTGGTGGGCGCCGACGGGGTGTCGATGACGCCGGACCAGGTGCAGATCTTCGGCTACACGATCATGAACGACTGGTCCGCCCGGGACCTGCAGCGGCGGGAGATGAAGGTCAAGCTCGGCCCGGCCAAGGGCAAGGACTTCGCCTCCACCCTCGGCCCCTGGCTGGTCACCGCCGACGAGTTCGAGGCCTACCGGGACGCCGACGGCTTCCTGGCCCTGGAGATGTCGGTGTCGGTGAACGGCAAGGAGATCGGCCGCGATCTGCTGTCCAACATGGGCTGGCCGTTCGAGGAACTGGTCGCCTACGCCGCGCGGGGCGCCCAGGTCCGGGCCGGTGACCTGCTCGGCTCCGGCACCTGTGGCAACGGCGGGTGCCTGGCCGAACTGTGGGGTCGGAGCGGCACTCTCGACCCCGAGCCGCTCAAGCCCGGTGATGTGGTGGAGATGAAAGTCGAGGGCATCGGCACCATCGCCAACACCGTCGTCGCCGGCGTCGACCTGCCGCCGATCGCCGCCGCCCGGACCCGCCCGCGGGCCCGCACCCGCTGAAGTACTGAAGTCGCCCACCCACCGCCGCATTTCGAAAGGACAGCGCCGTGTTCGAGTTCTTCCCCGGTAATTACGTGTGGAACCTGGGGGTCGTGGCCGCGCTGAACAGCGGCGGCCTGATCGACGAGGTAGACCGGGCCTGCCGCCCCATCCGGGAGGCCGCCGCCGAGGGCTCGGATGCCGGCACCCCCGACTTCCTGCGGGCGTGGACCGCGTTGACCGACCAGCTGGTCGGCCAGGCGGAGGAGGCCGAGAAGGCCGGGCACAGCCGCACCGCCGGCGAGAACTACTTCCGGGCCACCAACTACCTCGCCCAGGCCGAGCGGATGCTCTCGCACTCGGACCCGAACCGGGTGCCGTCGTACCAGCGGGTGCTGGAGTTGGCTCAGAAGTCTTTCGAGCTGCGTGACTCGCGGGTCAGCCGGGTCGAGATCCCGTATGAGGGAAAGAGCTTGCCTGCCTACTTCTCAGCGGCGCCGGCCACCGAGAGCGGCCCGGCCCCGGTGATGATCATGTTCAACGGGTTGGACTCCACCAAGGAGCACATGTACAACTCCGAGCACTGGGCTGAGTTGGCCGCCCGCGGCATCTCCACCCTGATGGTCGACCAACCCGGCTCCGGCGAGGCGCTGCGGCTGCGCGGGCTCACCTCCCGGGTCGACACCGAGGCGTGGGCGGCGGCGTGCGTGGACTACCTGGAGACCCGCGACGACGTCGACACCACCCGGATCGGGCTGGTCGGCTGGTCGCTGGGCGGGTACTACGCGCCCCGGGCCGCCGCGTTCGAGAAGCGACTGGCTCTGGTCGTCGCCTGGGGGGCCAACCACAACTGGGGCGCGGTGCAGCGGCGGCGGCTGCAGCGCGAGGGTGAGCGGCCCGTCCCGCACTACTGGGAGCACGTGCTGTGGGTGTGGGGCTTCCCCGCCGACACCGACCTGAACGAGTTCGTCGACTTCGCCGATCAGGTGCACCTGGACGGGGTGGTCGAGAAGATCGACGTGCCCTTCCTGATCGCGCACGGCGAGAACGACCGGCAGATCCCGCTCGAATACGCGCACCGGTCCTTCGAGCAGGCGGTCAACAGCCCCAAGCGCGAGCTGCGGATCTTCACCGTCGAGGAGGGCGGCGCCGAGCACATCGGGCTGGACGACCTGCCGTACGTGAGCGGCTTCATCGCCGACTGGGTGGCCGACACGCTGGCCGAGATGCCCCGCCGGCGCTGAGCTGCCGAGCCACCGTTCGCCGCCGTGCGCGGCCGCCGCCCCCCTTCGATCGCCAGCGCCGGGGCCGGCGGCCGGCCGGACCGGGAGCACGCCGATGCGTGGTTCCGGTACGACCCGGTCGGGTGCGTCGCCGACGCGGCGCACCCGATCGCGGTCCGTCCGACCCCGCCCACCCACCCCCGGAGCCCGCCCGTGACCCCCACCCCGCCGCTGATCTGGCAGCCCCGACCGGAACCGGCCGCGGCCACCGGCATCGCCGTGTTCACCGAGTCCCTGCGGGCCCGCACCGGCCTGCCGCTGGCCGACTACACCGAGCTGTGGGAGTACTCGACCGGTGACCTGCCCGGCTTCTGGTCGGCCGTCGCCGACCACTTCGGGGTGATCTGGCACGACCGGCCGGGCCAGGTGCTCCCCGAGGCGACGATGCCCGGGGCGCAGTGGTTCCCGGGCGGCACGCTGAACTACGCCGAGCACGCGTTGCGCGACACGGGCCGGGACGAGGCCACCGCGGTGCTGGCCGTGGCCGAGGACGGCACCGAAACCGCCTACACCCTGGCCGATCTGCGCGCTCTGGTCGGCAGGGCGCAGGCCGGGCTGCGCCGGCTGGGGGTCGGTCCGGGGGACCGGGTGGTCGCACTGGTGCCCAACACCGTCCACGCCCTCGCCGGCTTCCTGGCCACCGCCGCGCTCGGCGCCGTCTGGTCGTCCTGCTCGCCCGACTTCGGCGCCGGTTCCGTGCTCGACCGGTTCACCCAGGTGCAGCCGACGGTGCTGCTGGCGGTCGACGGATACCGCTACGGCGGCAAGGAGTTCGACGTCACCGACACGGTGCGCCGGCTGCGGGCGCAGCTGCCGTCGCTGGCCGGCGCGGTGCACATCCCGGCGCTGGGCACGGCCACCCCGGACGGGATGATCGGCTGGGCCGAGCTGATCGCCGAGCCGGCCGAACCCGAGTTCACCCCGGTCGACTTCGCCGCCCCGCTGTGGATCCTGTACTCCTCCGGCACCACCGGGCTGCCCAAGCCGATCGTCCAGTCGGCCGGCGGCATCCTGCTCGAACACCTCAAGTCGCTGGGCCTGCAGTGGGACCTGCGGGCCGGTGACTCGTTCTGCTGGTTCACCACCACCGGGTGGATGATGTGGAACTTCCTGGTCGGTGGGCTGCTGGTGGGCGCCACCGTGGTGCTCTACGACGGCAGCCCGGGCCACCCGGACCTGCTCACCCTGTGGCGGCTGGTCGGCCGGCAGCGGGTCACCCACTTCGGCGTGTCCGCGGCGTTCGTCACCGCGGCGCAGAAGGCGGGCATCCGGCCGGGCGCCGATGCCGACCTGTCGGCCCTGCGCGCCATCGGCTCCACCGGATCCCCTTTGGACGACAGCGGTTTCGACTGGCTCGCCGAGCAGGTCGGGCCGGACGTGCCGATCGTGTCGTTCTCCGGTGGCACCGACGTGTGTACCGGGATCGTCGGCGGCGCACCCACCGTCGGGGTGTGGCGTGGCGAGATCTCCTGCCGCGCCCTGGGCGCCCGGGTCGAGTCGTTCTCGCCGGACGGGCGGCCGCTGATCGACGAGGTCGGCGAACTGGTCATCACCGCGCCGATGCCGTCCATGCCGGTGTTCTTCTGGGGCGACGCCGACGGCAGCCGGCTGCGCGAGGCCTACTTCGAGACCTACCCGGGGATCTGGCGGCACGGCGACTGGATCCGGATCACCGGCCGCGGCTCCTGCGTCATCGAGGGCCGCTCGGACGCCACGCTCAACCGCGGCGGCATCCGGATGGGCACCGCCGAGTTCTACCGGGTGGTCGAGAGCCTGCCCGAGGTGGCCGACTCGCTGGTCGTCGACACGTCCGGGCCGGACGGCGAGGGCGACCTGCTGCTGTTCGTGGTGCTGACCCCGGACGCGGACCGGGCGGCGGTGCCGGACCTGGTTCGCACGCTGATCCGGGCCGAGCTGAGCCCCCGCCACGTGGCGAACCGGATGATCGTCGTGCCCGCGCTGCCCCGCACCCTGAACGGCAAGAAGTGTGAGGTGCCGATCAAGCGCATCCTTGGCGGTGTGCATCCGGATGCCGCGATCTCCCGGGACGCCCTGGCCGACCCGGCCGGGTTCGACGACTTCCTGCGCTCCGTCGGAGCGCTCACCCCCACTACCTGAGGAGGACCCCGTGCGTGCCGTTGTGGTCATGTACGACACCTTGAGCCGTCGCTTTCTCCCCCCGTACGGGAACGACTGGGTGCACGCACCCAACTTCCAGCGGCTGGCGGACCGGGCGACCGTCTTCGACAACTGTTACGCCGGCAGCATGCCCTGCATGCCGGCCCGTCGGGAGCTGCACACCGGCCGGCACAACTTCCTGCACCGCAGCTGGGGCCAGCTGGAGCCGTTCGACGACTCGGTGCCGGAGATGCTGGACCGGGCCGGCATGCACACCCATCTGGTGACCGACCACAAGCACTACTGGGACGACCACAGCGCCACCTACCACCCCCGGTTCTCCACCTACGAGTTCATCCGGGGCCAGCAGGGTGACCGGTGGATCGGCGACGTGGCCGCGCTGCGCGGGGGCACCGGGACCGGCGCCGACGACGCGGAGGCCCGCCGGCACCAGCGGACCAGCACCCAGGACAAGGTGAACCGGCGGGAGATGCCCACCGAGGACAAGCACCATCAGACCCAGGTGTTCGACCGCGGCCTGGAGTTCATCTCCCGCAACGCCGGCGAGGACGGCTGGTTCCTGCAGATCGAGACGTTCGACCCGCACGAGCCCTTCTTCACCTACGACGACTACCGCGACCTGTACCCGCGGATGGCGGACGGCACCGCGGCCAACGCGATGCTCTACAACCCGGTGTCGCAGAGCCCGGAGGAGGTGCAGGACATCCGCCGGCAGTACGCCGCCCTGCTGAGCCAGTGCGACAAGTCGCTGGGCCGGGTGCTGGACGCGTTCGACGAGCACGACCTGTGGGCCGACACGATGCTGATCATCTGCACCGACCACGGCTTCCTGCTGGGCGAGCACGGCTGGTGGGGCAAGAGCGTGCAGCCCTGGTACGACGAGGCCATCCACACCCCGCTGCTGATCTGGGATCCGGCCGGCGGCGCGGCGGGCGCCGGGCAGCACCGCGACTCGCTGGTGCAGACGATCGACATCGCGCCGACCCTGCTTGCCCACTTCGGTCTGGCGCCGACCCCGGACATGCAGGGCCGGCCCCTGCAGTCCACCGTCGTGGACGACCGGCCGGTGCACGACGGCGCACTGTTCGGCGCGTTCGGCACCCACGTGAACGTCACCGACGGTCGCTACGTCTACATGCGCGGCACCCCCGACCCGGCCAACTCGCCGCTGTTCGAGTACACCCTGTCCCCGGTGCGCATCGGCCCGCGGATGTACGAGGACCTGCGGCACGCCGAACTCGTCCCGCCGCTGCCCTTCACCAAGGGCGCGCCGGTGCTGAAGATCCCGGCGCAGGCCCGTTTCCCGTTCATCTACGGGATGAACCCGGCGGTGTTCGGCACGTTGCTGTTCGACCTGGAGACCGACCCGGATCAGCAGCACCCGCTGGTCGACGACGAGGTCGAGCTGCGGATGGCGGAGCTGCTGGTCCGGCTGATGCGCGAGTCCGACGCGCAGGCCGACCAGTTCGAGCGGGTCGGCCTGCCGGCGCAGGGGCCGGTCGGCCCCGAGCACCTGCTCGCCCGCGCCCAGCACGAGGTCGCGGTGGCCACCACCCTGGCTCCCGGCGAATACGCCGCGCGGCTGGGCCTGAACACCCCGATCCGGGACCTGCTGGCCGACCCGGCGGCGGCGCAGGTGCTGCGCCGGCACCTGCCGGACGTCCGGCCGAACCCGTTCTCGCCGATCCAGCACGCGGTGCTGGCCACCGGGGAAGTGACGATGGACGTGCTGCCGGCCCTCGCGGCGGACCTGGCCGATCTCGAGAAGGCCGCCGTCTGAACCGGCCCCGAGCAGTGAAGGAGGCGGCGTGATGCGGGCGATCATGCTGATGTTCGACAGCCTGAACCGGCACATGCTGCCGCCGTACGCCGACACGTTCGTCCAGGCACCGAATTTCGCGCGGCTGGCGGGTCGGTCGGTCACGTTCGAGAACTTCTACGCCGGGTCGATGCCCTGCATGCCGGCCCGGCGGGAGTTGCACACCGGCCGGTACAACTTCCTGCACCGCAGCTGGGGTCCGATCGAGCCGTTCGACGACTCGATGCCGGCGATGCTGGGGCAGGCCGGCGTGCACAGCCACCTGATCTCCGACCACCCGCACTATTGGGAGGACGGCGGCGCCACCTACCACACCCGGTACACCACCTGGGAGTTCTTCCGCGGGCAGGAGGGCGACCCGTGGAAGGGGGTGGTGGGCTCGGTGTCCCCCGACCACCCCGCCTCCCTGCACCGCCGGCAGGACGTGGTCAACCGGGCCTATCAGCCGACCCCGGCCGAGCACTCGCAGACGCTCTGCGTCGACGCCGGGATCGACTTCCTGCGAACGAATGTCGACGCCGACCGGTGGCTGCTGCAGCTGGAGCTGTTCGACCCGCACGAACCGTTCTTCACGCACCGCGCCTACCAGGACCGGTACCCGCACGACTACGACGGACCCGAGTTCGACTGGCCGCCGTACCGCAAGGTCACCGAGCCGGCGGCCCAGGTCGATCATGCCCGCTACGAGTACGCCGCCCTGGTCTCGATGTGCGACGACTCGTTGGGCCGGGTGCTGGACTTCATGGATGCCCACGACATGTGGGACGACACCATGTTGATCGTCAACACCGATCACGGGTTCCTGCTCGGCGAGCACGGCTGGTGGGCCAAGACCGTGCAGCCCTGGTTCAACGAACTGGTCCGGCTGCCGTTCTTCCTCTGGGATCCGCGGCGGGGCGAGCGCGGGACCCGGCGGTCCGCGCTGACCGCGACGATCGACATCGCCCCCACCCTGCTGCGATATTTCGGGGTGGAGCCGACGCCGGACATGCAGGGCCGCGACCTGGCCGCGGTGCTCGACGACGACCGGGACGTCCACGACGGCACCCTGTTCGGCGTGCACGGTGGGCACGTCAACGTCACCGACGGCCGCCACGTCTACATGCGGGCGGCCGTCGAGAGAGCGAACTCGCCGCTGGAGCAATACACGCTGATGCCCACGCACATGCGGGCCCGGTTCAGCGTCCGGGAGCTGTCCGGGTGGGAGCCGGCCGAGGCGTTCGCCTTCACCAAGGGCCTGCGGACCATGCGCATCGGCGGCGGCTACGGCCTGCTCAACCCCTGGCTGTACGGGACGCTGCTGTTCGACCTGGCGACCGACCCCGGCCAGGACGACCCGATCGCCGACGACGAGGTCGAACTGCGCCTGCTGCGGCTGCTGGCCCGGTTGATGCACGAGACCGACGCGCCGGCGAGCCAGTTCGAACGGCTGGGCATCCCGTTCGACGGCGAACCCGGGCCCGAGCACCTGCTGGTGCGCCGGCAGGCGGAGCGGGCGCGGGAGGCGGCGGTGCCGATGCCGCCGCTGGCCGACCTGCCGGCCGGTGATCGGCTCGCCGCCCCGGTGCAGGAGCTGCTGCTGGACCACGCCGCCGCCACGGTGATCGGCCGGCACGCCCCGGATCTGGTGCAGACCGAACTGGTGTCGATGCCTCCCGGGCTGAGCCTGATCGACCTGGCCCGGATGGCGTTCCTGCCGGCCGGCGCGCTGGTCGCCATCGGCGACGAGCTGGCGTCGGCGCCCGCCTGACCGAACCTCCCCCGCCCCGAACCGGGGACCCCCCCGACCCGGGCCGGGTCGGGGCGGCGTTCCACCCGACCTCGAAGGACCAAGCGTGCCGTTGCACCCCGCCATCGCCGCCCGGCTTCCCATGCTGGACGGCATCCCGTCGATGATGGTCGGCCACGCCGATCCGCAGATGCGGGCCCGCATCATGCGGTTCCAGGCGTGGCCCGGCGACGACGTGCCCCGGGTGCCCACCCGCGCCGAGCTGGTGCCGACGCGCGCGGGCGGCGTGCCGGTGCGGGTGTACCGCCCCGAGGGCGGCGGGTCGGATCGTCCCGGACTGGTCTGGATGCACGGCGGCGCGTTCATCGGCGGCGACCTGGACATGGCCGAATCCGACTGGACCGCCCGGGAACTCGGCGCGCGGGCGGGCGTCGTGGTGGTGGCCGTCGACTACCGGCTGGCCCGGGGCGGGGTGCGCTACCCGGCCCCGCACGACGACGTCGTCGCCGCGATCCGGTGGACCCGGGACCGCGCCGCCGAGCTGGGCATCGACCCGGCCCGGCTGTCGGTGGGCGGGGCCAGTGCGGGGGCCAACCTGGCCGCCGGGGCGGCGCTTCGGCTGCGGGACGTCGACGCCTGGTCCCCGGCCGCACTGCTGCTGGCCTACCCGCCGATGCATCCGGTGATGCCGCCGCGGTCGGCGGCGCTGGCCGCGGCCATGGCGCAGGTGCCGGAGCTGTTCCAGCAGCGCCCGCAGGACCGCGCGGTGATCGCCGAGAACTACCTGGGCGGACCGGCATCCGCGGCCGACGGCTACGCGATGCCGGGCAAGGCCGAGCTGACCGGGCTGTCTCCGACCGTCGTGCTGAACGCCGAATTCGACGAGCTCCGCGCGTCCGGCGAGCTGTTCGCCGCCCAGCTGGCGCTGGCCGGGGTGGACGTGCGATCGGTCACCGTCCGCG
>JBDHZW010000005.1:0-42678 GCA_039812105.1 Nakamurella sp.
CGCCGCGGACCAGTGCCGGGCCGTCCGGGCCGGCTCCGGCCGCGCGGCGCGCTCGAGCTCTTCGGCGATCCGCCGGTGCAGCCGGCCCTGTTCCGGCTCCGGGAGCGCGTCGGCGAGGACCTCACGGACCAGCGCGTGCACGAACCGGTCGCCCGTCACCAGATGCGCGGCCGTTGCCTCGGCCAGCCGAGCGCCGACCTCGGCCGGCGCCATCCCGGTGACCGCGCACAGCAACGGCCGGTCGATCGCGGTCCCGATCAGCGCCGCCGAGGCCAACGTCCGCCAGCAGCCCTGGGACAGCCGAGCGAGCCGGCGGGCCAACACCTCTCGGACGCCGGAGGGCACCGCCGCCGGAGCCGGGCCGCCGCGGGCACGGTCGAGCCGCACCACCTCCCGCAGAAACAGCGGGTGCCCCCGGGTGCGGTGCCACAGCGCGGCCAGATAGTCGGGGGACAGCGGGCCCCCGGCCACCGCCCGGGCCAGGTCGGCCGCCGCATCCCGGTCGAGCCCGCCCAGCTCCAGCCGGCGCAGCCGGGTGGGTAGGCCGACCAGCCGGGTCCGGCCCGGTTCCCCCGGTTCGTCGCGGACCGTCACCACCAGGCCGATCGGCAGGGTCGGTAGTGCGTCGGCGACCGCGACCAGCAACTGCCAGGTTCCGTCGTCGGCCCAGTGGGCGTCCTCGACGATGAGCACGAGCGGCCGGGCGGCCGCCGCCGTTTCCAGCGCGTCCAGCACCGTCGCGTACAGCCAGCGGACGCTGTCCCGGTCGGGTCCGGTCGGGCCCGCCGGCTCGTCGAACGGACGGGCCGTCGTGACGTCCCGCAGCAGCCGCCGCCACGGCCAGAACGGCGGCATCTCGACCGCCGAGCACCAGCCCCGGCCGACCGCGAAACCGCCTGCCCGAGCGGCCGCGTCGATCCCGTCGGCCAGGGTCGACTTGCCCACCCCGGCCTCTCCCAGGACGACGAGGCCCTCGCCGCCCGGGCCGATCCGGTCGAGCATCGCCCGGGCCTCGCCCAGTTCCCGGTCCCGGCCGACGATCGTGCCGTCCGCCCCGACATGATCGCTACGGTCGTCTCGACGAGCCATCCTTCGCCTACCGTCGTGGTGAACTGATCGAACGGAGAACCGGTCAAGCCGGACACTAGTCCCCGGACGGGGGTCAGGCGGTCGTTGCCCTCGGTTCGCCCGCCCGCGGCAGCGCCAACTGCAGTTCCAGCAGCAGCCGGTCCGACGGGTTGGCCAGGTCGATCCCGAGCACCCGTTCGGCCCGGCGCAGCCGGTACCGCAGGGTGTTCGGGTGCACGGTCAGTTCGGCGGCGGCGGCCCGCACGTCGCCGTGCCGGGCCAGGAAGGCCGCCACGCTGTCGGTCAGGTGGGCGGAATGATCTCGGTCGTAGGCGAGTAGATCCTGCACCCGGGGGTCGGCCAACTCGGGATGGCGACCGATCAGGTCGACGATCTCGCCGAGCAGCACGGCGGTCAACGACTCGGCCAGGCTGGTCACCCGACCCCGGGGGAACGTCGCGGCCGTGCCGTCGAGCACCCGGTCGACCTCGACGCGGGCGGCGGCGACCTGACCGAGATCCGGCACCGGCGCGGCGATCGCGGCTCGCAGCACGATCGCCCGGCCGGTCTCGAACTGGTCGACCAGCTGCCGGGTCCAGGCGCCGACCACCTCGACCGAGCTGAACCGGGGGAACAGGACGTAGGCGCGGGGGCCGATCAGGGCGGTCACCGAGTCCGGGCGAAACGAGCCGGCGTGCAGCCGGATCAGCGGCGCGACGGCGGTGAGGTCGGCGGTCGCGGCGGTTCCGCTCACGGCGAAGCCGATCACCGCGGCCGGGCCGCCGGTCGGCAGGGTCAACGCCGCGGCCAGCGACGGCACGTCGACCCCGCCCCCCTGCGCCCCGAAAAGCCGCTGGATCAACAGGCTCTCGGTGGACGGTGCGGTGCGGCGGCGGGTGATCGTGCGGGCGGCGACCGCAGCCGCGCCGCGCAGCACGTCCGCGGCGTCGTCGGCGAACGGCCGGTCGCCCTGCTGCACCCAGATCGACCCGAGCAGCGGGGCCGGCGCCCGCCGGTCGGCGGGATCCGCGGGTTCCCGGATGCCGACGACCAGGCGCCGCCGGATCCCCCATTCCGGGTGCGCGGGCACGTCGATCACCTCGCCGGTCCGCCGGAGCCGGTCGAACACGCCCCACTCGCGCAGCAGCCGCAGGTAGTCGGCCGGTCCCTCGCGGCCCAGGATGGACAGGGTGCGCAGTTCGTCGGCGGTCTCGTCGGATGCCGAATAGGCCAGCACCCGGGACCGTTCGTCCTCGACGGTCACCAGGCCCCGGCAGTTCTGGGCGACCACCCGGGCCAGGTCGAACAGGTCGGTGTCGGCGGCCAGCAGGTCGGGCTCGGCGTCCGTCCGCCGGGTGTGCTCCAGCACCCGTTGGACCATCGGCAGCACCTGCTCCCAGCGGGCTCGCGGGTGGACCGAGACCAGCGCGACCCCGGCGTGCCGGGCGGCCCGGCCGACGGGGTCGGCGACGGCGTTCTTGGCCATCAGCGCCGCCGGGCGCCGGTCGGCGGGGGACCGGCCCAGGCCGTCCAGCCAGCGGATCACCATCGCATCCGGAACTCCGACGAGCAGATACAGGTCGGCCGCGGCGGACGGCGACGCGATCTCGCCGGCCAGGTCGGTGTCGTCGGCCAGCGCCACCGACGAGATCGGCACGGTGTCGCCGGAGGGGGCGTCGAGCAGGTCCACCAGCTCGCCGCCGAGGGCGTCGACGAGGTCGCGCAGGGTGGTGGGCTCGTCGTCAGGCATTGTCCGATCGTACAAACAATGACGGCGAAGATCGTCTGATCGGCCGAATACTTCCTCGCCCGGTTCCGGTTGACTGAGCGTCAGATTCTTTCGGTTCGACCAGAGGAAGAGGTCAGCGTGGACGCCGTCACCGTCACCCCGCCGCCGACGAACGAGCCGGTCGGTTCGTTCGCCCCGGGCAGCCCCGAGCGCGCCCGGCTGCAGGCCAAGCTGGCCGAACTCGGATCGAACCCGACCGAGATCCACCACGTCATCGGGGGAGTGCACCGCCGGACGGCCGGTCCGGTCCTGAACGTGGTGCAGCCGCACCGGCACGCCGCGGTGCTCGGCACGGTGACCATGGCCGACCCGACCGACATCCAGGACGCGGTGACGGCCGCCACCGCCGCCGCCCCGGCGTGGCGCGACCTGTCCTTCGACGACCGGGCGGCCGTCTTCCTCCGCGCCGCCGACCTGCTGTCCGGGCCGTGGCGGGAAACCCTCGCCGCGGCCACCATGCTCGGCCAGTCCAAGACCGCCTACCAGGCCGAGATCGACACTCCCTGCGAGCTCGTCGACTTCTGGCGGTTCAACGTGCATTTCGCCCGGCAGATCCTGACCGACCAGCCGATCTCGTCCCCCGGCGTGTGGAACCGGGTCGAGTACCGGCCGCTGGAGGGCTTCGTCTACGCCATCACCCCGTTCAACTTCACCGCGATCGCCGGCAACCTGCCGACCGCGCCCGCGCTGATGGGCAACACCGTGGTGTGGAAGCCGTCCGAGACCCAGGCCGTCGCCGCCTACTGGACGATGAAGCTGCTGGAGGCGGCCGGCCTGCCGCCCGGGGTGATCAACCTGGTCAACGGGCACGGGCCCGCGGTGTCCGACATCCTGCTGGCCGACCCGCGGCTGGCCGGCATCCACTTCACCGGTTCGACCACCACCTTCCAGCATCTGTGGCGGCAGGTCGGCAGCAACATCGCCGGCTACCACTCCTACCCGCGGCTGGTCGGCGAGACCGGCGGCAAGGACTTCGTGGTCGCGCACAGCTCGGCCAACCCGGACGTGCTGACCACCGCCCTGCTGCGCGGCGCGTTCGACTTCCAGGGGCAGAAGTGCTCGGCCGCGTCCCGGGCGTTCGTCCCGGCCTCGGTGTGGGCCCGGATGGGCGACGACCTGATCGCCAAGGCGGACGCGATCAGCTACGGCGACGTCACCGACTTCCGCCACTTCGGCGGCGCCGTCATCGACCGGCGCGCCTTCGACCGCAACGCCGCCGCGATCGAGCGGGCCAAGGCCACCGCTGGGCTGACCGTCGCCGCCGGCGGCCACGCGGACGACAGCGAGGGGTACTTCGTCGAGCCGACCGTCCTGATCGGCGACGACCCCACCGACGAGGCGTTCCGGACCGAGTACTTCGGGCCGATCCTGGCCGTCCACGTCTACGACGACTCGACCCCCGGCGCGTTCGAGCGCACGCTCGAGCTGGTCGACCGGGGATCGGCCTACGCGCTCACCGGATCGATCATCGCCGACGACCGGGCCGCCGTCGCCAAGGCGACGGACGGGTTGCGGTTCGCCGCCGGCAACTTCTACATCAACGACAAGCCGACCGGCGCGGTCGTCGGCCAGCAGCCGTTCGGCGGAGCCCGGGCATCGGGCACCAACGACAAGGCCGGCTCGCCGCAGAACCTGCTGCGCTGGACCTCGGCCCGCACGATCAAGGAGACGTTCGTGCCGCCGACCGACCACCGTTACCCGCATCAGGCGGCCGAAACCAGCAGGGAGAACTGACATGTCGATCGCCGCGCTGCTGCGCCCGCCGCTGCTGGCCGCGTCCCGGTCCAGCCGGGTGGAAAAGGCCGTCACCACGCTGCCGGTGACCCGGCACACCGTCGAGCGGTTCGTCGCCGGCACCGACGAGGACCAGGTGGTCGGCGTCGCCGGCGGGATGCTGGACTCCGGGCGGCGCGTCACCGTCGACTTCCTGGGCGAGGACACCACCGACCCGAGCCAGGCCGCCGACACCACCGCCCACTATCTGGCGCTGCTGCGCCTGCTGGCCGGGCTGCCGACCGCCGCGTCCGGTGCCCGTCCGTTGGAGGTCTCGCTGAAGCTGTCGGCGCTCGGGCAGTTCCTGCCCGTCGACGGTCACCGGATCGCCCTGGAGAACGCGCACAAGATCTGCTCCGCCGCCGAGGAGGCCGGGGTCTGGGTCACCGTGGACGCCGAGGACCACACCACCACCGACTCGACCCTGTCGATCGTCCGGGAGTTGCGGGCGGACTTCCCGAGCCTGGGCACGGTGCTGCAGGCCTACCTGCGGCGGACCGAGGGCGACTGCCGGGAGCTGTCCGGTGCGGGGTCGCGCATCCGGTTGTGCAAGGGCGCCTATGCGGAGCCGGAATCCGTTGCCTATCAGGAGAAGTCGGCAGTCGACGGGTCGTACGCGCGCTGCCTGCAGATCCTGATGAACGGGCAGGGCTACCCGATGGTCGCCTCGCACGACCCGGCAATGATCGAGCAGGCGCTGCTGCAGGCCATCGCCTCCGGACGCACGGCGGAGGACTTCGAACTGCAGATGCTGTACGGCATCCGGGACGCCGAGCAGCGCCGGCTGGTCGGCAACGGCCTGCACCTGCGGGTCTACCTGCCGTACGGGGTGCAGTGGTACGGCTACTTCATGCGTCGGCTGGCCGAACGCCCGCAGAACCTGGCGTTCTTCCTGCGCTCCCTGACCTCCACGAAGTAGGCCGGGGCAGGCATCGCTGCCCGTTCGGCCGCCCGGCCGGGCCTGGACCCGGCCGGGCGCCGGGTCGACACTTGGTCGGTGTCGGCGCTCGATCGGACGGGCCACCAACGACCTCCGGGGACGCAGCAACGGGCACGGCCCGACCCCCGGACGGTGATCGACCCGCCGGTCCACCCGCCAGTGTCGTCGGGGGCCGGCGTGCTCGGCCGGGCCTGGCTGCGCACCCTGCAGCGGTCGGCCGGCAATCACGCCGTCGCCGGGATGCTCGGTGCGCGTCCGGCGGTGCAGCGGGAGACGCCGACTCCGGCGCCGGGGGCCGGCAGCCGGGAACCCACCAAGCAGGAACGCGACGAGTGGGGTGCGTACTTCGACGGCGCCGACTTCCGGATGGTCCGCGACCCGGTCGGCGGCTTCAACTGCTTCGCCTGGGCGGTCGGCGTCACCGACCGGATGATCACCTCGGACACGTTGATGCAGAAGGGCTATCGCGCCGACCTCGATGGCTGGACGAAGTACCTGGCCGACGCGTACACCCTCGCTCCGATCGGCGACGGGCTCGATCCGGCGGCCGACCTGATCCTCTACGGGTCGCCGACCGCGATCTGGCACGCCGCCCGCAAGGCCGAGACCCCCTTCGACCGGCTCACCTTCACCAGCAAGCTGGGCGACGGCAAGACGCCGGTGATCCTGCACGCGCCGGGCGACATCCAGGGCAGCAGCTACGGCCAGGCCCGGCGATCGTTCCGCCGGGGCTGACCGGGTGCGACGCGTCCGACGTCGAGCCATCGTTCATGTCGGCGGCTCGACGGATGCGACCGCCGATTCGATGTGCCTCCGAGGGTGGTCAGACCAGTGAGGCGCACTGGCCATTCGCGTTGCGGCCCACGATGTTGACGCTGCCGGGGACGAATCCTCCGGAGACTCCCGGCGTGATTCCGGTGCAGGTGAGATTTCTGCCGATCGTGTTGCGGACGACGTAAACTCCCGGGGCATCCGGGTGTTCGTCGTTGATGGTGATGCCGGTCAGCGTCGCGTTCCGGCCGATCTGGTTGAATAGCACGCCGAGCCACTCGGCCGTCTGGCCGGTCACGGTCAGATTGCCGTCGATCGAGTTGTTCTTGATCGACCACGGGATTTCGGAACCTCCGCCGGTGAAGGTGACGTTCCCCTTGACCGTGACCCCGTTCAGCAGAACGGCCTGCGCGCCCGTCCCGGTCACGTTGCCGTTGACGGTGATGGTGGAATGTCCGTCGAGGTCGACGACACACTGGTGGGCAGAATTGCCGGTGTACGACGGTGGTTGGCAGCCGAGGCCGACCAGCGAGCCCGCGGCCGCGGTGACGTTGCGTCCGACGGTGATCGTCGACGGCGCGGACTGCGCGTCCAGAATGGCCCCGGCAGCGACGTCGATGTTTCCGACGACGGTGATCGTCGCATCGGCCGGAACGCTGCACGCTCCCGTCACTGCGATGCCGGCGTAGTTCCCTGACGGGATCTCACCCCCGGCGCAGGTCAGGGACGGGGCCGTTGGAGCGGCGGCCTCGGCAGTCGCAGGTCCGGCCGACAGCGCGATTGCTCCGGCGGCGGCGAGCGTCCACAGAATCTTGAATCGGATCGGGTGCGCCATGACCATCTGCCTTCTTTCGGATCGCGGACCGGCCGCCTCGTCCTGTTTACACCCGATGACCGATTGACGCAGATGATGTCGATATGCGAATCCGTGGGCGGATTCAGTCCGCCGGCTCCGTACCGACGATCTCGAACAACACGGCACCCAGGGCGACCTGGGCGCCGGCCTTCACGGTCAGCCCGCCGACGGTGCCGGCGAACGGGGCCTTGAGGGCCAGTTCCATTTTCATCGCCTCGAGCACGACGACGGTCTGCCCGGCGTCCACCGGATCGCCGTCGGCTACGCGCAGGTCGATGACGGTGCCGGGCATGGGAGCGGTGACGGTGCCGTCGCCGGCCGCGACCGCGTGGTCACCGAACACGTCGGGCCGTTCGAACACGAAACGCTGTCCCTGGTAGGCCACCTCGGTCCGGTGTGGCCGCGCGTCGACCACCGCGGTGCCGGCGACGCCGTCGATCTCCAGGGTGAGCCGGCCGTTCCGGTCGATCTCGCGGACGTGGTGACCCTCGACGAGTCCGTGCTGCCGGTCGACCGGCACCACCCGGTCCAGTTCGACGAGGCTGGCGGCCGGGTCGGCGCCGGACCGCCACCCGTCGCCCTGGAACGGGCCCCGGTCGCCGGCCGCGGCGGCGGCGTTGGCCCAGGCGGCGAACACCCGGGGCCGCTCCGCGTCCGGCTCGGCGACGGGATTGCGGTCCAGCCAGGCGGTGTCGATCGCCGCATCGCGGAACGCCGCACCCGCCGCCAGGGTGCGCAGGAAGCCGGTGTTGGTGGTCAGCCCCAGGATCGCGGTGTCGTCGAGGGCGTCGACCAGCGCGCGGCGGGCCGCCTCCCGGTCCGGTCCGTGCGCGATGATCTTGCCCAGCATCGGGTCGAAGGAGGTGCTGACCACCTGCCCGGATTCCAGGGCCTGGTCCACCCGGACGTGCCGGGGCCAGTCCACCCTCGACGCCACACCGGCCTGCGGGAGGAAGCCGTGGAAGGAGTCCTCGGCGTACACCCGCGCCTCGATCGCGTGTCCGGTGACGGTGACGTCGTCCTGGCCGACCGGCAGCGGCTCGCCGGCGGCGACCCGCAGCTGCAGCTCGACCAGGTCCAGCCCGGTGATCGCCTCGGTGACCGGGTGTTCGACCTGCAGCCGGGTGTTCATCTCCAGGAAGTACGCCTCGCCCCGGCCGTCGTCCGCCTGGTCGTCGACGAGAAATTCGACAGTTCCAGCGTTCTGGTAGCCGACGTGCCGGGCGAGGGTGACCGCGCTGCTGGTGACCAGCTCCCGGATCCGCGGGCTGATGGTCGGGGCGGGTGCCTCTTCGAGGACCTTCTGGTGCCGGCGCTGGGTGGAGCAGTCCCGCTCGTGCAGGTGCAGCACGGTGCCGTGGGCGTCGCCGATCACCTGGACCTCGATGTGCCGGCCGCGTTCGACGTACTTCTCCACCAGGATCGTGTCGTCGCCGAACGCCGACCGGGCCTCCCGGCGGGCGGCGGCCACCAACTCATCGAAGTCGGACGCGCTCCGGACGATCCGCATGCCCTTGCCGCCGCCGCCGGCGGCCGCCTTCACCAGCACCGGAAAACCCGCGTCCGCACCCCGGGGGACGACGGGAACCCCGGCGGCCACGGCGATCTCCCGGGCGGCGTCCTTGCGGCCCATCGCGTCCATCACCTCGGCGGACGGGCCGACCAGGACCAGGCCGGCCTTGCGGACGGCGCGGGCGAACGCGGCCCGTTCGGACAGGAAGCCGTAACCCGGGTGGATCGCGTCGGCGCCCGCGTCCACCGCGGCGGCGACGACGGCGTCGATGTCCAGGTAGCCCGGCACGGCCCGGGCGTGGTCGGCGGCCCGCACGTGCGGCGCGGTGCGGTCCGCCTCGGTGTAGATCGCGACGGTGCGGATGCCGAGGCGGCAGGCGGTGCGGATGACCCGCAGGGCGATCTCGCCGCGGTTGGCGATCAGCAGAGTATTCACGCGCTCACATCCGGAAGATGCCGTAGGACGGGTCGGGGGTGGGGGCGTTCGCGGCCACGGCCAGGCCCATGCCCAGCACCCGGCGGGTGTCGGCCGGGTCGATGACGCCGTCGTCCCACAGCCGGGCGGTCGAGTAGTAGGGGGAGCCCTGCGCCTCGTACTGGGCGCGGATCGGCGCCTTGAACGCCTCCTGCTCATCGGCGCTGTCGAAGCCGCGGACGGTGGCCAGCACGGATGCGGCCTGCTCGCCGCCCATCACCGAGATCCGGGCGTTGGGCCACATCCACAGGAACCGGGGGTCGTAGGCGCGGCCGCACATGCCGTAGTTCCCGGCGCCGAACGACCCGCCGATCACCACGGTGAACTTCGGCACCACCGAGCAGGCGACCGCGGTGACCAGCTTGGCGCCGTCCTTGGCGATGCCCCGGCTCTCGTAGGCCCGGCCCACCATGAACCCGGTGATGTTCTGCAGGAACACCAACGGGATGCCTCTCTGGTTGCACAGTTCGATGAAATGCGCGCCCTTGCGGGAGGATTCGCTGAACAGGATGCCGTTGTTGGCGACGATGCCGACCGGGTGCCCCCAGATGTGCGCGAACCCGCAGACCAGGGTCTCGCCGTAGAGCTTCTTGAACTCGTGCAGCCGGCTGCCGTCCACGATCCGCCGGATCACGTCGCGGACGTCGTAGGGGGTGCGGGTGTCGGTGGGCACCACGTCGTACAGCGAATCCGGGTCCTCGTGCGGTTCCTCGACCGGGGCCAGGTCGTACGGGGCCCCACCGGGCCGCCGGTGCAGGGTGCCGACGACGCTGCGGACGATCGCCAGCGCGTGCGCGTCGTCGTCGGCCAGGTGATCGGCGACGCCGGACGTGCGGGCGTGCACGTCGCCGCCGCCCAGTTCCTCGGCGGTGACGACCTCGCCGGTGGCCGCCTTCACCAACGGCGGGCCGCCGAGGAAGATGGTGCCCTGGTTGCGGACGATGACGGTCTCGTCGGCCATCGCCGGCACGTACGCGCCGCCGGCCGTGCACGAGCCCATCACGCTGGCGATCTGCGGGATGCCCCGGGCGGAGAGGTTGGCCTGGTTGTAGAAGATCCGCCCGAAGTGCTCCCGGTCCGGGAACACCTCGTCCTGCATCGGCAGGAACGCGCCCCCCGAGTCGACGAGATACACGCAGGGCAGGTGGTTGTCGGCGGCGACGGTCTGGGCGCGCAGGTGCTTCTTGACCGTCATCGGGTAGTAGGTGCCGCCCTTGACGGTGGCGTCGTTGCCGACCACCATCACCTCCCGGCCGGCGACCCGGCCGATGCCGGTGACGATGCCGGCGCTGGGCACCGCACCGGAGTACATGTCCCAGGCGGCCAGCGCGCCCAACTCCAGGAACGGGCTGCCCGGATCGAGCAGCCGGTCGACCCGGTCCCGGACCAGCAGCTTGCCGCGGTCGGTGTGCCGGCGGCGCGACGCCTCGCTGCCGCCCCGGCGGACGGTCGCCAGCCGGTCCCGCAGCTGGTCGACCAGCTCGCGCATGGTTTCCATCACCGTTCTCCGGTCGCCGACGCGAGTCGCAGGATCCGCTCCGCCTGCGCGTAGATGGGGCCGTCGACCATCCGGCCCTCGAAGGTGCCGACGCCGCGGTCGTCGCCGGCATGCGCCAGCAGCCGGCGGGCCCAGTCCACCCGGTCGGCGGCGGGGGAGTAGGCGGCGCGGATGACGGGCAGCTGCGACGGGTGGATGGCCACCGTGGCATCGAACCCCACCGCGACGGCGTCCTCGCACTCGGCGGCCAGCCCCGGCGTGTCGGCGATGTCCATGTGCACCGCGTCCAGCGCGAGCCGGCCGTGCGCCTTGGCCGCGACCAACGCCCGGGACCGGGCGTAGCGGGCCACGTCGCGGTACCGCCCGTCGGGATGCCGGCTGGCGGTGCCGCCCAGACCGGCGACCAGGTCGTCGGCCCCCCACATCACCCCGACGACGTTCGGTTGCGCCGCCAGCGCGCCGACGTTCTCGATGCCGAGCGGGGTCTCGACCAGCAGCAACACGGGCGCGTCGATCGCCGCGACCGTCGCCGGGGTCTCGCTCTTGGCCAGCATCACCGTTCGGATCCCCAACGCGGCGACCGCCGCGAGATCGTCGTCGTGGTCGGGGGTGTCGGCCCCGTTGAGCCGGACCACCGTCCGGTCCCGGTCCAGGGCGCCGTCGTCGGCCAGCCGGGCCAGCGCCCGCCGGGCGGCCGGTTTGCCGGCGGGCGCGACCGCGTCCTCCAGGTCGAGGATCACCACGTCGGCGGCGGCCAGCGCCTTGGGGTACCGGTCGGGCCGATCGGCCGGACAGAACAGCCAGGCCGGGCCGGGCCGCCAGTCACCCATGGTCGTCCGCCGGTGCCATCCGGACCAGCGTCTGCCGGACCGCCCGGGCGACGACGACGCCGTCCTGGTTGCGGGCGACGTGCTCCAACGACACCACGCCCTCGCCGGGCCGGCTGGCCGATGGGCGCTTGTCCAGCACCACCGTCTCGGCGTAGAGGGTGTCGCCGATGCGCACCGGCGCCGGGAACGCCACCTCGGAGAAGCCCAGGTTGGCCACGATGGTGCCCTGTGTCAGCTGCGCCACCGACAGGCCGACCAGCGTGGACAGGGTGAACATCGAGTTCACCAGCCGCTCGTGGAACGGTGCCTGCTGGGCACTCTCGTGCGCATCCAGGTGCAGCGGCTGGGTGTTCATGGTCAGCGTGGTGAACAGGACGTTGTCCGCCTCGGTGACCGTGCGACCGGGCCGGTGCTGGTAGATTGCGGCGACCTCGAACTCCTCGAACCACAGGCCGCGCTGGACGATTCGCTTCGCCGGCCGCTGTCCCTCCCCGTTCATTCGACCGGCAGGCCCAGGCCGCGGGCGATCAGCATGCGCTGCACCTCGGAGGTCCCCTCGCCGATCTCCAGGATCTTGGCGTCCCGGTAGAACCGGGCCACCGGATATTCCTCCATGAAGCCGTAGCCGCCGAAGACCTGGGTGGCGATCCGGGTCGCGGTCACCGCGGACTCCGAGCTGTACAGTTTGGCCACCGCGGCCGCGTGCTTGAACTGCGCGGCCGACGGCGCCCCCGGGTGCCCGGCCAGCATCGCGTCCTTCATCGCCGCGGCCCGGTAGGTCAGTCCGCGGGAGGCCTGCACCATCACCTCCAGGTCGGCGATCTGGAAGGCGACGCCCTGCTTGCGGCCGATCGGGCCGCCCATCGTGTGCCGGTCGTTGGCGTACTGCACGCACGCCTCCAGGCAGGCCTGGATCAGCCCGACCGCCAGCGCCGCGATCGCCACCCGCCCGTCGTCCAGGGTGAACAGGAACTGGGCGTAGCCGCGGCCCCGCTCGCCGAGCAGGTTCGCCTCCGGCACCCGGCAGTCGACGAACGAGAGCGGATGGGTGTCCGAGATGTGCCAGCCCAGCTTGTGATACGCCGGTTCGGCGACGAAACCCGGTGTGCCGGAAGGCACGATGATCGTGCTGATCTCGGGCCGACCGTCGGTCCGTTCCCCGGTCCGAGCGGTCACCGTGACCAGGCTGGTGATCTCGGAACCGGAGTTGGTGATGAACTGCTTGGCCCCGTTGATGACCCACTCGCCGTCGACCAGGTCGGCCTTGGTCCGGGTGGCGCCGGCGTCGGAACCGGCCCCCGGCTCGGTGAGCCCGAACCCGGCCAGCGTCCGGCCGGCCACCAGGTCCGGCAACCATTGCTGCTGCTGCTCGGTCGAGCCGAAGGTCAGGATCGGGTTGATGCCCAGCCCGACCCCGGCCTCCAGGGTGACGCCCATCGACTGGTCGACCCGGCCCAGCTCCTCGATGGCCACGCACAGGGAGGTGAAGTCGCCGTCGTCGCCGGCGCCGCCGAACTCCTCCGGAGCGGTGAGCCCGAACAGGCCCAACCGGCCCATCTTGGCCACGACGTCGACGGGGAAGTGATGGTCCCGGTCCCACTGCGCGACGTGCGGTCCGATCTCCTTCTCGGCGAAGTCGCGGACCACGGCGCGAAATGCCTCGTGCTCGGGGGAAAGGTCGAACATGCTGCTCCTCGGGCTGGGGTCGGTGCGCGCGGCGGCGGATCGTGGTTAATGTTCGTTAACCAGTGGTCAGGTTAACATCGGATAACCTCAGCGTCTAGGCTTTGCCCATGTCCGGTCCTGCCAAGGGGAGTGCCCCCGCGCTGTCCCGTCGGGAGCAGATCGTCGAGGTCGCCGCGGGGCTGTTCGCCGAACGCGGGTTCCACGGCGTCTCGGTCTACGACATCGGCGCGGCAGTGGGCATCTCCGGCGCGGCGCTGTACAAGCATTTCGCCAACAAGGAGGCGTTGCTCGGCGTCATGCTGGTCGGCATCAGCGAGCGGCTGCTGTCCGAGGGGCGGCGACGGTCCGACCTGGCCGCCCCGGACGGGCCCGATGCGGTCCTGTCCGCGCTGATCGGCTGGCACGTCGAGTTCGCCCTGACCTACCCGGCGCTGATCACCGTGCAGTTCCGTGACCTGGCCAGCCTGTCGGAGGCCGACCGGCACACGGTGCGGCGGCTGCAGCGGGAGTACGTGGAGATCTGGGTGACGACGATCCGCGCGGTGGTCGGGGCCGACGAGGCCCGGGCCCGGTCGGCCGCCCACGCGGTCTTCGGGCTGATCAACTCCACCCCGCACAGCGCCCGCCTGAACCCGGCCGAGATGGCCGGGCTGCTCGCGACGATGGCGCGCGGTGCGGTGCGCGCCGCGGCGCCGGCCGATTGAGTTGAGCGGTGGGCCGATGGACCCGGCGAGCCGCGGCTTCCGTCGCGCGGCCGATCACTCCATGGTTGCTGCCCGGCGCAGGTAGTCGTTCAGCCCGGCCACGGCCTGGCTGATCGCCCCGTCGAAGGCCGGCGCGACCTCGGCCGGCTCGATGTCCGTGCCGTACACGAGCACGCTGCGGTGGTCGCCGAGATCGATGACGTCGACCGTGCCCAGGTGCGCGGTGACCGGCAGGTCGCCCTCGAGGATGCGGTACTGGAACCGGCGCAGCTCGTCGTCCAGGGTGACGATCTCCTCGAGCATCACGGCTCCGCCGGCGAGCCGGACGGTTCGCCCCGCAGCCGTCCGTTCCGAATACTCCATGGCGGGGAACCAATCGGCCACCGCTCCCACGTCGCGGACGAGTTCCCACACGGCAGTGGCGTCGTGGTCGAGAATCGCGAATGAACGGATCGACGGCATGGCGAAACCCTACGTCGCGCCGGTGCGCCGCGCCGCGTCGTCCGGCCGAGCTGATCGCGCTCGTCGACGACGTCGTCGGTCAGTCGGCGGACAGGAACCGCCGCCGGACCCGGCGGTCGTAGCGGTCGCGGACGCCGTTCACCGGCCGGCCCAGGTGCTCGCCGAGGGTGACCCCGGCGGCCAGCGCTAGCCCCACGGCGCAGGCGCCGACGAGCGCGGCCAGCCCCCGGTCGACGTCGCCGTCGACGACCATCGCGAACAGGCCGTCGTAGATCGCCAGACCCGGTAGCAGCGGGACGATCCCGCAGGCCACGACGAGCTGCGGGGGGATGCGCAGCCGGTCGGTCATCACCTCGGCGCCCAGACCCAGCGCGACGGCCGCCAGGCCGCTGGCCAGGACCGGCCCGACGCCGACCGTGCCGGCCGCCCAGAAGGTGGTCCAGGCGAGCGCGCCGGCCGCCGCGGCGAAGCCGACGGCGCGCGGCCGGGCCCGGGAGACCACCGCCCAGAAGCCCGCGATGCCGGCCGATGCGGCCAACGCCACCGCGAAAGTCAGCGGAGAGGAGGAGGTGTCGACGACGGCCAGCGGGACGCCGGCCCGCTGGGCCAGATCGAGCACACCGGCGATGCCCACCACGATGCCCAGGGTCAGCGTCACCACCTCGAAGGCCCGGCCCACCGCGGTGACCGGGTATCCGCTGATCGCGTCGTCGGCGGCGCCGACCAGGGACATCCCGGCGAGCAGCACGACGATGCCGGCCGCGACGACCAGGGAACTGCGCACGTCGACGTGCAGCGCGACCAGCAGGACCGCAACCCCGGTGGCCAGCGCGGCCCCGGCCGCCTGCTGGAAGAACGGCGGCAGGGCCCACCGGTTGAGCAGGCGCAGCACCTGAGCGACCACCGCGGTGGTCACCGCCGCCAGCAGGGCCTCCAGCCAGCCACCGCCCAGGACGAGCCCGAAGCAGCCGGCCACCCCGGCCCAGCCGAGGGCGTCGACGCTGCGACGGTAGGTGGCGGGTGCCGACACCACCTCGTCCAGGCGCCGGTGCGCCTCCTCGACGCCGAGCCCGCCGCCGGCCACCGCCCGGGCCACGTCGGTGATGCCCTGCAGCCGGGTGTAGTCGGCCTCGACGCCGCGGACGATCCGGACCGCGGTGAGCGGCACCGCTCCCTCCCGGTCGTAGCTGACGGTCAGCGAGGTGAAGGTGATGTCGACGTGGCAGCTCGCCAGCCCGTAGCCGGCGGCGACGCGCAGCACCGTCGCCGTCGCGTCGGCCGACGGTGCCCCGAACGCCAGCATCGACTCGCCGATCCGCAGCGCCAGTTCCAGGGCGGCATGCGCGGTCAGGTCGTCCATCTCGCTGCGCAGCGCCCGCAGGCCGATCGGCGCGGTCGGCGGGCCGGTGCCGCCGATCGCGCGCCAGGCCCGCGTCGGGAGTCCCGTCCTCGGCTTCCTGCGCACGCCCGGGCCCCGTCTCCTCAGCTCGCAATGACAATGATATATTAAGACAATGTGAACTGTAGCGGCTGACCGCCGCATCGTCAATGGTCGTCGGCGGCCCGGGATGCCCGGAGTGTCACCGATAGGCTCACGGGCGAGCGGCAGGCCCTCGAGGAGGTGTTCGGTGAGTATCGCGGGCGACGGAGCGACGGGCGCGGGCCGGCTCAGCGACCAGGCATACCTGCAGATCCGGGACGCGATCGTGGCGCTGCGGCTGGAGCCCGGCGCCCCGCTGGTCGACAAGGCGCTCAGCGAATGGCTCGGCATCGGCCTCACCCCGGTCCGGGATGCGTTGAAGCGGTTGACGTTGGAGCGGCTGGCGGTCAGCTATCCGGCCCGCGGCACCTACGTCTCGCCGATCGAGATGGCCGACGCATCCCAGCTGAACGAGGTCCGGGTGCAGCTGGAGGGGCTGGCCGCATCGCTGGCCGCCGAACGGGCCACGCCGGCGCAGAAGAAGCGGCTGCTGGAGCTGGTGGCCGATCTGGAACTCGAACACGACGACCGCTCGGCCCACACCGAACTGGACGGTCGGGTGCACCGGGCGATCTACGCCGCCGCCCGGAACGACTTCCTGGAGACGACCCTGAACCAGTACGCGAACCTGGCGTTGCGGATCTGGAATCTGGGGCTGCAGCGGGAGCCGGTCGAGATGGAATCGGTGCGCACCCAGCGGCAGGCCGTGGAGGCGATCGTGCGCGGCGACGCGGACGCGGCGCGGGAGGCCGCCGAGCGACACCTGCGGGGCTTCGCCACCAACGCGCGGTCCCTGCTGCAGGCCCGACGCGACGGCGCCGCCGCTCGTTGATCTCGGCCCGGATCCGGGCCGAAACCGCCGAAGAAAGGTCTTGACGACCGCGTCGTCGCCGCCTACATTACTCAGGTATATCAGTGCGATGTTGCTTCACCCGATGGGTCGACGAGGGTAGGCCACCACCGTTGACCAGGGCTTCGGAACTCGGGAATGCTGGCAGTGCCGGCGCCCACCGCCCGGAGCCGGGAACTCGCCGCCTCGTGCAGCAGCCGCCGGCATCGCTGCTTCGCACCGGGTGCCGTCCCGCAGTTGTTTACAGCCAGTCGTTCAGTCCCATCACACTTCGAGAAATCGAGTCAGGGAGCAATTGATGTCAAAGAAGACCAACGATCCCACCAACGATCCCATCGCCGCCCCGGACGACGTGTCCGCGGCCGCCAAGCGCCGCTTCCTCGTCCGGCTGACCGCCGTGCTGATCGGCGGCATGTTCCTGGACGGCTACATCCTCGGCACGATCGGCACGGTGATCGACCGGATCGGCACCGACCTGGGCGTCACCGAGGTGTGGGAGGGGCTGATCGCCGCGTCCGCCTTGCTGGGCATCCTGTTCGGCTCGCCGATCGGCGGGTGGGCCGCCGACAAGTTCGGCCGCAAGCCACTTTTCATGATCGACATGGGCCTGTTCGTGCTGGCGTCGGCCGCCCAGTTCTTCGTCGACTCACCGGCGCAACTGTTCCTGGTGCGGCTGGTGATGGGCATCGCGATCGGCGTCGAGTACTCCGTCGGCTGGCCGTTGATGTCCGAGTTCTCGCCGGCCCGGCTGCGCGGTCGGCTGCTGGGCGTGACCGTCGTCGCCTGGTACGTCGGGTTCATGGTGGCGTTCCTGGTCGGCTACCTGTTGACCACCTACACCACCGTGGACTGGCGGATCATCCTTGGCTCCAGCACGATCCTGGCCGTCGTCCTGTTCGCCGCCCGGCTCGGCCTGCCCGAGTCGCCCCGCTGGCTCTGGAGCGTGGGCCGCAGGGACGAGGCGCGGGCCATCGCCCACCGGTACATGGAAAGCGCGCAGGACATGGAGGACGTCGAGCACGAGGACACCAAGAAGGGCACCGTCGGGATGCTCTTCTCCCGGGAGCACTGGCGGGCCACCCTGTTCACCTCCATGTTCTGGCTCTGCGCGGTCGCCCCGTACTTCGCCATCGGCACCTTCGCCGCGAGCGTGCTGGAGAGCTACGGCCTGTCCAGCGGACTGGCCGGCGGGCTGGGCCTGTCCGCGCTGGCCGCGGCCGGGGTGGCGGTCACCGTGCTGCTGATCGACAAGGTCGGCCGCCGGGTGCTGACCGTTCCGGGGCAGTGGCTGTGCACCGCCATCCTGGCCGTCATCGGCCTGTGGGCGGGCGCCCCGCCGGTCGTCGTATTGATCCTGTTCCTGGTGTTCTCCTTCGTCAACGCCGGCTACAACACGCTCACCAGCGTGTACCCGGGCGAGCTGTTCCCGACCGAGATCCGCGGCCTGGGAACCGGCTTCGCCGCCGCGGTGAGCCGGGTGGGGGCGGGCGCCGCCACCTTCGGCCTGCCGATCGCGGTGGCCGGTCTGGGTATCGGGCCGACCATGCTGATCGCCGCGGCCGTCGCCCTGGTCGGGGCCGCCCTGTCGCAGTGGCTGGCCCCGGAGACCAAGGGCAAGAGCCTGACCGAGACCGCCGCCAGCTACAGCCACTGACAACCCACCCGCCACACCACATTTTCAACCGAGAGGAAGCAATTCATGAAGGACGTCGTGATCGTCGGTGGCGGCCTGGCCGGCCTGTCCGCCGCCTGGAAGCTGCGGCACTGGGACATCGCGGTGCTGGAGTCCGGCGACCGGGTGGGGGGCCGGATCCGGTCCGAGCGCCGGGGCCGGTACTGGCTGAACTGGGGTGGGCACGTCTTCGCCGGCCCCGGCACCTCGACCGACGCGCTGCTGACCGAGACCGGGATCGCCGCCACCCAGGTGCCCGGGTCGCTGGCCGGGCTGTCGATGAACGGCAAGCTGCTGCTCAAGGGCCGCATCGAGAGCTACCCGTTCCGCATCCCCATGGACAACGCGGCCCGGCTGGCCATGATCAAGACCGGCATCAAGGTGGGCAGCAAGGTCCTCAAGTACGCCAAGGTGGTGCAGCAGCGTCCCGGTGAGGACCCGGCGGTGCGCCAGCAGCGGATCTACGACTTCGAGAACGACCGCAGCTTCGCCGATTTCGTCGGCGACCTGCCGACCGACGCGGAGGCCCTGTTCCGGCCGACGGTCACCCGGTCGGCCGCCGACCCGGACGAGCTGTCGGCCGGGGCCGGCATCGGCTACTTCAGCCTGGTCTGGAACATCGGGCAGGGCCTGAACCGGGGCATCGTCGGCGGCCCGTCGACGCTGACCCAGGGCATCGCGACCGCGCTGGGCGACCGGGTGCACCTGAACGCGCCGGTGCACCAGATCGTGCACCGCAAGAACTCCGTGGTGGTCCGCTACCACGAGAACGGGGTGGACCAGGAGGTCGAGGCCCGCTACGTCGTGCTGGCCACCCCGGCCACCGTGGCGCACAAGGTGGCCGTCGACCTGCCCGGCGACGTCCGGGACGCGTTGGGCCAGATCGTCTACGGCCCGTACGTGGCCGCGGCCTTCCTGACCAACGAGACCGGCCCCCGCCGGTGGGATTCCGCCTATGGCATCGCCACGCCCAAGCGGTCGTTCAACATCGTGCTGAACCAGGCCAGCATCGTCCGGGGCAGCGAGACTTCCCGGCAGCCGGGCGGCAGCATCATGACGTTCTCGCCGGCCGGCCTGGCCCGCACCCTGCTGGCCAAGACGGACGAGGAGATCACCGAGATCTACCTGCGCGACCTGGATCAGGTGCTGGGCCGCGAGTTCAGCCCGTCCGTCGTCGAGTCGCACATCCAGCGGTGGGAAACCGGTGCGCCGTACTGCTTCCCGGGCCGGGGCAAGCTGCAGCCGACGTTGACCCGGCGCAGCAGCCGGGTGCTGCTGGCCGGCGACTACCTGGGCACCCTGTACACCGAGACCTCGATCTCGACCGGCTTCTCCGCCGCGTCCGAGGCGGCCAGCCAGCTGGCCAGCGAGGGTCAGCAGGCCCGCAAGACCCCGACCGCCTTCACCACCGTCCACTGAGACGTCCACCAACAATCCCAACACACCATCAGAAAGCGAGAAGCGACATGGCACAGCAGCTCCGGGGCATCCTGACCGCCCTGACCACCCCCTTCACCGCCGACGGCGAACTGGACGAGTCGACCCTGCGAGCGGTCGTCGACCGCTCGATCGACGGCGGCGTGCACGGCGTCGTCGCCTGCGGCTCGACCGGTGAGTTCACCGCGCTGAGCGCCGACGAGCGGCGCCGCATCGTGGAGGTCGTGGTCGACCAGGCCGGCGGCCGGGTGCCGGTGATCGCCCAGACCGGCGCGACCAGCACCGCCGAGGCGATCCGGCTGTCCCGGCACGCCGAGTCGGTCGGCGCCGACGTCGTGATGACCATCGCGCCGTACTACGAGGCGCTGTCCCCGGAGGAGACCACCCGGTACCTCAAGGACGTGGCCGGGTCGGTCAGCATCCCGGTGATGCTGTACAACATCCCGATGGCCACCGGCGTCGACCTGGCCCCGGACACCGTCGGCGCGCTGGCCCGCGAGGTCGAGAACATCTCCTACATCAAGAACACCACCATCGACATGGCCCAGTCGGCGCAGCTGATCCACCACTACGGCGACGTGATCTCCACGTTCGTCGGCTGGGACAGCCTGCTGCTGGCCTCGCTGGTCGAGGGCGCCGCCGGCGTGATGGCCGGCACCGCCAACATCGTCCCGGCCGAGCTGGTCGCGGTCTGGGACGCGGTGCAGACGGGCGACATCGCCGCGGCGCGGGCGGCCTGGAACAGCATCTACCCGGTCATCGACGCGATCATGCAGCAGCCGTTCGTGTCGGCCGTCAAGGCCGTCCTCGGTGCCGTCGCGCTGCCGGTCGGCGTGCCCCGCGCCCCGATGGCCCCGCTGGACGAACAGGCCACCGCCCGCATCGCCGACCTGGTCGTCGCCAGGCAGTTGCTCTCCGCGTCCTGACGTAGTCCACCCCGAAGCGCCCCACCGAGACTCGCTCGGTGGGGCGCTTTCGTGTGCCTGTGCCTGTGCCGGCGCCGGCGCCGGTGCCGGTGCCGGCGCGTGGCCGTGTCCGGTGCGGCGCAACAAAAAGATCCCGCCACCGGCACGGGCCGGTGGCGGGATCTTCGGTGGAACGAGCGGGTCACCGGCCGTGGTTGTGCATGACGTGCTTGGTGCGGGAGTAGTCGTCCAGGGCGTAGATGGACAGGTCGCGGCCGTAGCCGGAGCCCTTGAACCCGCCCCAGGGGGCCTCGGTGGCCAGCACCAGATGGGAGTTGACCCACACGGTCCCGGCGTCGAGCCGGCCGGCGATGTCGTGGCTGCGGCGGGCGTCCTCGGTGAACACGGACGCGGACAGCCCGTACGGGCCGGCGTTGGCCCGGGTGACCGCCTCGGCCTCGTCGGCGAACGTCTCGACGGTGACGACGGGTCCGAAGATCTCCTGGGTGGCGACCTCGGCGCCGTCGGGCACGTCGACCAGCACGGTCGGCGCGACGAAGTAGCCCGGCCCGTCGAGCACGGAACCGCCCACCGCGGAGCGGATCCCGGCCGCCTTCGCCCGCTCCAGATAGCCCCTGACCCGCTCGAAGTGGGCCTCGGAGACCATCGGCCCGATCTCCACGTCCTCGCCGGCACCGGGCTCCCCGACCACCAGGGTGGACACCTCGTCCACCAGGTGCCGCACGAACGCGTCGGCCACCGACTCCTGCACCAGGACCCGGCAGGCGGCGCCGCACTCCTGGCCGGAGTTCCAGTACCCGGCGGCCCGGATCGAGGCGGCCGCGGCGGCCAGGTCGGCGTCCTCGAAGATCACGACCGGGGCCTTGCCGCCGAGTTCCAGGTGCACTCGCTTGAGGGACTCGGCCGCGCCGCGGGCCACCGCCCGACCGCTGCCGACCGACCCGGTCAGCGCGATCATGTCGATGTCGGGGTGTTCGGACAGCCGGGCGCCGACCACCGACCCGGTGCCGGTGACCACGTTGAGCACGCCGGCCGGCAGCAGGTCGGCGACGAGTTCGGCGAACTTCAGGGTGGTCAGCGGGGTCTGCTCGGACGGCTTGATGACCAGGGTGTTCCCGGCGGCCAGGATGGGCGCGATCTTCCAGGCGGCCATCAGCAGCGGGTAGTTCCACGGGGTGACGACCCCGATGACGCCCAGCGGCTCGCGGATGATCACCGACAGGTGGTCCTGGGTGTAGGTGCCGGCCGCCTGCGAGGTCGCCGAGCGGGCCGCGCCGGCGAAGAACCGGAAGGTGTCGACGGTGCTGGCCACGTCGTCCTGGGATACCGCGATCGGCTTGCCCGCGTTGGCCGATTCCAGCCGGACCAGCAGATCGCTGTTGTCCTGCACCCGGTCGGCGATCTGCAGCAGGATCAGCGAGCGCTCCTTCGGGGTCAGCCGGCCCCACGCGGCCTTGGCCCGGAGCGCGGCGGCGACGGCCAGGTCGACATCCTCGACCGTGCCGGCCGGAACCTGCGCGATCGGCCGCTCGCGGCAGGGATCGACCACCTCGATCAGTTCGCCCGACGAGCCGGGCCGGAACGCCCCGTCGATGAACTGGCCGACCGGTGCCGTCTCGTGGGCGCCGATCAGGGTGGCGTGGGACGAGCGGCGGATCGCCGCAAGTTCGGTGTCGGGTTGGGTGTCGGGCCAGACGGTCATGGGCGTGCCTCCAGAGGGCGGGGGAGCGGGGATGGATCGGACCGCCCTCATCATATTGATATATCAAAGCAATGCACAACCCTTGGCTCGTGTTGAGGCCGAGACCATCGCCCTGCATGACCAGCTCCCACGAGCCACTGCGCAGGCCGCGACGACGGCCACCGCCGCTGCCGCAGACCGGGACGCGGCGGCAGAGCCGGCCGCCACCCCCCCGCTAGGGACGGCCCGGTCAGCCCGCCGACGGCAGCACCGGCAGCAGCAGCGTGGAGTCGGCGAAGACCTCGTTGACCGCGCTGGTGCCCACCGGGGCGTGCCGGAAGTTCATCATGGCCGGGCGATCCGCGGGCTGGTCGTCGCTGGTCAGCACCAGCCGGATGCGATGACCGGCGGCGAACCGGCGAGCGTTGGGCACCAACGGAATCCGGTACTCGACGGGCTCGCCGATCGGCACCGGCTCGGGCCGGCGGCAGGGCAGCACCGGCGCGCCGGGCCGGCTGTTCTCCTCGTCCACCGAGCGCATGGTGGCGCGCAGGTAGCCGGCGGTCACGTCGACGACGGTGTCGTCCGGGGCGACGTCCTGCAGGGTGACGATCCAGGCGGTGTCGGTGGCAGTGCTACTGGCGCGCAGCCGCAGTTCGATCTCGCCGACCACGTCGGTGTCGGCGGCCAGCGGCGCGGAATCCCAGCTGAGCAGGCCCGGCAGCGGGAAGGGGTTGGCGTTGGGCATCCGGTTCAGGCCGACCCCTTCGCACAGGTACCGGCGCGAAGGGGTCGCGGCCGGTTCGCCGCCGAGGGTTCCGTCGGAGCCGAGCGCGAAGCCGCGGTGCTCGGCCGGAGGTGGCCAGCTGTCGGCGGTGCGCCACTCGTCCGGGCCCGGCAGGAAATACCGCACCGGCGGGCCCTCCATGATGCCGGTGTCCCGACCCTTGAGCCAGTGGTCGAACCAGGCCAGGGCCTCGACGTGCAGGCTCTCCCACGGCCAGGTCAGGCCGAAGTCGCCCAGCATGCCCATCCGCACGTTCGGGTTGTGCCGCAGAGCATCCCATGAGGTGAACGTGCCCGGCAGGTGCAGCGGCACGTTCTGCCAGTCGCAGCCCAGGTACACCGGGATGTCCACCTCGGCCAGTCCCGGCAGCACGGTGCGGTCGTCCCAGAACTGGTCGCGGGCCTGGTGTTCGACGGCGATCTGCTGGAACAGCTCGTCCCACGGGACCGGGTCGTAGTGCAGCCGCATGACCTTCTTGAGTCCGGTCATGGCGGCCTCGCCGTTCATGTGGGCCAGCCGGGCGTGGATCGTCGGCTGGTTCAACACGTGCCGGACCGCGGCGAGCAGCCGGCCCCGCCAGAAGGCGTCGCTGCGCCCGGACGTGACGCCCATGGCGGTCATGAACGGGGCGTCGAAGCTGGCGTTGAGCAGGCCGTGGTGGTACGCGCCCTCGTACAGGTCGGGGGTGACGGCGACCGGGAAGATCGCCTTGAGGTGCGGCGGCTTCTCCACCGCCGCCTCCAGCTGGGCCATCGCGAAGTAGCTGATGCCGACCATGCCGACGCTGCCGTCGCACCAGGGCTGGCTCGCGGCCCACTCGACGACGTCGTGCAGGTCGCGCCGTTCCTGGCCGTCGAAGAAGCCGAAGGTGCCGTCGGACCCGCCGGTGGACCGCAGGTTCACGATGACGTGCACGTAGCCCCGCGGCACGAAGAAGTCGCTGGCCCCGGCCTCGATGAAACCCAAAGGTGCACCGAGGTTCTGGATCTGCCGCGGGTACGGTGAGGCGGCGATCAGGGCGGGGAAGCGACCGTCGTCAGCGGGCCGGTGGACGTCGGCGAACAGCCGGGACCCGTCGCGCACCCGGATCTCGACGTCCTCGTCGGTGGTCATCCGGTGGCGTGGTTCGGACAGGTCACGGTAGTCCCGGCCGGTGGTCTGCGGGCCGTTGAGGTGTCGCTCGCCCGGTCCGGTTCCGGCCGATTCGATCTTGGTATCCATCCGAACTCCCAGGCGTTGCCCACTGGCGAAATTTCCCCGACTGGGGAAGTATGGACGATGGTGGGCTCGCCCGCAACGGCCAGGAACCAGGAGATGCGACATGGCGGACGGTGGGCGACGGGGGCCCAGCCGGGAACGCGGCGTCGTGGTGGACCGCATCGTGGCGGTCGCGCGGGCGTCGTTCGCCGAGAACGGGTGGGCCGGCACGTCGCTGCGCGCGGTCGCCCGCGAGGCGCAGGTCGACCCGCGGCTGGTGTCGTACTACTTCCGCACCAAGGCGGACCTGCTCGAGGCGTGCCTGCGGCCGCCGCCCGGATACCTCGAAAGGATCGCCCTCGTCGCCGATTCGCCGCTGCCCACCCGGGGGGCCGCGCTCGTGCGCAGCCTGCTGGACGCCTGGAACGACCCGGCGATGGCCCGCGTGCTGCGATCGATCATCCTGACGGCCGCGCACGAGCCGGTCGCTCGCGACCGTCTCGGTGATGTGTTCCGGGAGAGCATGATCGGCGCGGTGGCCCGGTCGTTGGACGACGACGAGCGCCTGCTCCGGGCCGGGCTGGTGGCCAGCCAACTCGTCGGGCTGGCGATGACCCGCTACGTCTGGCGGCTCGCGCCGGTGGCCGACCTGCCCGACGAGGCGGTGGTCCGGCTGATCGCGCCCACCGTCCAGCGGTATCTCATCGGCGGGTTGGGGTCGTAGGGCGTCGGTCGGCCGCGGTGGCCGGGCGGGGCGGTCGACGCACCAGAACCTCCGTCCAGGTGTCGACGGCGCATTGACCGCCGGCGTTGTCCCCGGTGCCGACGACGGTGCCGTCCGCGCGCAGCCCGAGGCTGTGGGTCGCGCCGGCCGCGACGGCGACCACGTCGCGCCAGGAGTCGACCTCGCACTGGCGGAAACCGTTGTCGCCGACCGCAAGAGCGCGGCCACCGGCGGTGACGCCGACAGTGTGGTAGCTGCCCGCGGCGACGGCCACCACGTCGTCCCACCGGTCGACGTCGCACGCACCGGTCGCCCGGTGACCGGTGGCGACGACCCGCCCGTCGGATCGCAGACCGACGGTGTGCAGATAGCCGGCCGCGACATCGCACAGCCCCCGCCAGTCGCCGACCGCGCACTGCCCGCGGGCGTTGCCGCCCGCGGCCAGCGCGGCGCCGTCCGCCGTCGCCCCGACCGAATGCCAGTCGCCGCAGGAGACGGCCACGATGTCCCGCCACCCCTGCACGTCGCAGGCCCCGTCGGCGGTCCGGCCGGCGGCGAGCACCGTGCCGTCGGCGAGGATGCCCAGCGTGCGACGCCAGCCCGCGGCGACCGCCACGACACCGTCCCACCCGGCGACGTCGCACTGGCCGTCCCCGTTCCAGCCGGTGGCCAGCACGGTGCCGTCGGACCGGAGACCGACGCTGTGCGACCGGCCGGTGTTGCGCGCCGCGTGCACGTTGCCGGCGGCGACGGCGATCACCTCCCGCCACCCCTCGACGCGACGTTCCCCGGCCGTGTCGGTGCCCGCGGTGAGCACCGTCCCGTCCCGGCGACAGGCCAGGGAATGTCGCCGGCCGGCCGCCAGCGCCGACGTCCGCAGTCGCATCCCGCCTCCCGTCCGCACCAGGGTAGGGGAACCGTCCTGCTCGCCGGCGCCCTCATCGTCCGGCGGCTTGGCCCCGGGGTCGGGGCGGAGTGGTGAACGGCCGGGCGAGCGCGGTTTCGATCGCGGCGGCGGCGGCCTGCAGCCGCCGGCTGATCTCGTCGATGCGGGTGATCAGCCGTGAGGTGGGACCGGAGATGTTGATGACGGCGATCAGAGTGCCGGCGTGGTCACGAACCGGCACGCCGACCGAGGTCAGGCCGATTTCGACCTCCTCGCTGGCCAGCGCGTAACCCCGGTCGCGCTCGGCGCGGAGGCGGTCGAGCAGCTCGTCGAGCGTGCTGGGGGCAGCCAGGCCGGAAATCGGAGTGCTCAGGTCGTCACGGGTGAGGGCGTCGACGAGGTCGTCGTCGGAATCGAACATCAGGGCCCGCCCGGACGCGGTGCAATGCATGGGCGAGCTGCGGCCGACCCAGCCGCCGGCGCGCAGGGACTGGGTGGATTCCTCGCGGAGCACCGTGAACGACCGGTTGGCCCGCTGGACCGAGAGCAGCGCAACCTCGCCGGTGCGGGCGACGATCTTGCGGAGCACGGGCCGGGCCGCGCGGAGCAGCGCCTCGTCGCCGGCGGTGGCCGCGAGCACGAGCACGGCCCAGCCGAGGCGGTAGCGGCGGGTCTCCGGATCCTGTTCGACCAGGCCGCCGCGCTCAAGGGACTTGAGCATGCGGGACACCTGGCTGCGTTCCCGCCCGATGGCGCGGGCCAGGTCGCTCACTCCGTGGTCGACGCCCGGCCCTGATCCGAAGGCCAGCAGCAGCGCGGCGACCCGTTCAGCGGCAGATTCCACACGACCATTGTCCGTCGATGTTGCTCTGACAGCAACACCGATCGTGAACTCGCAACATATTGCTTGGTGAGTGCGAGGGTTGTGTTGCTGTGAAGGCAACAACTCTGGTCGAGCGGTGGGCGGGGACCTACTTTCTGGTGCAGCGGACGACGCGGTCCGAAACCCCCGACCTTCGATGAGGAGAGTGAAGCGGAATGAGTACCCTTCCGGAGCCGGCGACACGAGATCGGCTGTACGGCAGGCAGACCGAACTGGGAGTGAGTAACTTCCCGCTCCGCAGCCGCACCTTCGGCGAGTTGACCTCGTTCGTGCGGAACTACGCGCGGGTCAAGCTGGCCGCGGCCCGGGTCAACCACGAGGCCGGTGTGCTCGACGAGGTTCGCCGGGACGCGATCGTGGCCGCGTGCGAGGAGATCATCGCCGGGCGGTACGCGGATCAATTCCCGACCGCGCTGCTGCATGGTGGCGGCGGCACCACCGCCAACATGAACGTCAACGAGGTCGTCGCCGCCCGAGCCACCCAGATCGCCGGTATCGCGGTGCATCCCAACGACCACGTGAACGCATCGCAGTCGACCAACGACACCTACCCGACCGCCATGGCGCTGACCATCCTGGATCTGGCGCAGGCGCCGGTCGGCGCGCTGGGCGAGCTGGCGGCCGCGTTCGACCGCAAGGCCGTCGAATTCGCCGCGGTGCCGCATCTGGGTCGCACCTGCCTGCAGGACGCGGTGTCCGTGTCCGCCGGCGACACCCACCGGGCGCAGGCCGCCGCGATCCGGCGGGCGGCTGCGGGTCTGGCCGCCGCGGCCTCCGGTCTGAGCGAGGTGGCCATCGGCGCCACCGCGGTCGGCACCGGGATCGGCGCGCCCGATGACTTCGGCTCGCGGTGTGCGGCCATCCTCGCCTCGCTGACCGGACGGCCGGTCGGCAGCAGCCCCAACCTGTTCGACAGCCTGGCCCACCTGGACCCCTACGGCGAGATCGCCGCGGCCGGCGTCCGGGCCGCGATCACCATGGCCAAGATCGCCGCCGACATCCGACTGCTGTCGTCCGGCCCGCACGGCGGAATCGGGGACCTGACCATCCCGGCCGTCCAGGCCGGCTCCTCGATCATGCCGGCCAAGGTCAACCCGGTCATTCCGGAGTACGTGATGCAGCTCAGCTTCCGGGTGCGCGGGCAGGCGCTGACCGTCGACTGTGCGGTTGCCGCCGGCGAACTCGAACTCAACGTGATGGAACCGGTCATCGTCGACGCACTGACCAGCATGTTCGACGACCTGACCGCCGCTGCCCAGACCTTCGCCGACCGCTGCATCGAGGGCCTTCGGTGGGATGGCGCCAATCGCGAACGCAACCTCATCGGCGCCCTGGACCAGTGGGTGGAACTGGCTGCGTCCGCCGGCTACGACACCGCCACCAGCGAGCTGCGCAGCACCACGAACGGCGGGTCGAGGGCATGAGAACCTCCGCCGCCGACTCCGCCGGAACGACCACCGTGGTCGCCTACGAAGACGCTCCACTGACCCGGTTCCACTGACCCGGTTCCATATCCGCACCACCGTGGCCGGCACCGGTGGCCAGTTCAGCGTCGGCTTCATCCTGGGCATCGTCGGGATCGTCGTCGCGGCCGCCACGAACGCCCTGGAGCTGACGCCGCTGTGGATCGGGCTGCTCGGCGCCGGCACCCTGACCGGTCTGTTCTTCGGCGCCGTCATCGTCGGCCCGATCGCCGACAGGATCGGCCGTCGCACCATTTTCGCGTGGGACATGCTGGCCCTCGCGGTCCTGTCGCTGGCCCAGTCTTCGTGCAGAACCCGACCCAGTTGTTGGTCCTGCGGCTGTTGCTCGGCCTGGTGCTCGGCGCGGACTACGTGGTCAGCAAGTCCCTGGTCACCGAACACGCCCCCCGCCGGTTCCGGGGACGGCTGATGAGCCTGCTGGCCGTGGCCTGGGCCGCCGGCTACGTCTTCGCCTACCTGATCGGGTTCCTGCTGCACGACCTGGGCCCGGACGCCTGGCGGTGGATGCTGGTGGTCAGCGCGGTGCCGGCCCTGCTCGTCTTCGGATTCCGCGTGGGTGTCCCGGAATCGCCGCTGTGGCTGACCCGGCACCGCCGGTACGCCGACGCGGCCGCGATCGTGGCCCGGCACCTGGGCCCGAACGTGCTCCCGCCGGCCAGGGTCCAATCCGGGCCGCGGCGCGGCATCGGGGTGCTGTTCAGCAAGGCCTACCGCAGGCGGACCCCCGTCGGCGTCCTGTTCTATGTCTGCCAGGTCATCCCGTTCTTCGCCCTGGGCACCTTCTCCCCGCAGGTCATGGGCGCGCTCTGGGTCACCGACAAGCTGACCGCCGGCGCCCTGTACCACGTGTTCCTGCTGGCCGGGGCCATCGTCGGGCTGCTGCTGGTCGACCGGATCGGCCGCCGGCCGTTCCTGATCGGCAGTTTCATCGTCGGCGGCGCGCTGCTGGGCAGCCTGATCCTGCTGTCCGGCCCGGGCGGCCGGTCGTGTCGATCATCCTGTTCACCGCGTTCGCGTTCGTGCTGGCCGCGGCGGTGAATCTGGAGTTCGTCTACCCGCCCGAACTGTTCCCGACCGATCTGCGCGCTACGGGCGTCGGCGTGGCCACCGCGGGCAGCCGGATCGGGTCGGCCGGCAGCACCTTCCTGCTCCCGGTCGTCGCCGCCGGTGCCGGCATCAACACCGCCCTGGCCGGTTGCGTCGTCGTGCTGTTCATCGGCGGCCTGGTCCGCTGGCGCTGGGCGCCGGAGACCAGCAAGGAAACCCTCGGCCACATCGACGGCACCAACCCGCTGGCTACTCGAACTGGGCCATAGTGGCCCGGTAGGCGGCGTCCATCGCCTCGTCCAGGGGGCGGGCGCGGTGGGCGTCGGAGATGATCTCCACACCCCAGGGCCCGGTGAATCCCACGCCCTGCAGGGTCCGGATGAGGCCCTTGATGTCGAAGGCACCATCACCCGGCAGCACCCGATGGTGGATGGTGTCCTGGAACAGGTCGCGGACGGGTTCGGCGGGTTCGGCGGGGGCGTCGTTGAGTTCGACGGCGAACACCATGCCGGGCGGCAGAGCGGCGAGCTCGGCCAGGGTCGACGGGCCGCGTTCGACGTGCCAGATGTCGACCACGAGCCCGGCCGCCGGGTGATCCGCGGCCGCGATCAGCCCGGCCGTGTCGGTGAAGTCCGGCAGGTTGGAGAAGGGGAGCACCTCGAGCGCGACCCGGGTGCCGCTGTCGGCGGCCTGCCGGGCCAGGTTGTGCAGTTCGGCCGCCCAGCGGTCCCGGTCGACCGGGACCGGCCGGGTCATCGGATCGGTGGGCGCGTCCGGGGCGATCTTGATCTGACGGGCGCACAGGACGCTGGCGGCGTGCAGCAGCCTGGCCCGCTTCTCGTCGGAGCGGGCGCGGCGGTCGCCGGTGGCCCACCAGTCGGCGAGCAGTTCCACCTCGGTGTGCACCAGGCCCAGGTCGTCGCACAGTCGCCGGACGTCGGACAGCGTCAGCGCCGGTGCGGCGGCGTCGAGATCGTCGATGGTGAAACCGATGCCGGTGAAGCCGGCGCGGGCGGCGGCCTCGGCCCGGGCGCGGAGCGGCAGCGGGCTCAGGTGCCGGCCGTCGATCGGGAGCGCCTGGCCGGCGTGGGTCCAGCAGGTCGCGAGCAGTTCGGGCACGGGATCACCTTCGGTGCGGGGAGGGGAGTCTCGTCGGGCACGACCGGCCCGGCCTGCCCAGCCTGACCGGGAATCGGCGCGCGGGTCAACCGTCAGCGGCCGTCAAAAAGGTGTCATTGCGATGACCCGGCCGCCCAGCCGTCACACGTCGATGGGTTCGGTCAGGTTGAACGGCGTGACCACCTGGATGGCGGACGGGGTCGAGGTCGCGATCGGGCCGTCGATCGCCCCGTGGTGATGCATGATCAGGTGGCAGGCCCGGCGCATGTCGCCGACCAGGTCGTGATGCAGGACGGCCGAGATCTGTTGCCGGGCCAGCAGATCCCGGTTGTCCCGGTCCAGGTCGTGACCGACGAACACCTGACACGGCCGGTCCAGTTCATCGAAGGCGGCGAGGATGGCGCGGTTGCCGCCGCCGATCGAGTAGACCGCGACGACCGACGGGTGGTCGATCAGCCGGGCCTTGGTCCGCTGCAGCACCGACTCGTCCAGCCCGTCGGTGTCGGTGACGTCGACCACCGTCCGGTCGGACCGCTCCCGCAGGGTGGCCCGGAACCCGATCTCCCGTTCCTCCTCACCGCGGAACACGCTGCGGCTGATCGCGATGAGCACCGCCCCCGGGTCCCGGCCCAGCCACCGGTCGATCAGGTAGGCGGCGGTGGCCCCGGCCGCCCGGTTGTCGATGCCGACGTAGCCGATGCGTCTGCTCAGCGGCAGATCGGTGACCAGGGTGATCACCGGAATGCCCTTTTCCCAGAGGTTCTCGACCTCGGCGGAGATCTCGGGCAGATCCGGGGCCTTGAGCACCACACCGGAGGACCCGCGGTAGCGGATGTCCCGCAGGGTCTTGACGATCTCCGCCGGGCGGGCGGTCTCGCGGAAGTCGAACCGGGCCCGGACCACGGCCGGCAGCATGGTGGGCAGCAGCCGCTCGGTGGCCGCCTTGACCGACGCAGAGAACCGGTTCGGGGTCTGCATCACCACGTCCATCAGGAAGGTGCGACCGGACAGCCGCAACTGGGTCTGCTGGCGGTCCAGGTCGACGATCGCCTGGCGCACCTTGGCGACCGTGCTGGCGCGGACGACCGCCCGCGCGTTCAGCACCCGGTCCACGGTGGATTCGCTGACCCCGGCCTGCCGGGCGATCTCCCGGACGGGGTACGGGTGGGTCGCCATGACTATCACTGTGACATCTCCCTGACGTGTCGGCAACCACAGCGAGTGGACCAGGCAACATGAATGACAGCTTTTTGACGGCCATCTGTCGGTTGACGGTCTCGATGCCCGGCGGTCAGGCTGGAGACCAGCAAGTCCTGCCGTCAACGACGATGAACTGGAGAAGTCGATCGTGGAACTACTGATCGGTGGAGTGTCCGCCCCGGCCCGATCCGGGCGCGAGGAGCAGGTTCGTTCCCCGTACGACGGCTCCGTCGTCGACACCGTCGCCTCGGCGGGTGTCGACGACGTGGATGCCGCCCTGACCGCGGCCGTCGCCGGTGCGGCGATCTGGCGGCGCACCCCCGCCCACGAGCGGATGCGCATCCTGCTCCGGGCCGCCGATCTCGCCGACGAGCGGGCCGAGGTCATCGCCCGAACGCTGAGTGCGGAGAACGGCAAGGCGATCACCGAGGCGCGCGGGGAGGCGTCCCGGTCCGGCGCGTTGATCCGGCTGGCCGCGTTCGAGGGCACCCAGCTCTACGGCGACACCCTGCCACTGGATGCCAACCCCGGAACCGGTTTCGACAAGGTCGGTTTCACCGTCCGGCAGCCGGTCGGCGTGGTGGTGGCGATCACCCCGTTCAACTATCCGGCGTTGCTGGTGCTGCACAAGCTGGCGCCCGCGCTGGCCGCCGGGAACAGCGTGGTGCTCAAGCCGGCCCGGACCACCCCGCTGACCGCGCTGGCGCTGGCCCGGTGCTTCGTGGACGCCGGGCTGCCCGAGGGTGTGCTGTCCGTGCTCACCGGCCCGGGTGCCGAACTCGGTGACGCGCTGGTGAGCGACCCGCGGGTGAACAAGATCTCGTTCACCGGGTCCACCGCGACCGGCACCCGGATCACCCGGCTGGCCGGGGTGAAGAAGCTGTCGCTGGAGCTGGGCGCGTCCTGCCCGGTCGTGGTGCTGCCGGACGCCGACATCGACGCCGCCGCGGCCGCGGTGGCGCTGGGCGGCTATGTCAACGCCGGCCAGGTGTGCATCTCGGTGCAGCGGGTGATCGCCCATCCGAGCATCGCCGGCGATTTCCTGGACGCGTTGGTGCCGCGGGTCGAAAAGATCCGCACCGGCGACCCGTCGTCCACCGACACCACGATGGGCACGCTGATCACGCAGGACGAGGCGCAGCGGGTGGAGGCCAGCATCGCCGCGGCCGTCGCCGGCGGCGGGTCGCTGCTCACCGGCGGCAAGCGGGACGGCGCGACGATCACCCCGGCGGTCGTCGCCGGCGTCGACCCGGCCGCCCCGTTCGCCCAGGACGAGCTGTTCGGCCCGGCGGTCGCCGTGTCGACGGCGACGGACTGGGCCGCCGCGATCGCCCAGGCCAACGGCACCGCCTACGGCCTCGGCGCAGGGATCTTCACCTCCGACGTGTCCGGTGCGGTGCAGGCGATCCGGGAGATCGACGCGGGCACCATCCACATCAACTGGACCCCGCTGTGGCGGGCCGACCTGATGCCCTACGGCGGCTTGAAGGGCAGCGGGATCGGCAAGGAGGGCCCGCGTTCCGCCGTCGCCGAGATGACCGACGTCAAGACCGTGATCCTGCACGGCCGACCCTGGTAGAGGACCCGACATGACCACCACGATCCGACTGACGGTCGCCCAGGCCGTCATCACGTACCTGTCCCGGCAGTACTCCGTCGCCGACGGGGTCCGCCAGCGGTTGATCCCGGCCACCCTGGGCATCTTCGGTCACGGCAACGTGGCCGGCCTGGGCCAGGCGCTCGACCAGCTGGCCGAGGACATGCCGTTCGTCCAGGGCCGCAACGAGCAGTCCCTGGTGCACATGGCCGTCGGCTTCGCCAAGCACAGCCGGCGCCGCCGCACCCTGGCCGTCACGGCCTCCATCGGCCCGGGCGCGATGAACATGGTCACCGGCGCCGCGCTGGCCACGGTGAACCGGCTGCCGGTGCTGCTGCTGCCCGGCGACACCTACGCCACCCGGCATCAGGGCCCGGTGCTGCAGCAGCTGCAGCACCCGGTCGACGCCGACCTGACCGTCAACGACGCGTTCCGGCCGGTGTCCCGATTCTTCGACCGGATCACCCGGCCCGAGCAGCTGCTCACCGCGCTGCCCAAGGCGATGCGCACCCTGGTCGACCCGGCCACCGCCGGCGCGGTGGTGCTGTCCCTGCCGCAGGACGTGCAGTCGCACGCCTACGATTTCCCGGCCGAGTTCTTCACCGAGCGGGACTGGACCATCCGTCGACCCGAACCCGAGCCGCGCGAGATCGCCGCGGTCGCTGAGCTTCTCACCCAGGCCCGGAAGCCGCTGATCATCGCCGGCGGCGGCGTCGTCTACTCCGACGCCACCGACGAGCTGCAGGCCCTGGCGGGAGCGATCGGCGCGCCCGTCGCCGAGACGATGGCCGGCAAGGGCGCGGTGCAGGAGCGGGCCTGGTACCAGGTCGGCGGCATCGGGCTGGAGGGCACGCCGGCCACCAACGCGCTGGCTCGGGAGGCCGACGTCGTCCTGACCGTCGGCTCGCGGCTGACCGACTTCGCCACCGCGTCGCACTCGCTGTTCGCCAACCCGGACGTGCGGTTCGCCAGCATCAACGTCGACCCGGCCGACGCCGACCGGCTCGGCGCCCTCGGCATCATCGGCGACGCCAAGGCGGCCCTGGCGGCGCTGGTCGAGATCCTCGGCCCGGTCGCGCCGGATCCGGCCTGGCGGGCCCGGACCGAGGAACTCGAGGACGCCTGGGCGGTGCAGCGGGCCGACGCCCTGGACGCCGACCAGCTGTTCGTCAAGGGTGACGTCCCCGCCGATTCGGACATCGTGACGACCACCGACGCGGTGCTCACCCAGGGCCAGATCATCGGCATCCTGCAGGACCACGCCCGGTCCGGTGACGTCATCGTCGCCGCCGCCGGTGGCCCGCCCGGCGACCTGCAGAAGGTGTGGGACGCCACCGACGGCCGGTTCTGCCACCTCGAGTTCGGCTTCTCCTGCATGGGCTACGAGATCCCGGCGGCGATCGGGGTGCGGATGGCCCACCCCGATCCGGCCGCCCGGATCACCGCGTTCCTGGGCGACGGCACGTTCCTGATGTCCCCGACCGAGCTGCTCACCGCCGCCCAGGAGGGCCTGCCGGTCACCCTGGTGATCCCCGAGAATCACGGCTACCAGGTCATCCACCGGCTGCAGATGTTCCGCTCCGGACGCGAGTTCGGCAACGAGTTCCGGTACCGCACCGCCTCGCTCGACCTGGTCGCGAACGACAAGCCGGCCCGGCTGGACGGCGAGTACCTGGCGGTCGACCTCGTGCAGGTCGCCGCCGGGCTGGGGGCCACGGCGATGCGGCCGAATTCGGCGGCCGAACTGCGCGCCGCGCTGGACGAGACCCGCGGCCACGACGGCACCGTGGTGATCGTCGTGCCGGCCATCCCGCACGCCGACCTGCCGCCGGCCGGGGTCTGGTGGGACGTGGCTCCCGCTGAGGTTTCCGAGGTGTCGACCGTGCCGCCGATCCGGGCCGAGTACGAGCGGGACAGGGTCGCCCAGCGGTGGTTCGGGTGACGCCCTTGAATGGCGGCGCGTTGGCCCGGGCCGTGCGGGCCGGCGACCGCACGCTGGGCACGTTCGTCGGCACGGCGTCGGCGGTGACCGCCGAGGTGTGCGCGGCCGCCGGCTTCGACTGGTTGCTGCTGGATCTCGAACATGGCGCGGGCGGCGAGGAACAGGTCCGCGACGTGGTCCCCGCCGCCGGCGCCTACGGGGTGCCGACGGTGGTCCGGGTCGAATCGGCCGAACGGATCCGGATGGGCCGGGTGCTCGACGGCGGCGCCGCCGGGCTGATGCTGCCCCGGATGGACGGCGCCGCCCAGGTGGCCGAGGCGATCCGGCACCTGCGTTACCCGCCGGCCGGCGACCGCGGCGTGGCCACCTACAACCGCGCCTGCCGGTTCGGCCTGGACCCCGGCGCGCTGGACCGGGCCGACGACGAGGTGCTGGTCGTCGTCCAGATCGAATCGGCCGCGGCGGTGGCGGCGGTCGACGAGATCGCCGCGGTCGACGGGGTGGACGTGCTGTTCATCGGACCCCGCGACCTGTCGCACGACCTCGGCGTCCCCGGTGACGTCACCGCCCCGGCCTTCGCCGACGCGGTCCGGCAGGTGCTCGCCGCGGCGAAACGGCACGGCCGGGCCGCCGGCCTGCTGGTGAACGACGGAGCCGCCGCCGCTGCCCGGCTGGAGCAGGGCTTCTCGTTCGTCGCGATCGGCTCGGACTCGACCCTGCTGGCCGCGGCCATCCGCCGCGAACTGACCCTCGCCCGAACCTGAAGGAGCACCATGACCATGAAAGAACTGGGTGTCGGCCTGATCAGCGTCGGCTGGATGGGCAAGCTGCACACCCGCGCCTACCAGTCCCTGCCCACCGTCTACCCCGAACTGGGCGTCCGCCCCCGTCTGGTGCACGCGGCCGACACCGCCCCCGACCGGGTCGACTACGCCACCGACGTCCTGGGCTACGCCAAGGGCAGCCTGGACTACCGGGACGTGCTGAGCGACCCCGAGGTGGACGTGGTGTCCATCTGCGCGCCCAACCTGCTGCACGCCGAGATCGGCGTCGCCGCCGCGCGGGCCGGCAAGCCGTTCTGGATCGAGAAGCCGGTCGGCCGGGACGCCGCCGACACCGCGCTGGTCGCCGCCGGCGCCCAGGCCGCCGGGGTGGCCACCTCCATCGGCTACAATTACCGGCACGCGCCGGCCGTGGAACGGATTCGGGAGCTGATCGCCGCCGGTGAGCTGGGCCGGATCACCAACGTCCGCGCCGTCTTCTTCAACGGCTACGCGGCCGAGCCCAAGGGCGCGCTGTCCTGGCGCTTCAAGAAGGACCTGGCCGGCAGCGGCGCGCTGGGCGACCTGCTCTCGCACGTGGTCGATCTCGTCCAGTACGTGGTCGCGCCGATCACCGAGGTCAGCGGCCTGCTGTCGACCGTCCACACGCGGCGGCCGGTCCTGCCGATGGGCGTGGCCAACCACTTCGCGGTGATCGAGGACGGCGAGCTCGGCGAGGTCGAGAACGACGACTACGCCGCCGCTCTCGTCCGCTTCGCGGGCTCCGGACCGGCGTCCGGCGCGGTCGGCACCATCGAGGCGTCGCGGGTGATCGTCGGGCCGCAGTGCGGGCTGGGCTTCGAGATCTACGGCACCGAAGGGTCGGCGTCGTGGAACTTCGAGCGGATGAACGAGTTCCAACTGTGCGTGACCCGCAAGGGCCCGAACCAGGGGTACACCACGGTGCTGGGCAACCCGGCGATGGGCGACTACGGCCGGTTCCAGCCGGGGCCCGGCAATGCGATGGGCTACGACGATCTGAAGGTGATCGAGGCCCGCAAGTTCGTGCAGGCGGTCATCGGCGGTCCCCGGCACAACTCCACCATCGAGGAGGCGCTGGCCGACGCCCAGGTGATCTCGGCCGTCGCCGCGTCGGCCGTGGACGGCCAGTGGCACAAGGTGTCCGACGTGCCGGGCGCGACGTTCGGGCACGGCCGCGATGAGTGAGTTGCCGCTGGTGGTGGCCCTCGGCACGGTCCACCCCGATCTGGTGGAGCCGACCCTGGCCGGGCGCGCCCGGTTCGTGGCCGAGCCGACGGACGCCGACCTGGCCGCCGCCCACGGGGCGATCGTCCGGGCCGACCCGCTGGTCGACCGGGCGTTGCTGGACCGGATGCCGCGGGTGCGGGTGCTGGCCCGGACCGGCGTCGGCGTCGAACGGGTCGACGTGGCCGCCGCGACCGAGCGGGGCATCGCGGTGGTGATCACCCCCGGCGCCGGCGCGACCGCCGTCGCCGAGGGAGCGATCGGCATGGCGTTGGCGCTGGTCAAGCGGTTCGGCCGGCTGACCGCGCTGGTCCGCGACGGCCGGTGGGGGCAGCGCGGTTCGGTGCCGGTCGGTGACCTGGCCGGGTCGACGCTCGGCGTGGTCGGCTACGGCCGGATCGGCCGTCGGTGCGCGGCTCTCGGGGCCGCGCTGGGCATGTCGGTGCTGGCCTACGACCCGGTCAGCGAGCCGCCGGCCGACGTCCGCTGCGCCGACCTGGCCGACCTGGTCCGCCGATCCGACGTGCTCACCCTGCACCTGCCGCTCACCTCCGAGACGCACCATCTGGTCGACGCCGGGCTGCTGGCCCGGGTACGGCCCGGCGCGATCCTGGTCAACTGCGGCCGCGGCGGCCTGGTCGACCCGGACGCGGTGCACGCCGCGCTGCTGGACGGGCGGCTGGGCGGGGTCGGCCTGGACGTGTTCGACCCCGAACCGCCGGCGCACCATCCGTTGTTCGACCATCCGGACGTGATCCTCACCCCGCACGTGATGGGGCTGAGCCGGCGGGCGACCGCCGCGACCTTTACCGCCGCGGCCCAGGGTGTGGTGGCGGTGCTGACCGGCGAACTTCCGGCGGCCGTGGCCAACCCGGACTGGGCCGGAGTGCGGGCATGAGGGAGCTGCTGACCGGCAAGGTGGTGCTCATCAACGGCGGCACTCAGGGTCTGGGCGCGGCGGTCGCCCGGGCCGCGGTCCGCGAGGGCGCGACCGTGGTGATCGGTGGCCGGAACCCGGCCACCGGGCAGGCGCTGGTCGAGGAGCTGGTTGCCGGGGGTGGGCGGGCGGCGTTCGCCCGGGCCGACGTCACCGACGTCGACCAGGCCTGCGGGCTCGTCCGGCACACGGTCGAGACGTTCGGCCGGGTCGACGGTGTCGTCAATGCCGCCGGCGAGACCTCCCGCGGCACGTTGCTGAGTACCACCCCCGAACTGTTCGACCGGCACGTCGCGGTGAACCTGCGGGCGCCGTTCTTCGTCATGCAGGCCGCCGTGCAGGACATGCGGCGGCGCGGCGAACCGGGCAGCATCGTCAACATCCTGTCCATCGACTCGCACGGCGGCCAGTCGTTCCTGGCGCCGTACGTGGCGGCCAAGGCGGGGCTGGCCGGCCTGACCAAGAACGCCGCGCACGCGCACCGCTGGGACCGCATCCGGATCAACGGCCTGAACATGGGCTGGACGGCGACCGACGGCGAGGACGCGTTGCAGCGTGGGTCCTCGGGTGAGGGCGACACCCGGGCGGGCGGGGCCGACTGGCAGGCGCAGGCGGCGAAGAGCCTGCCGATGGGCAAGGTCGGCCAGCCCGACGAGATCGCCGACTTCGTGGTCTTCCTGCTGTCCGACCGCAGCGGCGTCGTCACCGGCTCGGTGATCGACTGGGACCAGAACGTCATCGGCGCCCTCGGCGACTGAACCCTCAAGGGAGAGAACATGAACGAGCCGTTGCGGATCGGCGTGCTGGGCGCGGCCCGGATCGCCGAACTGGCGATCGTGCAGCCGGCCCGGCTGACCGGCGCCCGGCTGGTCGCGGTGGCCGCCCGGGACCGGTCCCGGGCCGAGGCGTTCGCCGAGAGCTATGGCGTGGAAAGGGCTCTCGACTCGTATCAGGACGTCCTCGACGACCCCGAGGTGGAGGCGATCTACAACCCGCTGGCGAACTCGCTGCACCCGGTGTGGAACGTGGCCGCGCTGCGGGCCGGCAAGCACGTACTCACCGAGAAGCCCTCGGCCGGCACCGCTGCGCAGGCGCGGGCGGTGCAGAGGGTGGTCGCCGAGACCGGGCGGACGTTCATGGAGGGCTTCCACTACTTCTACCACCCGCTGATCAGCCGGCTGCACCGGATCGTCGCGAGCGGCGAGATCGGCCACCTGCGGCACGTCGAGACGATCATGGAGATGCCCGCGCCGGCCGACGCCGATCCGCGGTGGCAGTTCGATCTGGCCGGCGGCGCGCTGATGGACCTGGGCTGCTACAGCCTGCACAGCCAGCGGATGCTCGCCCGGTTCGCCGGCGGCGAACCGCGGGTGGTGTCGGCCAAAGCCGGCGAGCGGGCCGGGCATCCGGGCGTCGACGAATGGCTGACCGCGGAGCTGGTGTTCCCGTCCGGGGTGACCGGGACGGCGACGTGCCACATGGCCGCGGACGCGGTGTCGATGCGGCACCGGGTGATCGGCAGCGCCGGCGAGGCGTTCATCCCCGACTTCATCCACCCGCACGAGGACGACCGGCTGGTGGCGCTGTCCGCGGGCACCCCGCCGGCGACCCGGACCGAGCACCTGGGCACCCGCTCGTCGTACACCTACCAGCTGGAGGCGTTCACCCGCGCCGTCCGCACCGGCGAGCGGCCGGTGACCGACGCCGCCGACGCGGTCGCCACCATGCGCCTGATCGACGACTCCTACCGCGCGGCCGGCCTCCCGCTCCGGCCGGCCCGGCACTGAACCGGGGACGCTCAGTCGACACCGAGCATGACCTCGGTGGACTTGACCAGCACGGTGGCCTTGACGCCTTCGGCCAGGCCGAGTTCCACGGCGGCCTCCTTGGTGATGGAGGCGGTGACGACCTGATCGCCGCCGTCGAGGCGGACCTTGACGGTGGCCATCACCGATCCGAGGGTGACCTCGGTGACGGTGCCGGACAGCTGGTTGCGGGTGGACAGGCGCATGGTGACTCCTTCGTGACGAGCGGTGATGTCGGACGGGTGCTGGGGATGCCGACGTCAGGCCGGTGTGGTGATCACCCCCGCGGCCGAGTGGATGGTGATTTCGGTGGCCTTGACGGCGAAGTGGACGCGGCTGCCGGGTTGCAGTTCGAGGTCGGCGGCGGACGCGACGGTGATGTCGGCGAGCAGCCCGACCGTCCCCGGGACGGGAGCCGTGTGCACCCTGATGGTTTCGCCGCGGGGCTCGAGTTCGGTCACGGTGACCGTGAGGTGATTGCGCGGACTGCCGGTGGGTTCGGTCAGGTGGACGGCGACGGCCCGGGGTTGGAAGACCGCGACCGCGGCCTCGCCGGGCTCGCAGCCCGGGTCGAGCAGCCCGCTGATCCGGGTGCCGTCGTCGGTGACGAGGTGGTGCCCGTCGGCGGTGCCGGCGATCAGGTTGATGCCGGCGATCCGGGCGGTGAACGGGGAGCGGGGGGCGGCCAGCACGGTGCGGGTGGGCCCGTCCTCGACGATCCGGCCGGCCTCGACGACGACCACCCGGTCGGCCAGGGTCAGGGCGTCGATCAGGTCGTGGGTGACCAGCAGCGCGGTCCGCCGGGTCCGGCGCAGGACCCGGCGCAGCAGCTGCCGCAGGGCGGGGGCGACCGCCACGTCCAGGGCGGCCATCGGCTCGTCCAGCAGCAGCAGGGCCGGGTCGGCGGCCAACGCCCGCGCGATGGCGATCCGCTGCGCCTGACCACCGGACAGTTCCGCGGGTTTGCGGTCGGCGAACCGGGCGGCGTCCACCGCTTCCAGCCACCGGTCGGCGGCGGCCCGCGACTCCCGTCGGGACAGGCCCTGGCTGCGCGGCCCGAACGCGACGTTGGCGGCGGCGGTCAGGTGCGGGAACAGCAGGGCCTGCTGGGCCAGCAGCACGACTCGTCGCCGGTGCGGGGGCACCCAGGTGCCGGTGGCGGTGTCGACCAGAACCTGCCCGTCCAGGGTGATCCGGCCGGTGTCCGGGTGCAGCAGCCCGGACAGCAGGGACAGTAGGGTGGACTTGCCGCCGCCGTTCGCGCCGAGTACCGCGACCACCTGACCCGGTTCGACGGTCAACCTCAGGTCGGTGCCCCGTTCGGCGATGGTGGCGGTCAGATCGACCGCGCCGATGGGCTTGGCCGGACCGGGCCCGGTCACAGCGCGCCTTCGCCGCTGCGGCCCCGGGTGGCCAGCACGATCAGCACCGCGACGACCACGAGCACCAGGGACAGCGCGACGGCGGCGTCGGCGTCGGTCTCCCGCTGCAGGTAGATCTCCAGCGGCAGCGTGCGGGTGACCCCCTGCAGGCTGCCGGCGAACGTGAGGGTGGCGCCGAACTCGCCGAGCGACCGGGCGAACGCCAGCACCGCACCGGAGAACAGGCCGGGCAGCACCAGCGGAATGGTGACGCGCCGCAGCACCGTGGTCGGGTTCGCCCCGAGCGTCGCCGCGACGGCCTCGTACCGGCGGCCGGCGGTGCGCAGCGAGCCTTCCAGCGACAGCACGAGAAACGGTAACGCGACGAACGTCTGGGCGATCACCACGGCGGTGGTGGTGAACGCGATCCGGATGCCGAACGCCTCCAGGTACTGGCCGATCAGGCCGAGCCGTCCGTAGGTGTAGATCAGCGCGATGCCGCCGACGACCGGCGGCAGCACCAGCGGCAGCAGCACCAGGGACCGGGCCAGCCGCAGGCCGGGGAATTGCGCCCGCGCCAGCACCAGCGCCATCGGGGTGCCCAGCAGCAGGCACAGGATCGTGCTGGCGGTGGAGGTCTTCAGGCTCAGCCACAGGGCGGCGATCGACGAGTCGGAGGTGATCAGCGTCCAGAACTGCGACCACTGCACCCGCGCCAGCATCGCCGCCAGGGGCAGCACGATGAAGATCCCGCCGACCGCGGCAGGCGCGAACACCCAGCCGGGCAGGCCGGATCCGGTTCCCGCCCGCCGCCGCTGACGGGCCGGAACCGGCGCCTCGATGGCCACCGAACCGGTCCGAATCAGGGAGCGGGTTCGAAGCCGGCGTCCTTGAGGATCTGCTGCCCGTCGGGTCCGGTCACCAGGTCGACGAACTTGCTCGCGAGTTCCGGTTGCGGGCCGTCCTTGACGGTCGCGATCGGGTAGACGTTGACCACCGCGGCGGCCTCCGGGAACGTCACCTCGGTGACCTTGGCGCCGGCGCCCGCCGCGTCGGTCACGTAGACCAGTCCGGCGTCGGCCTGCCCGGTCTGCACCTTGTTCAGCACGTCGGTGACGGAGGACTCCTCGCTGACCGGGGTCAGCGTGACGCCGGTGTTCTGCTCGACCTTCTGGGTGGCCGTGCCGCACGGCACCTGCGGCGCGCAGACCACGACCTGCAGGTCGGGGTTGGCCAGGTCGGCGAAACCGGTGACGCCCTTGGGGTTCCCGG
>JBDHZW010000006.1:0-41650 GCA_039812105.1 Nakamurella sp.
GCTTCCGCGCCGACGACCCGCGCCACCCGCCCAGCCGCTTCCGCCCCTACGACCCACCCGATCGCGGTCGCCCAACCGGCACCGACCTCGGCGTCGACGGCCGGCTTCGCCGACCTCGGCGTCCCGGCCACCCTGCTGCCGGCGCTGGCCGGCCTCGGCGCCCGGGATCCGTTCCCGATCCAGGCGGCCACCCTGCCGGCGACGCTGGCCGGGCGGGACGTGCTCGGCCGCGGCAAGACCGGCTCGGGCAAGACCATCGCCTTCGCGATCCCGCTCGTCGCCCGGCTGGCCGGTGGCCGACGCACCCCCGGCCGCCCCCGCGGCCTCGTGCTGCTGCCCACCCGCGAGCTGGCCCTGCAGGTGGCCCGCACCGTCGAGCCGATGGCCAAGGCGGCCGGGCTGCGCACCGTCGTGATCTTCGGCGGCGTCGGCTTCGGCAACCAGACCGCCGCCCTGCGCCGCGGCGTCGACATCGTGATCGCCTGCCCGGGCCGGCTCGAGGATCTCATCGGCCAGCGCGAATGCGACCTGCGCGACGTCGAGGTCACCGTGCTGGACGAGGCCGATCACATGGCCGACCTCGGCTTCCTGCCGGGCGTCCGCCGGCTGCTGCGGGCCACCCCGGCCGGCGGGCAGCGGCTGCTGTTCTCGGCCACCCTGGACAACGGCATCTCGGTGCTGGTCAAGGAATTCCTGACCGACCCGGTGCTGCATGCCGTCGACGACGAGACGTCACCGGTGGCCGCGATGGAGCACCACATCTTCGCCGTCGACGCCGCCGACCGGGCCGCGGTGGTCCGGGAACTGGCCCGTGGCGAGGGTCGCCGGCTGCTGTTCACCCGCACCAAGCACGGCGCCAAGAAGTGGGCGGCCACGCTGACCAAGAACGGCATCCCGGCCGTCGACCTGCACGGGAACCTCTCGCAGAATGCCCGCGAGCGCAATCTCGCCGCGTTCTCCGCCGGCACCGCCAAGGTTCTGGTCGCCACCGACATCGCCGCCCGCGGCATCCACGTCGACGACGTCGAACTGGTGGTGCACGTCGACCCGCCAGTCGAGCACAAAGCCTACCTGCACCGGTCCGGCCGGACCGCGCGGGCCGGTGCCGACGGCACCGTCATCACCGTCATGCTGCCCGAGCAGCGGGACGACGTGCGCAAGCTGATGAAGCAGGCCGGCATCACCGCGACCACCGTCCAGGTGCGGCCGGGCCACCCGGAGATCGGGCGCCTGGCCGGCTGAGGTCGCAGCCGCTGAGCTGCGGATTGTGGACAACACCCCGGCCCGGCCGGTAGGCCCGCCAGAATGCGTGACATGGTTCGGGTCGGGGAGGCACGATGGCAGGCATGGCGGCATCGACCGAGGTCGAGGAACTGGACGAGCCGGTCGGTGGGCTGCCCGTCGCCCCACCCGGCGGCGGTGAGTGGACCGTCGACCTGCTGGAACAGCTACCGGACGACGGCCTGCGGTACGAGATCCTCGACGGGATCCTGATCGTGAGCCCGTCGCCGATCCCGGTCCACCAGCGCGCTATCGGGCGCATCTATCTGGCGCTCGTGCACGCCTGCCCACCGGACCACGAGGCGTTCGTCTCGCCGCTCGACTGGCAGCCGGACACCCGCACCTCGCTGGAACCAGATGTGCTCGTCGTCGCGACCGACCGGATCGGCCCGAAGAACATCCAGCAGAACCCGACGATCGTCGTCGAGGTGCTTTCGCCGAGTTCGCGTCGGTACGACCGGCTGATGAAGTTCGGCCGCTACGCCGAGGCCGGTATCCCGCAGTACTGGATCGTCGACCCGGTGAAACCGTCGGTCGAGGTCTACGGGCTCGACGGATCCGGCGGCTACCGCTTGATCGCGTCGGCCGAGGGCGACGCGACCGTGAGCGTCGAGAACCCGCTCGTCGTGACCGTACGGCCCAGCGACCTAATCCGCCCGGCCTGACCCCGAACAGGTCAATTCGCTCGCCGTGGACCGGGTCGACGTCTCACACCGGTACGCGCGAGTTCACCGGGCCGCCCTCTACGGCGAGCTTGTCGCTCCATGCGAGGCACGGTTCCACGTCAACGTCGCCCTGCTCGACGACGTCGAACTGGCGATCGTCGGCATCTTCCGGAAGGCGCGCTTGACGTGGAGGTGACGATCCTCGAACGGGCACGGCAGCCGATCGCTGCCGCGCCGACCTACCGGCACACTGTGGATCGCCTCCGCGAGTTGCTGGTGGATCGAGAGCGCCAACTCGATCGGATCATTCGCCGGCTCAGCGGAAGAACGCGTCGATCTCCGCGTCGGTGACGTCCACCAGCCGGGCGGGTGACCAGGAGGGATTACGGTCCTTGTCGACCACCTGGGCGCGGATGCCCTCGACCAGGTCGGGCCGGGGCAGGAAGTGCGCCGCGAACCGCAGATCCTGCTCCAGCACCTGGGCCAGGCTCATCGAGCCGGCGGCGCGGACCGCCCGCAGGGTGACCTTCACCGACGTCGGGCACATTCCCGCCAGCGCCCGCCCGGCCGCCTGCGCCGCCGGGTCCGGGTGCGAGCTCAGCGCGTGCAGGATGTCCTCGGCCCGGTCGAACGAGTAGCACTCGTCGATCCAGTCCGCACCGGCCAACGCACCCGCCGGCGCGGGCGCGTCGAAGGCCGGCACCACCCCCGCCCGCAGCGACTCCGTGACCGCCTCGAACGAACCGGCCGGCACGAACGCGTCCGACAATCCGGCGGCGATCGCGTCACCGGCGTCCAGCCGCGCCCCGACCAGCGCGGCGTGCACCCCGAGCCGGCCGGGCGAGCGGCCCAGCCGGTACAGCATGCCGACATCCGGCCAGAGCCCGATCAACGTCTCCGGCATGGCCAGCCGCGAGTCCTCGGACACGACCCGGACCGAGCAGTGGGCCGACACCCCCAGTCCGCCACCGAAGGTGATGCCGCGCTGGTGGGCGACGATCGGTTTCGGGTACGTCGCCAGGGCCAGGTTCATCTGGTACTCGTGCCGCAGGAACGTCATCGCCTCCGGCGTGCCGTCCAGGACCGACTGCCGCAGGGCCCGGATGTCCGCGCCGGCGCACAGCCCGCGCTCCCCCGACCCGTCGATGAGCACCACGGCGACCCGCGGGTCGTCACGCCAACCGGCCAGCGCCCGCCGGATCGAGTCGATCATGGGCAGGGTCAACGCGTTGATCTGCCGCGGGCGGTTCAGCGTGATCCGACCCAGTCGGTCCTCGACCCGGGTCAGCAGCGGTTCCTCGACGATTTCGGTCACCGCGTCACCGTAGACAACACCGACGTCACTGCCGACGGTCGCATTCCCATGACGGAGTGGCATCGATCCGGATTTCGGCGTGCGGAACTGGGTAACAGTGGAATGCTCTGCTCTGGTCGCCCGCGCTTGCGCGGGCGCCATGGAGCACTGCAGGTCGAATCCAGCGAGCAGTAGCCGGCGGGACGCGACCTGGCAAGATCACCGAAAGGGGAGCTCATGGGCGAGCACGGTGGCAGCTTCGACAGCAGTTCGTCGATCTACGACGACTCCGACGAAGGCACCGGCGTCGTCCGGATCGCCTCGGTCGCCGCCCTCGGCGGGTTCCTGTTCGGCTACGACAGCGCAGTCATCAACGGGGCGAACTCGGCGATCCAGGAGTATTTCAACGCCGGCGCCCTCGAGCTCGGGTTCACCGTCGCCGCGGCCCTGCTGGGCGCCGCGGCCGGCGCGCTGCTCGCCGGCCGGCTCGCCGACCACATCGGCCGGCTGCAGGTGATGCGGCTGGCCGCGGTGCTGTTCGCGATCAGCGCGATCGGCTGCGCCCTGGTCCCGACGCTGTGGCTGCTGATCCTCTTCCGGCTGATCGGCGGGCTGGGCGTCGGCGTCGCCTCGGTCATCGCCCCGGCCTACATCGCCGAGATCGCGCCCGCCCGGATCCGCGGCCGGCTGGGGTCGCTGCAGCAGTTGGCCATCGTCACCGGCATCTTCATCTCGCTGCTGGTCGACTTCCTGCTGGCCACCGCGGCCGGCGGGTCGAACCAGGACTTCTGGTTCGGCTGGGAGGCGTGGCGGTGGATGTTCTTCATGATGATCATCCCCGCCCTGCTGTACGGCGGGTTGGCGCTTACCATCCCGGAGTCGCCGCGCTACCTGATCGCCAAGCACCGGATCCCCGAGGCGAAGGAAATCCTCAGCCGCCTGCTCGGCCCGAAGAACCTGGACTCCAAGATCGACAAGATCCGCCAGACGATGGAACGGGAGACCGAGCCGTCGTGGAAGGACCTGAAGTCGACCCAGACCGGCCGGATCGCCGGCATCGTCTGGATCGGCCTGCTGCTGTCGGTGTTCCAGCAGTTCGTCGGCATCAACGTGATCTTCTACTACTCGAACATCCTGTGGGAGGCCGTCGGTTTCACCGAGGACCAGTCGTTCCTGATCACGGTCATCTCGGCCACCATCAACATCCTGACGACGCTGATCGCGATCGCCACCATCGACAAGATCGGCCGCAAGCCGCTGCTGATCATCGGGTCGATCGGCATGACGATCACCCTGGCCACCATGGCCATCATCTTCGGCACCGCCGGCGAGTGCACCCAGGTGATCGCCGGCCAGTGCACCGCCGACAACGTCGCCGACCACACGCCGAACCTGTACGTCGCCATTCTCGGCAGCGCCTCGCCGATGGTCGCGCTGGTCGCCGCCAACCTGTTCGTGGTCGCGTTCGGCATGTCGTGGGGCCCGGTCGTCTGGGTGCTGCTCGGCGAGATGTTCCCGAACCGGATGCGCGCCGCCGCGCTGTCCCTGGCCGCCGGCGGTCAGTGGGTGGCGAACTGGATCATCACCGTCACCTTCCCGCCGCTGGCCGACATCTCGCTGGCCCTGGCCTACAGCCTGTATGCGGCGTTCGCCCTGCTGTCGTTCATCTTCGTCACCAAGTGGGTGCAGGAGACGAAGGGCAAGCAGTTGGAGGACATGCACGCTTGACGCCGGGACGGCCCGCGAGACTCACGTCGTCGGAACCGGCCCGGCCAGCGCCGCCGCCAGTTGCCGCGGCCGGGCGAACCGCTGGACGGCCGGGGCCGCCGGATCGTTCTCCCAGGCCCGGATCCGGTCCCGCTTCCGCCCGAAGGAGCGGACGTGGAACCACAGAATCGAATCCCGGGCCAGCACGTGCCGCACAGTCTCACGGTTGCCGTTGCACACGGGTTCCCGGGTGATCATCCGGCGGCCGGTCCGCCGCAGCAGCCGGCCGTACGACAGCCACCGCGGATAGTCCAGGGCCACGATCACCTCGACCCGATCCAGCACGACGTCCATCCAGGTGCTGTAAATCGCGTCGAGAATCCAGGCGTCGCCCCGGCAGATCGCATCGATCCGGCGCCGCTGCTCGTCCCGGGGCACCTCCGCCCAGCCGGGTTCCCAGGTCAGCTCATCGACGGCGTGCCAGGGCAGGCCGGTGACCGCGCCGATGTCGGCCGCGGCGCGGGTCTTGCCGGACCCGGTGACGCCGTAGACCGCGATGCGCCGTGCCGTCCGGAAGTCGCCGCCGCCCGTCACGGTTCCAGCGTCGGGCCGAGCGGGCCGGCCTGCCAGTCCGCCACGCCGCCCACCCCGAGTCCGAGTCCGAGTCCGAGTCCGAGTCCGAGTTGATCATGGGCTAGTGGCCCTTCTGACCGCGTCAGAAGGGCCACTAGCCCATGATCAACAGCAGGTCGGGCGGGCGGGGTGGCGGGCGGTCGGGCGGGCGGGCGGGCGGGGTCAGTCGGCGGTGATCGCTCGCAGCACGTCCATCCGGGCGGCGCGGCGGGCGGGCCACACCGCGGCCAGCACCCCGATCACCGCGGCCAGCGCCAGGAACAGCGCGAGCTGACCGGCCGGCACCGCGAGCACCGACACACCCTGGTCGGCCAGCGCCTGCTGGATGCTCACCCCGAACACCAGGCCCAGCCCGACGCCCAGCACGGCGCCGAGCACCGCGATGGCCACCGATTCCAGGCGGATCATCGAGCGCAGCTGCCGCCGGCTCATCCCGACCGCCCGCAGCAGGCCGACCTCGCGGGTCCGCTCGATCACCGACAGCGCGAGGGTGTTCACGATCCCCAGCACGGCGATGATCACGGCCAGACCCAGCAGCGCGTACACGATGGTCAGGATCTGGTCCACCGGCGCCCGCTGCTCGGCGGCATACGCGGCCTGGTCCTTGGCCGTGACGGTGGGCAGGTCGGCGAGCGCACCGTCGATCGCGGCGGTCACCGCGGCCGGGTCGGCGCCGGGCGAACGCAGCACGTACAGGGTCGAGTCCAACGACGCCTGCCCGCCCCGGGTCAACGCGTCCAACGGCACGATCGTGGTACCGGCCAACTGGTTCGGCTCGACGATCGCGGTCACCGGCAGCTGCACCGACCCGCCCGGAAACGTCAGCGATTCGACATCGCCGACGTGCCAACCCCGTTCGGCGGCCCGGTCGGCGGCGACGACCAGGCCGTCACCGGCCAGGCTGCCCTCGCGCACGGCCAGCCCCACCATGGCGGCGTAGTCGGCGGCCGGGACGGCGGTGAGAAACGTTTCGACACCGTCGATCCCGGCCTGGCCGTAGCGCACCGGGACGACCTCGCCGACCCCGGGCACCTCGGCCACCCGGCCGGCCACCTCGGCCGAGAACGGCACGCCGATCGCGTTCGAGACCACGTAGTCGGCGTGCAGGTCGGAGGCGACCAGTTCGTCGACGCTGTCCTTGGTGGACTGGCCGAGCACGGCCATGGTGCTGACCAGGGCCAGCCCGATCATCAGCGCCGACGCGGTGGCCGACGTCCGGCGGGGGTTGCGCCGGGCGTTCTCCCGGGCCAGGTGACCGACGGTGCCGAACAGCCGGGGAAACGGCGCGGCGATCAGCGTCACCAGCGGCCGGCCGATCGTCGGGGCGAGCAACGCGACCCCCACGAAGACCGCGAGCACACCGATCCCGAGCACGGGCAGGCCGCCGTCGAACCCGAGCGACCAGGTCATCAGGCCGGCCCCGACGACGGTGACGGCCGCCCCGGCGACCAGCCGCCGGCGCAGCGACGACTCCGGCATCGCCACGTCGTCGCGCATCGCGGCGACCGGCGGCACCAGCGCCGCCCGCCGGGCCGGCAGGTACGCCGCGACCAGCGTGATCAGCACACCGACCGCGTACGCGACGGCCGCGGTGCGCCACTGGAAGACCAGCCCGGCGTTCGACAGGTCGAGCCCGATCGCGCCGAACAGCGCCTTGAGCCCGACGGCCAGCGCGAAGCCCAGACCCAGCCCGACGGTGGACCCGACCAGGCCGACCACCAGCGCCTCGATCAGCACCGACCCGGTCACCTGCCGCCGGGAGGCGCCAAGCGCCCGCAGCAGGGCCAGTTCCCGGGTGCGCTGGGCGACCACGATCGAGAACGTGTTCAGGATCAGGAAGGCCCCGACGACGATGGCGACCGCGGCGAACACCAGCAGGAACGTGGTGATGAACGACAGCCCGTCCTGCAGGTCGGTCAGGTTCTCGGCGGCGATCTGTGCGTCGTCCAGCGCCTGCAACCCGGCCGGCAGGGCGGCGCCGACCTCGTCCCGCAGCTGCTGGTTGGACACCGAACCGTCGCCCGTGACGGCGATGTCGGTGAACGCGTGCTGCCCGCCCAGGTACAGGCGCTGCGCGGTCGGCAGGTCCATCAGGACCAGCGTGGCGCCAATGGTGTTGCCCGTCTCGCCGAACCGCACGGTGCCGACCAGGGTGCCGTGCACGGTCGGCTCGGAACCGGTGGTGACCAGTGTGATCTCGTCTCCGATGAGGTAGCCGGCGGCGGCGGCCGACTTGTCGTCGACGAGGAACTGGTCGGGCCCGTCCGGCGCATTCCCGCCGGTGACGGTGACGATCGGCGAGCCGTCGGCGGCCGGGCCGTCGTTGTAGGCGACCCCGATGCCCGGCGCCCCGCCCCCGCTGCCGACGACCTTGCCGTCCCGGCCGACGATGTAGGTGCGCTGGTCGGTCACGTTGCCGTCGACCCGGGCGACGCCCGGCAGCCGGTCCAGCCCGGTCAGCAGGTCGGAGGGCACCGTGCGGGCGTCGGCCCCGGCGAACCCGCTTCCGTCGACCGCATCGACGGGACGGACGGTGACGTCGGGCGCGGTCTGCCGGAACAGGTCGCTGAAGCTGCGGTTCATCGTGTCCGTGAACACGAAGGTGCCGGCCACGAAGGCGACCCCGAGGATGATCGCGAACGCGCTCATGCCGAGCCGGAGCTTATGTGCCAGAAGGCCTTTCAGCGTGGTCTTGAGCACCGGATCAGCCCTTCGCAACCGGCGCGTCGAAGTGCTTCATCCGCTCCAGCACCCGGTCGGCGGTCGGCTCGGTCATCTCGTCGACGATCCGGCCGTCGGCCAGGAACAGCACCCGGTCGGCGTAGCCGGCGGCGCTCGGGTCGTGGGTGACCATGACCACGGTCTGCCCGAACTCGGTCACCGACCGGCGCAGGAAGCCGAGAACCTCGGCGCCGGCGACGGAGTCGAGGTTGCCGGTCGGCTCGTCAGCGAACACGATGTCCGGCCGGCCGGCCAGCGCGCGGGCGCAGGCGACCCGCTGTTGCTGGCCGCCGGAGAGCTGGCTCGGCTTGTGGTCCAGCCGGTTCCGCAATCCGACCGTGTCGATGACGGTGTCCAGCCACGGCCGGTTGGGCTTGCGGCCGGCGATGTCCATGGGCAGCGTGATGTTCTCGATCGCGGTCAGCGTGGGCACCAGGTTGAACGACTGGAAGACGAAACCGATGCGGTCCCGGCGGATTCGGGTCAACTCCCGGTCCCCGAGCCGGGTCAGGTCCGCGTCGCCGACGAAGACCGAGCCGGCGGACGGGCCGTCCAGCGCGGCCAGGCAGTGCATGAGCGTGGATTTCCCGGAACCCGACGGCCCCATGATCGCGGTGAACTGGCCGGACCGGAAGTCGACGCTCACCCCGTCCAGCGCGGTCACCCGGGTGTCGCCGGCGCCATAGACCTTGCGCAGGTCGACGGCCCGGGCCACCGGCAGCAGGGCGGGTTCGTCGAGTATCCCGACCGGGGTGGACGTTGCGTGAGTCATGGCGCTCTCCCATGGTTTCCGAGTGGTTTTCACGACCTTCCCGGGACGGTAGGTCGCGTCGGGAACCATCGGCATCGGGTGCGACCCCGGTGTCCGGTCGGGGTAACCCCTCCCTACCCCGATCGCGGGCCCCCGGGGATGTGGTCAGATCCTGCGGTCATGGAGTACTTCGAGATCGCCGGCATCGCGCAGAGCAGCGACGACTTCCGCCGGGTCCGGTGGTCCGGCCAACACACCCAGCTCGCGGTGATGACCATCCCGCAGGGAGGCGAGATCGGCCTGGAGACGCACGAGCACGACGACCGGATCCTGCAGTTCCTGTCCGGGGTCGGCGAGGCGTTCGTCGGGGGCCGGACCCGCTCGGTGATGCACGGCGACCTGGTGATCGTCCCGGCCGGGATCGAGCACAACCAGTCGCCCGAGCTTGCGGGGGCGCCACCGAGCACCCTAGGTCGGGTCCTCCGAGCAGTGTCCTCGGGACCCGACCCAGCCAATACCGGACCGAACCCGCTGGTGCTGACCACCATCGACGGGCCACCGGATCACGCGGACGGCGTGGTGCACCGGACCAAGGAGGAGGCCGACGCGGCCGAGGCCGCCGGCGAGGACGAGCGACCGGCCGCGGGGTAGCCCCTTCCGGGGTCAGCCGACCTGCACGTCGACGTTGCGCTGCACCACGGTGGATCCGGTGTCCTTGACCAGGATCTGCTCGAGCTGGTCGGCGAACGACGAGGTCGCCTGGTCCGCGCTGATCCGCGCCTGCGGGGCGGCCTGCCCCGCGGTCGCCTGCAACTGGGCCGCGAGCTGATCCTGCAGCTGGCCGATCTTGTCCTTGGACGGGGCGCTGAGATCCCGGCGGCTCCCGCCGGCCAACACGAACTGGTAGGCCTCGGCTCTGGCCGTGCAGCCGTTGCAGGCCACGTTGACCGAGAACGCCCGGTTGTTGACCACCAGTTGGTCGGCGCGACGGGCGAGCACGACCTGGACCGACACGGCAATCGAGACGGTGCCCGCCACGGCATCCGCCGGGCAGTCCGGGCACTGCGACACCGCGTTGGCGACGTTGTCCGCGGACACCGCGCCGGAACCGTCGAAGTAGAGCACCTGCAAGGTGCCGGCCCGACCCGTGCAGCCGACGCAGTCGGATGCGGCGGCGGCGACCGCGGTGGCCTTGGTGTTGCTCGCCCCGGCCCGCAGCAGGCTCTTGGTGGTCGTGTCGACCGACGGCCGGGCCGGCGTCGGGATCGCGGTGCTGGCCGCGTCCAGGTCGGCGCGCCACAGGTAGCGCCCGGGCGACGCGTCGGAGCTGGCGACCGGACCGAGCGCGCTGCCGGTCAGCGCGAGGGTGCCGGCGGTGACCAGCACGGTGATCAGGGTGGCGAGGCGGCGTGCGCGCACGGCGGGCTCCTTGCGGTCGACGGACGGGCCCGCGGCCGCCTCCGGCCGAGCCCGTCCCTCAGCGACCGCACAGGTCAGACTGGCAGTGATCCGGCCTGAACGAAAGGGACGATCGGGCAGAGATCGACGTCCGGCCGGGTGGGTACGCGGGTCCGTCAGGACCGGACCAGCTCCTCCCGGCCGACCGGGACGGCGGCCGCCGGCTGCTCCGCCGCGCGAGTCGACGACGACCGGACGAGCCGGATGAGTTCGGCCTGCACGTCGTCCAGCGGCCCGATGTCGGCGAACGCCCGGGCCAGGCCGACCGCGCCCTCCAGCGAGGCGATCATCATCCGGGCGACCACGGGCGCCCGCTCGGCCGGCACCCCGTCGTCGATCAGCACCTCCGCCAGCCCGCCGGCCCACCTGTCGAACACGGCCCGCGCGGCCAGCCGGTGCCGCTCGTCCTTGGCCACCGCGGCGGCGAGCACCGGGCATCCGGACCGGAAGTCGCTGCGCACCAGGATGCGGCGCCAGGCGTTCAGCACCCAGCCGACGATGGCCTCCGGCCCCTTCCCCCGGGTCGTCTCGACCACCTTGGCCACCTCGTCGCCGACGTAGCCCACCGCCTCGTCGACCAGCGCCGCCTTGCCGCCGGGAAAGAAGTGATAGGTCGAGCCCAGCGGCACCCCCTCGCTGTCGGCGAGCTCCCGCAGGCTCATCGCGTCGACGCCCCGCCGGGCGATCATCCGGGCCGCACCGGCGACCATCCGCGCGCGTGTGTCATTGGCCATTCGACAATTGTATTGCCAGGCTATGACGGTTGTCATATCCTTCCGCGCATGGTCCTCTATGACACTCGTTATAACGAGACGATCCCCGCCGACGACGGCCGCGACCTGCGGGTGGCCTGGTTCGTGCCGGCGACCCGACCGCGCGGTGCCGTGTTGCTGGCCCCGGCGATGGCCACCCCGGCCTCGTTCTACCGGCGACTCGGGCAGTGGCTGGCCGACCAGCGGTTCCTCGCGATGGCCTTCGACTACCGGGGCACCGGCAGCGTCGCCGAGCTGCGAGCGGAGGGGGGCGACATCCTGCGCTGGGCCGGCGACGCGGCCAGCGCACTCGAGGCGCTGGTCGACCACGCGGGCGGGGTGCCGGTCACCTGGCTGGGGCACAGCCTGGGCGGCCAGGTGCTGCCGTTCGCCCACCACGGTCTGGTCGACCGGGTGGTCGCAGTGGCCAGTGGCAACGGCTACTGGAAGTACAACGCGCCGGCGGTCCGGCGGCGGGCCCCGCTGCTCTGGCACACCCTGGCGCCCTCGGCGATCGCGGCGACCGGCTACTTCCCGGGCCGCCGGCTGCGGATCGTCGGCGACGTGCCGGCGAACGTCATGCGGCAGTGGCGGCGCTGGTGCCTGTCTCCCGACTACTTCGCGGTCGACGTGCCCCGCATCCGGGACCGGATCGGGCACGTCACGACGCCGATGACCAGCGTCTGGTTCAGCGACGACGAGCTGCTGACCGTGCGGGCGATCGACACGATGGACGACCTGTACACCGGCACGACGGTCGAGCGGCTGCGACTGGATCCGGCCGACCTCGGCGTGGACCGGATCGGACACCACGGCTTCTTCCGCGAGGCCAGCCGGCCCGGGTGGGAGTCCGTGCTGCTCCCCCGGCTGGCCGCGGTGCCCCTCGACCGCCCGACCACCGACCCGGGCGAATCCGAGGCGTCGCTGACCCCGGCCGCCTGACGACCTAGAACAGCGTGGGCAGCCGGTCGGGGGCCGGCTGCTCCAGCTCCAGCAGGAACGCCTTTCGGGCCAGGCCGCCGGCGTACCCGGTGAGCGACCCGTCGTGCCCGACCACCCGATGGCACGGCACGACGATCGAGATCGGGTTGCGCCCGTTCGCGGCGCCCACCGCCCGGGCCAGGCCGGGGTCGCCGAGCTGGGCGGCCAGCTGACCGTAGCTGCGGGTCCGGCCGTACGGGATGGTCGTCAGCAGGTGCCAGACCCGACGCTGGAAGTCGTTGCCGCGCGGCGCCAGGGGCAGGTCGAAGGTCGTGCGCTCACCGGCGAAGTACTCCGCCAACTGGGTCCGGGCCGGCCCGAACGCGTCGTCGTCGCGGGCGCCGAAGGTCGGCGTCGCCGGCCGCCGGGCGTGGTCGGGAAAGTACAGGGCGGACAGTGCCACCCCGTCGCCGACCAGGGTGAGATCGCCGATCGGGGTGTCGACGACGGCGTACATGGTCACATCATGACGGTTCACACCCGGTAGACGGCCGGGAGACGCCCGATGTGAGGTCGCCGGCACCCATTGGCAGGATCGCCGCATGACCAGCCCACGACCGTCCCGCCGTCCCCGGTTCCTGGACGCCGTGCACTGGCCCCGGGAACGGCCGATCCGGACGATCATCGGCTTCCTGGGCATCGCGTTGGGTGCCCGCATCGCGCACCGGGTGCACTTCGAACGGGGCGACCACATCCCGGCCGCCGGCCCGGCGATCATCGTCGCGAACCATCTGTCCGAGACGGAGACCCTGGCCATGGCCCGGCTGGTCACCGGGCATCACCGGTTCCCGCACTTCCTGGCCAAGGCCGAGGTGTTCGGCTGGCCAATCGTCGGCTGGATCATGCGGGCGGCCCGGCAGATCCCGGTGGTCCGCGGCACCGCCCAGGCGGGCGACGCCCTGCAGGCGGCGGCCCGGGCGCTGGGCCGCGGGCACGTGGTGTGCCTGTATCCGGAGGGCACCCGCACCCGCGAGCCCGACCTGCGGCCGGGGCCGGGCAAGACCGGGGCGGCGCGGCTGGCGCTGGCCCACCCCGAGGCGCCGGTCATCCCGGTCGGCATGTGGGGGCCCCGCCCGGGCGCCAAGAATCTGTGGCGGCGACACGCCGTGCGGATGATCGTCGGCGAGCCGCTCGACCTGTCCCGCTGGGCCGGCCGGGCCGACGACCACGACGCCGTCCGGGCGGTCACCGATCTGATCATGGCCCGGATCACCGAATTGACCGAAACCGCCCGGGGGGCGCCGTTCGAACCCGGCTGATCCGTGCCGGCCCCCTGGACGCCCGTCGGTGGCCCGGCGTCCGGCCGGCGTCCGGCCGACGGCCGGCCGTCGGGGGTGGCGACCGCACCTCCTGCTCCGCGCCGGGATTGGCCGGGCCGCGCCGGAAATTCGCGGCGCGCGCCGACCAGAGCCGGCGCGAACCGCCGACCCCGCGCCGGAGCGGGTACCGTTTTGGCGGGCTGAGCCCCGTGCCGTATGCTTTCCAGGCTCCCAACGGTTGCCGTTGGAGGCTGGGTCAAGGCCAAGCCCCCATCGTCTAGTGGCCTAGGACGCCGCCCTTTCAAGGCGGTAGCACGGGTTCGAATCCCGTTGGGGGTACGGGTTCTCCACCCGACTTCGGTCGGAGGGAGGGCTTGCACCAAGGCCCCGTGGCGCAGTTGGTTAGCGCGCCGCCCTGTCACGGCGGAGGTCGCGGGTTCAAGTCCCGTCGGGGTCGCTGCGGGCCGGTCCACCCGGACCGGCCCGTTGTGCTGGCCAGGTAGCTCAGTCGGTACGAGCGTCCGCCTGAAAAGCGGAAGGTCGCCGGTTCGATCCCGGCCCTGGCCACCAGCGTTGTAGGGTTTTTATTCGTGTCGCCAGGACCGACGACAATAGTCGAACGGTGACCGCTGACTGTCGACAAAGAGGGCGGCCAGTGCCGCCTTGAAGAGCCCGCTCAGCGACACCTTCCACGCAGGGAGATCACGCGCGAGCGTGATCCCCGTCAGCGAGCGGTCGACCTGGCCGCACGGGTGGATCAGGAAGTTGCGGTTGGCGATAGCCGGCGGTCACTCACGCCGTCAGGCTCGAGGACGTCCATCTTCGCGAGCCGATTGGCCGCCTCCCCGATCTTCATCATCAACGAGTCCCCGCCTCCTGGACCAGGGCGTCGCGAGGTGCAACGCGGCTTCGCCACGCCCGACGATCTCGTCGACGCGATCAAGCCAGCCCTGGATGTGCATACGGTTCTGGTCAGAACCGCGATCACAGCCGGTCCGGGGTGACCCACTGTAGGTCTCGGAATCGGGCGAAGTCGCTGTCGAAGGAGCAGATGCCGGTACCGTGCTCAAGTGCCAGCGCCGCCAGATGAGCATCGGTGACAAGGTTCCCCCGAAGGTCACCGCTCACCAGGAGGGTGCCGAGAATGTCTCGATGGCGGGCGCCGGGCACCGGCACCCACGCCTGGTCGGCATCGAGCCAGTCGGTGACGTAGCTCCACGCATCCCGGGCCGTCAGAGGATTCGCGGCGGCGCGGGGATGGGTGACGATCCGCTGGAACGCCATCAACGACACCCACGGCAGCCCCACCCGCTCGTATCCATTCAACGCCGCATCCATCCATGTCCGCGCGCTCGCGTGGAAGGGAGACCGGTCGTCCACGGCATAGAGCAGGACGTTCGCGTCGACGATCAACGGGCGCCATCGGAGTCGTCGTCATCGAGCAACTCCAGCGCCTCGGCGACATTGGTGATGTCGATCTTGACGCCGACCCCCACCGTCCGCTGTCGGAACGGTGTGGTCTTTTCGCCGCGAGCAAGACCCGCGCGCGCCAACTCGTTGACCGCCTCACTGAGTCCGATGTGACGCTCTCGACGCAACCGCTCGGCCGCCGCAGCCACCTCGGGGTCAAGTCGTATCGTCGTCCGCATGCCACAGGCTAGCATCAGTGATGCAGTGATCGCGCATCAGTGATGTCACTCAACGAACGCGTCGACGTCGCCTCCGTCTGGTCTCCGATCCGTGATGTCGCAGCGCGAGCACGATCCGCAACGCTGCTTTCAACCCGGCGCAGCTCATCGAAGCCGAGGCGGCCGACCCATTCGCCCAGTCGCGGGTCGACCGCCGCGGTCTGCTCGGCCAGCACCAGCGTGCGTTGACCGCCGACGGTGACCACAGGCCTGAACGACGCCGGCCGCGCAGAGGTCGAGGTCGGGGCGACCAACGGGGTCGACAGTGGAAGGAGTCGGACTGCACGACGACGCAGTAGCGAGCGCCGCCTGTTCGGGTCCACGCGAGGCGCGGCGTCACCCGATGCACGTCATCACGCTCGCAGCGAATCCATGTCCCGGCGCACGGCAGCCATTTCCGCGCGATCGGCCTCATCCTCCGCGAGCGCTCTCGCCTCCGCCTGCAGGCTCGCAACTCCGCGATCATGCGCCACCTGGATCACGGCGACCCGTTCAACCGCGGACACGGACATTCCGTCGGCCGTCAGAATCGTCAGAGCCCGAACGACGTCGTCGTCGGTCCGGATCGTGATCGTCTCCGCCATGCGCCGAGGGTACGACCGGAATGTAGGACAGGTGGGTCCCGGTTGCGCCGCCCGGTGCGGCGCGGTCAGGCTGGAAACAGCAGCCCGTAGATGCGCCGGCATGGATCCTGGTTGGCCGCCCGGTGGATGTACTGCTCCTCGGTGTACTCGTCGATCGCGTGGGCGCCGAGTTCGCGGCCCAGGCCGCTCTGTTTCATCCCGCCGAACGGGCCGCTGAGCGGGAACTGGTGCCAGTCGTTGACCCAGACGGTGCCGGCCTGGAGTTGCCCGGCGACGTCCATGGCCCGCTGTTCATCGGCGCCCCACACCCCTGCCGCCAGGCCGTATTCGGTGTCGTTGGCAATCGCGACGGCCTCCTCCACCGTGTCATAGGCGATGACGACACCGACCGGCCCGAAGATCTCCTCCCGGGCGATCGCCATGTCGTTGGTGACGTCGGTGAGGATCGTCGGGCGGGCCCAGTGCCCGTTCCGGAACCGCTCACCGGTTGGCAGTTCGCCCTGGAACGCGATCCGCGCGCCGTCGGCGACGGCCGCCTCGACGTAGTTGGTCACCCGCTCGGCCGCCTCGGCGCAGAAGATCGGTCCGAAATCGGTCTCCGGGTCGTGCGGGTCACCCACCCGCAGCGTGCTCGCCTTGTCGACCATGCGGGCGACGATCTCGTCGTGCCGCTGCCTGGGCACCAGGATCCGGGTGCCGGACTCGCAGACCTGCCCGTTGTACATCAGGAACGCGAACAGCGATCCAGGCACCGCCAGGTCCAGGTCGGCGTCGTCGAGGATGACGCTCGGGCCCTTGCCGCCGAGTTCCAGGGTGACCCGTTTGATGTTGGTGGCCGCGCCTTTCATGATCAGCCGGCCGACCTCGGTCGACCCGGTGAACGCGATCTTGCGGATGTCCGGGTGCGCGGCCAGCCGGGCGCCGACGGTCTCGCCGGGCCCGGTGATGATGTTGAGAACCCCCGGCGGCAGGCCGGCCGCCTGCGCCGCCCGGGCGAGTTCCAGCAGGGTCAGCGGGGTGTTCTCGTCCGGCTTGACCACCAGGGTGTTGCCGGCGGCCAGCGCCGGGCCGATCTTCCACATGCCCAGCACCAGCGGGAAACTGAATGGCAGGATGGCCCCGACGACGCCGATCGGCTCCCGTCGCAGCGTGCCGAATGCGGGCAACGGTACGGTCGATTCCCCAGGTCCCGCTCGAACTCGTACGAGCGGGCCTGCTCGGCGAAGTACTGCAGGCTGTGCAGGGCAACCCCGATGTGGAAGGCCTCCGCCTGCCGCACACACGCCCCGTTCTCGCTCGCGACCAGGTGGGCCAGCTCGGTGCGGCGGGCGTCGAGATGGGCGTACATCCGGTCGAGCACGCCCGCGCGGTCGGCGGGCGACAGACCCCGCCACACGCCGTCCCGATGAGCACGATGCGCCGCGGCGACAGCGCGGTCGGCGTCGGCCACTGACCCGAGCGCGACGGTGGCGACCGGGTCCCCGGTGGCCGGATCGCGGATCTGGTGCCGGGCCGGGCTGTCGAGCCACTGACTGTCGATGTACATCTCGCGGTGCGGGGTGGTCACAGTTGCCGTCACTGCTGCCTCCTGGGGGCCGGGACACGATGGGTGGTGCAACGCCGCCCTCCGGGCGCCGTCGGACAACCTTTGAACGAAATCAGGTCTCGCGGACGTAGCGCCCGGGAGCCGGGTCGAGCGGGCGGTGCGTGTCGCTGCCCAGGTCGATGGGCGCGGGCCGGGAACCGCCGGAGCGGGCCTCGAGCCAGTCGGCGTAGTCGGCCCACCAGGACCCCTTGACGACTGGCGTTTCCCGTTGCCAGTCGACCGCGTCCTCGGTGGTGCCGTCGGCCACCTGGAAGCTGGACTTCTTGTTGCCCGGGGGGTTGACCAGGGCGGCGATGTGGCCGTTCGTGGACAGCACGAAACGCACCTTGCCGCCGAGCAGTTGGCTGCTGCGGTAGCAGTTGACCCAGGGGCAGATGTGGTCGGCCGACCCGGCGACCACGTAGGCGTCCGTGGTGATGGTGCGCAGGTCGATCGCGGTGCCGAGGACCTGAACCTCGCCCGGCCGGACGAGCTTGTTGTGCAGGGCGACGTCGATGAAGTCGCGGTGCAGCGCCGCCGTCATCCGGGTGGTGTCGGCGTTCCAGAACAGGATGTCGAACGCGGGCGGCGGGCGGCCCTGCAGGAAGTTGGAGACCCAGTAGCTCCAGATCAGGTCGTTGGGTCGCAGCCACGCGAAGACCTCGGCCAGACTCCGTCCGTCCAGATACCCGTCCCGCTGGGACCGGGCCACCGCGCGGTCCGCGGACTGCCGGTCGAGCAACGCGGTGACGGTGCCGGCCTGCCGCTGGTCGATCATGGTGACCAGCAGCGTCAACCCGGCCAACCGGTCCGGGCCGGCCGCGGCGGCCTGGTGGGCGGCCAGCAACGCGGTCAACAGACCACCGGAACATGCGGCCAGGGCATGGATCTGGTCGACCCCGGCGATCTCCCGGGCCGCGTCCAGCGCCTCGCCGATGGCACTCGCGTACTCGTCGAAGCCCCAGTCCCGGTGCTCGGCCAGCGGATTGCGCCAGGAGATCATGAACACCTGCTGGCCCTGGCCGACGAGGAATTCGACCAGGCTGCGGCCCGGTGCCAGGTCCAGCACGTAGAACTTGTTGATCGTCGGCGGCACGATCACCACCGGCACCGAGCGCACCGTCTCGGTCTGCGGTCGGTACTGCAGCAGCTCAAGGACCGGCGTGCGCAGAACGACCGCCCCCGCGGTGGCCGCGACGTTGTCGCCGACGGTGAAGGCGGTGCGGTCCACCATCGCCGGTACCCGGGGCGCGGACCTCATGTCGGACACCAGGTTCCGCGGCCCGGAGATCAGATTGGCGCCCCCGGTGTCGATCAGTGCCTTCCAGGCCAACGGGCTGGCCAGCGGATTGTTGCTGGGCGCCAACGCATCAATCAGATTGTCGGCGGTGAAGCGGATGCGTTCGCCGTCCGACCACCCCATCGGGACGTCGCGCACGATGCCGTCGACCGTTTGGGCGCTCGCCAGATACGCCTGAACCAGGCGGCGCAGCACCGGGTTCCCGGTCCAGGCCGGGTCAGTGAACCGGCGGTCCCGAGCGGCGGGGGCGAGAGCCGACCGACCCACGGCGATCCGGGCGTACTCACCGGTCAGCGACAGCAGCCGGCCGCCCACCTGCCGCGGCCGCCGGCCGGCCGCCGCGAGAAATCTCAATCCCGCAGCGCCCGGCAGCATGCGCCGGATCGGGCCCAGCGCCGCCTGGGTGAGCAGTTCGTCGAGCGGCGCCGCGACATCGGCCGGCGGGTCGGTCGGTGGGTCGGTTGGTGGGGCCGTCATCACCGCTGCTCCGGCACGACGATGGCGCGCTTGAGGATCTTGCCGGTCGGCCCCTTCGGCAGGGACTCGACCAGCCAGACCCGACGCGGGTACTTGTAGGCGGCCACCCGCTCCCGCACGTACGTCTTGATCTGCTCGGCCGTCGCGGCCCCGTCCGATTTGAGCACGACCATGGCCGCGACCTCTTCGCCGTGGGTCGGGTGGGGGATGCCGATCACGGCCGCCTCGAGCACCTGGGGATGCTCGTACAGAACCTCCTCCACCTCCCGCGGGTAGACGTTGTAGCCACCGCGAATGATCAGATCCTTCTTCCGGTCCACGATGTAGAGGAAGCCGTCCTCGTCCCGGCGGGCCATGTCCCCGGTGAAGAACCATCCGTCGCGGATCGCCTCCGCGGTCGCCTCCGGCCGGTTCCAGTAACCCTTCATGACGTTGTGGCCGCGGACGGCGATCTCGCCGACCTCGCCGGTCGGCACGTCCGCGCCGTGTTCGCCGACAACGCGCAGTTGGACCCCCTCGACCGGCACGCCGATGGACCCGGGTCGGGCCCGGCCGGCCAGGTTGAACGACGCGACCGGTGAGGTCTCGGACAGCCCGTAGCCCTCCAGGATGTTGGCGCCGAACTCCCGCTCGAAGCCGTGCAGGACCTCGACCGGTAGCGCGGCCCCGCCGGACAGGCAGTGCCGAAGCGTGGAGGTGTCCGCGGTAGAACCGCCGGCGTTCAGCATGGCCACGTACATCGTGGGCACGCCCTCGAACACCGTCACCCGGTCCCGCTCGATGATCTTCAGGGCGATGGCCGGGTCGAACCGCGGAAGCAGGGTCAGGCAGGCCCCGTTGCGCACCGCGGCATTGAGACTGCATGTCTGGCCGAAGGTGTGGAACAACGGCAGGCAGCCCATCACCACGTCCTGCTCGGTCAGGCCGAGCAGGTAGTTCGCCGTCGCGTCGGCGTTGGCCAGCAGGTTGGCGTGGGTGAGCTCGGCACCCTTCGGTGTACCGGTCGTGCCGGACGTGTAGAGGATGACGGCGGTGTCGTCGTCGGACCGGTCCGCCCAGTCGGGCATCGGGTCGGCGGCGGCGAACGCGGCCCGCAGTGCGTCGTCGACCAGAAACCCACGGGCACCGACGCTGTCGGCGGCGGTCCAGACCTCGTCCCCGGCGGACTCCGGGCCGAACATCAGCCGCGCGCCCGAATCGGCAAGGTAGTGGCTGATCTCGCGCGACTTGAGCAGCGGGTTCATCGGGACGACCGCACCGCCGGCCCGCAGCACCCCGTAGTACAGCACCGGGAAGTCGACCACGTTCGGCTGCATGATGCCGACCCGGTCTCCCGGCTGCAGTCCCTGCGCGGCCAACCATCCGGCGACCCGCGCGGTGCGGTCGGCCAGCTCCCGGTAGCTCAGCTCGTCGGTGTCCAGCCGCAGGGCAACCCGGTCACCGAGGCGGTCGGCGGAATCACGAAGATTGGTGGCGAGATTCGTCATCGAAGGCTCATTCCGGCGTCGTCGCGGGTGGCGCATGAGGGATGGAAGCGGTACCGGCGTGTGCGGCTGGATGTTGATGGTCCTCGCGTCGGCCCGGTGCGTCCATGTCGTGGATCACCGAACGACGCGGGGATCCGTGTGGCCGGGCACAGCGCGCAGTCGCGGGCGGCGTGCGCGGCCGTTCATTCCCAGAGCCCGCGTAGCCGTTCCCTGACCGCGGGGAGCAGATCCCGCACCTGCTGCCCGAGCCGTCGCCGGTGCTGCCGCTCCTGGGCCTGCGCCACACTGATCAGGCCCAGGTCGACGGCGATCTCATCGGTCAGTTCGCCGCGGCTGGGCCGCCAGCCTTCGTAGAATCCGTAGGTCAGTCGCAGTTCGTAGCGGCGACGCCGGGCCGGCGGGAGGACGCCGAGCACGGCCTGGTACTGGTCGGCGATCGTCGCGGTCGCGGCGCCGCCCCGTCGTCGGGACCTGGGGAAAGCCTCGGTGGCGGACATGATCAGTTGAACGCGCCGATGCCGGTGAGATCCCGGCCGATGAGCAGGGCCTGGATGCTCTCGGTGCCCTCGTAGGTGTGCAGCGACTCGATGTCGGCCATGTGCCGGATAACGTGGTTCTCCAGCAGGATCCCGTTGCCGCCCAGCAGATCCCTGGCCACGGCGGCCATCTCTCGGGCCCCCCGGGTGTTGTTGTACTTGGCCAGCGCGGCCTGCGTCGGCGTCAGCGTGCCGGCCTGATCGAGGTTGGCCAGGTGCCGGCAGGTCAGCTGCATGGTGGTCAGCGTGGCCAGCATCCGGGTCAACCGTTCCTGGATGAGTTGGAACGAGGCCAGGGTCCTGCCGAACTGCCTCCGGCTCTTGGCGTAGGTCAGCGACGCGTCGAACACCGCGGTGGCGTGTCCGAGGGCGGCCCAGGCGACGCCGAGCCGGGTGGCCAGCAGCACCTTGCCGGCCGACTTGAAGCTCTCCGAGGCGGGCAGCACCGCATCCAGCGGAATCCGGGCGTCGGTAAGGGTGATGTGCGCCTGGTGGATCGCCCGCAGGGACGCCTTGCCGCGGATGGTCTCGCCCTGGTACCCCGGATTGTCCTGCTCGACCAGGAAGCCGCGGACCTTGCCTTCCTCGGTGCGCGCCCAGACCACGGTGACGTCGCCGACCGAGCCGTTGCCGATCCACTTCTTCTGGCCGTTGAGCACCCAGTGCTGGCCGTCGCGGACCGCGGTGGTCTCCAGGGCGACCGAATCGGACCCGTGCAGCGGTTCGGTCAGCGCGAACGCACCGAGCTTCTCGCCGCGGGCCAGCGGGACCAGCCAGCGGGCCTTCTGCTCGTCGCTGCCGAAGTAGGCGATGGACCGCAGAGCCAGGCCGCCCTGGACGGCGATGACGGTGCCCATCGACCCGTCGCCGCGGGAGATCTCCATGTTGACCAGGCCGGCGGCGAGCGGCGACATCGGGCTCAGGCCCGGTCCCGCCACCCCGTCGGTGAGCAGATCGAGTTCGCCCAGCCGCCTGGCGAGGTGGACCGGGTATTCCGCCCTGTCCCAGGCCTCGTTGACCTCGTCCAGCGTCTCGGCGGCGAAGGTGCGGGCCCGTTTCCAGAACAGCCGGTCGGCCTCGGGCACGTCGGCGAACACGGCGTAGTAGTCGGTGTCCAGCGCGGCGCCGAGCGCAGCACCGAGATCGGGGGTCGGGTGATCCTCGGACATGATTGGCTCCCTTGCTTTTTCAGTGTCGGGTCGGATCAGCTGGGGTCGGATCAGCTGAGTCGTTCGATGATCATGGCCATGCCCATGCCGCCGCCCACGCACATGGTTTCCAGGCCGACCTGCTTGTCATGGACCTGCAGGGCATGGATCAGCGAGGTGGTGATCCGCGCCCCCGTCATCCCGTACGGGTGACCGAGGGCGATCGCGCCACCGTGCACGTTGAGCCGTTCCTCATCGATGCCCAGCCGTCGGTACGACGGGATGACCTGGGCCGCGAACGCCTCGTTGAGTTCGGCCAGATCGATGTCGTCGATGCTCATCCCGGCGTTGTGCAGCGCCCGGCGGGACGCCTCGACCGGTCCGAGTCCCATGATCTCCGGGGACAGCCCGGACACCCCGGTGGACACGATCCGGGCCAGCGGGGTCAGGCCGAGTTCCCGGGCCCGGACGTCGGAGGTGATGACGAGCGCGGCGGCCCCGTCGTTGAGTGGGCAGGCGTTCCCGGCGGTCACCCGCCCGTCGGGCCGGAACACCGGCTTCAGGCCGGCCAACGCCTCGGCCGTGGTGCCGGCCCGCGGGCTGTCGTCCCGATCCACGACCGTGCCGTCCGGCAGCGTCACCGGCGTGATGTCCTGCGCCCAGAACCCGTCGGCGGCGGCCTTCTCGTACCGTTGCTGGGAGCGCGCCGCGAAGTCGTCCATCTCCTGACGGCTGATTCCCTCGATCAGGGCGACGTTCTCGGCCGTCTGGCCCATCGACAGGTAGACGTCGGGCAGCTCGTCGTCCAGGCGCGGATCCTGCCAGCCGGTGGCCCCGTCCGCCGCCTGGGCGGCGGTGCGCGGCGCCGCCGCCGCGAACAGCGGATTCTGGGTGTCCGGCAGGGAGTCGCTGCTGCCCTTGACGTACCGGCTGATGGTCTCGACGCCGGCCGAGATGAAGGCGTCACCCTCCCCTGCCCGGATGGCGTGCATCGCCATCCGGCTGGTCTGCAGCGACGACGAGCAGTACCGGGTGAGGGTGACCCCGGGGATCTGGTCGTAGCCGAGTTGCACGGCCACCACCCTGGCCAGGTTGTGCCCCTGCTCCCCGCCGGGCATGCCGCAGCCCAGAAGCAGGTCGTCGATGTCGGCCGGGTCCAGTTCCGGGACCTTGTCCAGCGCCGCCCGCACGATCGTCGCGGTCAGGTCGTCCGGGCGACAATCCTTGAGCGACCCCTTGAACGCACGGCCGATCGGCGAGCGGGCGGTCGCCACGATCACAGCTTCGGGCATCGTTGCCTCCTTGATTGAATGTGGTTGGCTGAAAAGAACAATGGGGTGGGACCGGTCCGGGTGGGCGACGGCGGCGCGGTCACGGCTCGCAGAGGAACCTCGCGACCGAGTCGGCCAGTTCGGGCGCCCGGACCAGCAGACCGAGGTGACCGTCCTCGTAGACCTCCAGCCGGACATCGCGCATCAGCCGGGCCATGATCTTGGCGTTGACCAGGGGAACGATCGGATCGTCGGCGCCGGCCAGGATCAGCGTGCGCTGGCCGATCAGCGGCAGGAAGGGCAGGCTGGTCCAGCCGGCCGCGGACAGCAGCTGGTAGATGTAGCCCAGCCGGCTGGACCCGGCCAAGGCCTCGACCGGGTCCCTGATCAGCGGAACCGCGGTGGACTCCCGACGCAGGCTGCCCCCGTAGATCGAACCGGCGATGCGTCGGGCATAGTCCGGGTCGGTGTGCCGGCGCGGGGTCAGCATCTTCGCCCACACCCGGGGCGACCCGGGGACCATCACCGATCCGGTGGCGGTGGCCGTCAACACCAGACGACGGCAGCGCCGGGGGTTCTGGAAGGCGAACTGCTGGGCCAGCCCGCCACCCCAGGAGATGCCGAGCGCGTCGACCCGCCCGTAGCCGAGCCGGTCCAGTGCCGCGCCGAGCAGCCGGGCGATCGAGCAGTACCGCGGCGGCACGGCCGGCGTCGGCGACGCACCCACGCCCGGTGCGTCGAACCGCACCACCTCGATCTGCGGGTCGAGCGCGTCGACGAACGGGTTCAACACATCCATGGCCGCGCCGATGCCGTTCATCAACACCAACGGTGGGCCGTCGCCGGTCCCGGGTCGCACCCGCACCGACAACCGCCGACCCCCGATCGTCAGCGTCGAATCGCGCTCCACGGTGTCCGTGGTCGTCATCCGCGTCACCGGTACAGGTAGACGGTCTCGGCGATGCACGGCGGACGCTCCGCGCCGTCGATCTCGTAGCGAAGGTTGAAGGTCGCCTCGATGCCGCCGGCGCGTTCGGTGGGCCCGGTCAGGGTGATGACGGCGCGGACCCGGCTGCCGACCGGGACGGGCGCCGGGAACCGCACCTTGTTCACGCCATAGTTGAGGACCTCGGCGAGTTCCTTCACCCGCACCACCTCGGCCAGGAACATCGGGGCCAGCGACAGGGTCAGGTAGCCGTGCGCAATGGTGCCGCCGAACGGCCCGTCCTTGGCGCGCTGCCGGTCGACGTGGATCCACTGGTGGTCCCCGGTCGCATCGGCAAACGTGTCCACCTGCTGCTGGGTGATCTCCACCCAGTCGGTGGTGCCCAGTTCGGTGCCGACCAGGGCCGGCATGTCGGAGGGGGTGGCAATGTCGGTTGCCATGATCGTCAACTCCCCAGGCGGCCGTGAACGGCCGGTTGTCGGGTGGTGGAAGGACTGCCGGATGGGCCGGTGGATGGGTCGGTGGCGCGGGGCCGGCTCAGCCGGCCGGCGGCGCAACGAACGAATCCTCGGCGAGCGAGAGCCAGTCCAGGGCCTCCTGGCGGCTCTCGTAGATGTGCGGGGACAATCCGCGGTCGGCGAGGTGCCCGCCGAGCTTGAGCCGCATGAACGAGCTGGTGGTGTAACGGGTGGCGCTCTCGTAGTAGCGCCCGGCCAGGTTGCGGACCACCGAGATGTAGGCGTCCGCCATGTCCGGGGCCAGATAGAAATTGTCGTAGTTCACGGCGATCCGGACCTTCCGGCCGATCGCGGCGAGCCGCTTGTCGACCTCGTCGCCGATCGCCTGCACGTCGGCCGGTGTCCGCAGGGACATACCCTCCATGTTCAGGAAGAACATGTTGCGGGTCGCGTCGTAGGCGAACCGCGCCTCCAGCGGCACGGTCAGCAGGTCCTCGCTGAGCCCCATCGGCTCGTCGAGGAAGATCCGCGGGTCCATCATGGCGGGATCGCCGTCGACGATGGGGGTGAACCCGACGTGCCGCAGGATGTCTCGTTCCAGGTCGACGCCGGGAGCGATCTCGATCAGCTCCAGTCCATCGGGGGTCAGCCGGAAGACGCACCGCTCGGTGACGTAGAGCACCGGCTTGCCCGCCGCGGCGGCGTACTGCCCGGAGAACGTGCGCTGTTCGACCTCGTCGAGGAACTTCGCCGCCGCCACGCCGTCGGTCACCTCGATCCGGCCGTCGCGGACCTCGGTCCGTGCCGGCGCCATGAAGGTGCCCAGGAAGACGACCTTCTTGGCGTTCTGGCTGATGTTGATGAACCCGCCGGACCCGGCCAGCTTGGGCCCGAACCGGCTGACGTTGACGTTGCCCTGACGGTCGGCCTGGGCCATCCCGAGGAAGGCCGCGTCGAGACCACCGCCGTCGTAGAAGTCGAACTGCGACGGCTGGTCCAGGATCGCCTGCCCGTTGATGGCCGACCCGAAATCCAGCCCACCGACGGGCATTCCGCCGATCACACCCGGCTCGGCGGTCAACGTGATGTAGTCGAGCACATGTTCCTCGGCGGCCACGTTGGCGATGCCCTCGGGCATGCCGATGCCCAGGTTGACCACCGAGTTGGGCCGCAGCTCCATGGCCGCCCGGCGGGCGATCACCTTGCGCGGGGACAGCGGCAGCGCGGGCACGCCGGACAGCGGAACCCGGAACTCGCCGCTGAACGCCGGGGAGTAGCGGGTGCCCAGCGTCTGCCAGTGCCGCTCCGGCGTGGACACCACGACGCAGTCGACCAGCACCCCGGGGATCTTGACGGCCTGCGGGCGCAAGGCGCCGGTGTCGGCGACCCGCTCCACCTGGACCACCACCAGGCCGCCGCGGTTGTGCACCGCGGTGGCCACCGCCAGCTGCTCCAGGAACAGGGCCTCGTGCTCCATCGTGATGTTGCCGGCCGGGTCGGCGGTGGTGCCCCGCAGGAACGCGACGTCCAGGCGGTCGAAGGCCTTGTAGAACAGGTACTCCTCGCCGCCGATCACCATCAGCTCGACCAGGTCGTCGGTCGTCCGGTCGTTGATCTTGCCGCCGCCGTGCCGAGGGTCGACGAACGTGCCGAGCCCGACCCGGGTGAGCAGCCCGGGCTTGCCGGCCGCGGTGTCCCGGAACAACTGGGCGATGACGCCCTGCGGCAGGTTGTACGCCTCGATCGCGTTCTCCACGGCCATCCGGCCCAGCGGCCCGGACATCCCCCAGTGGCCGCCGATCGCCCGGCGCAGCAGCCCCTCGTGGCACAGCCGCTCGGTTCCCCGGCCCTGCCGATCGCCCTGCGCGACCGCAAAGGCGATCGTCAGGTCGGTGGGAGAACCGGTCCGCAGGAAACGTTCCTCCAGGGCCAGGGTGAGTTCCTCGGCGAAACACTGGCCGGCGAAACCCTCCACCACCACGGTGTCACCGTCCCGGATCAACGCGACCGCCTCGGCGGCGCTGACCACCTTGTCCCGGGTCAGCGCTCCGGACAACGCTGCCGCCGGCAGTTTCATCGAGTTCATCGGGCTCTCCTTTGAGACGGTGTTCGACAGGGGTCGTGGGCGGTCGCCCGGCGGTGGCCCGTTGACCGGTGGACGTGCACGTCAGGCCCCCGCGCCGGCGGTGAGCCGGTCCAGCAGCCGGGCGTAGGAGCCGGCCACCGCCTGGATCCACTCGCGGTCGTCGGCGCCCAGGGTGTCCCGGGTGAAGTCGACGACGGCCTGTAGGACGGTCGCGTAACCCTCGATCGGTCCGGGCCCGTCGGCGCGCAGGCGTCGGACGATCTGCGCGTGCAGGTCCTGGATCCGCCGGACGGCCTGTTCGTCGGGCGGGCCGGAAGCGTTTGCGCCACCGACTGTCCCGACGTAGGCCGCGCTGACCTCTTCGACAAAGATGGAGTGCGCGCGGATCAACGCCTGGAACCATTCGATCGCCGGCACCGAACCCGGTTGACCCGGTTGACAGTCCGCGATCTCCCGCAGCGCCCGCTCGTGGGCCTGCAGCAGGCCGTAGGAGGTGGACCGGGACGCGCCGATGATCCGCTGGGTCAGCTGATCGGTCGGGTCCGCGGCCCGCCCGGCCGGTCGAGCGGTGCTGTCCGGTCCGCTGGGGGCGCGCGGCCGGTGCGCCGCGACGGGCTCGTACACCGCTCCCGCCGCCGTATCCGGCTCCACGTTCGACTCCTTCGTTCGGCACTCGCGCCTTGCCAAGGAGTCAACTCCTGCTGGAGCGCGTGGTCGATGGGCCGCGCAACAAAGACCGGGGCCCGATGAAGTGCTCACGCACAACACGGCGGCGCCAGGACAGGCGAGTGCCTATGCTGCCCTCGTGCGCGACCCGGACTCCTCCATCACGGCCCTGGCGGCATTGCTGCTGCAGCGAACCGACCAGTTGGCCGAGGACCTCGCCGCCCGGATCGCCGAGCAGGTTCCCTTCTACCAACCGGGAGGCCCGATCGAAAGGAACGATCTGGTCGACTCGTGCCGCGACAACCTCGAGTTCATGTTCGGACGGCTGGGGGCACTCGGCCCGCCCGATCTGTCGGCGCCGCGCCGGACGGGGGCCCGGCGGGCCGCCCAGGGTGCCCCCCCAGCCGTCGGTGCTCGCCGCCTTCCGCATCGGCTTCGCCTTCATGTGGGACGTCGTCGCCCACGAGGCGCAGCACACCGGGCTGGTCTCGGACGCCGAACTGGTCCGCGCCGCATCGGACGTCTGGACGCTCAACGAGATGTTCACCACGGAGATGGTGACGGCCTACTGGGACGTGATGACCGAGCGGGCCGTGCGGGAGGATCAGACCCGGTCCGCCCTGGTCGCGGCGCTGTTGGAGGGCACCGCGGCCGGGGTCAAGACGCTGTGGGAGGCCGCCGACCTGCTGTCGTTGCCGTATCAGGGCCGGTTCGTCGTCGTGGTCGCCGAGACCGTCTCGCTCGCCCGGCCGCCGCTGCCCACCATCGAACATCACCTGCGGGCAAAGGATATCGGGTCGGCGTGGCGGCTTCGGCCCGATCACACCGTCGGCATCGCCTCGCTCCGGCCGAGCACCGAGATGGCCACCCTGACCGACCTCCTGACCAGCGCATCGACCGGCCGGATCGGCGTCAGCCCCGCCTATACGAGCCTGGAGAAGACGCCGGAAGCCATGCATCTGGCGCGCATCGCGATGGCCAGCATCCCGGCCGACCAGGTGGAGGTGTGCGTCTTCGACGATTCGCCGATGGCCGCCCTGGTGGCGAGTTCACCCACCACGGCCTACCGGATCGCCCAGAACACCCTCGGCCCGGTGCTCGCCCTCGAGGACGAACTGCGGGACATCCTGCTGGAGACGATCGGTGCCTACTACGCAACCAAGGGGTCGACGGTGGAGATGGGCAAGCGATTGTTCTGCCATCCCAACACCGTTCGGCTCCGGCTCCGGCGGATCGAGCACTTGACCGGCATTTCGTTCGACGATCCGGTCGCCTCCGCAGAACTGTACATCGCGTTGGAGGCGTTCCGTCGACTCCCACCACCTGCGCAGCCCTGACCCGACGGATCGGCCAGAGACAATGTGCCGCATCACAGTTCGGAGCCCCTTGATGAGGGCGTCGGAACAATGACATCTCCGCCGGCACCGGGCAGACTCGGACATCCGGCACGGCGGCGCCGCGGACCAGCCCCTCCGGCGTCGTCCTGTCCCGCGTCGCGGGCGATCGCGCGCACACCGACACCGAGGAACCCATGATGCCTGCGTCAACCCTGACCGCGACACCCGCGCCCGCCGAGCTCGTCACCGAAGCTCGGGTCGACTACCACGACCTGCCCACCGATGCCGGCCGATTCGCGGTGATCACGCTGGACAACGGTGCCGGCAAACCGAACACCTTCGGCCCCGGTGGCCTGGCCGCGTTGGAGGCGGCCATCGATGAGATCGCGGGCGAATCGGTGGTCGGTGTCGGGATCATCGGTCAGTCCCGTGGATTCGCCGCCGGCGCCGACCTCCGCGGGGTTGCGGCGATCCGGGATTTGCCGCAGGGCCGGGCGTTCGGCGCGGCCGGCCACCACGCCTTCCGCCGGCTCGGGGAACTCCCGGTTCCGACGTTCGCATTCGTCAACGGCTCCGCGCTCGGCGGCGGCCTGGAACTGGCCCTGCACTGCACCTACCGCACGGTCGGCGCCGCCGGCGCCCGCTACGGGCTGCCCGAGTGCTCGTTGGGCCTGGTGCCGGGCTGGGGCGGCACCCAGCTACTGCCGAACCTGATCGGGGTGGACGCCGCGGTGACGATCATCGTGGAGAACCCGCTCTCGGGAAACCGGCTGCTCAGCGCGGCTCAGCTGGCCGACCTGGGCATCGCCGATGTCCTGCTGGACGGCGCCGATTTCCTGGACCGGTCCCTGGCCTGGGCAGCCGACGTGATCACCGGCGGGACCACGGTGCCGCGTCGTGACGTCGACCGCAGCCCGGCGACCTGGACGGCGGCGGTGGCCCGCGGCCGATCGGTCGCGGACACGAGGGTGCACGGCGTCGCACCGGCGCCGTACCGGGCGCTGGAGTTGATCGACGCGTCCCGCACCGCCTCCCGTGACGACGGTTTCACCGCCGAGGACACCGCGCTGGCCGATTTGATCATGACCGACGAGATGCGCGCGGCGGTCTACTCGTTCGAACTCGTCCAGCGGGCCAAACGACCCGGCGGCGCCCCGGGGAACGCCGTGGCGCGACCGGTCACCAAGGTCGGTGTCGTCGGGGCCGGCCTGATGGCGGGCCAGCTCGCGTTGCTGTTCGCCCGCCAACTCCGGGTGCCGGTCGTGCTGACCGACATCGACCAGGAGCGGCTGGACCGCGGCGTCGGCTACGTCCACCGGGAGGTCGACAAGTTGGTCAGCAAGGGGCGGCTGCCGGCCGACCGGGCCGACCAGCTCAAGGCCCTGGTGACCGGCTCGCCGACCAAGGACGCCTTCGCCGACGCCGGCTTCGTCATCGAGGCGGTCTTCGAGGAGATGACCGTCAAGCAGCAAGTTTTCGCCGAGGTCGAGGCGGCCGTCAGCGCCGACTGCATCCTGGCCACCAACACCTCGTCGCTCTCGGTCAGCGACATGGCGTCGGGACTGGCCCACCCGGAACGGGTCGTCGGCTTCCACTTCTTCAACCCGGTCGCCGTGCTGCCCCTCCTCGAGATCATCCGCGGACGCGCCACCGACGACGCCACCCTGGCCACCGCCTTCGACGTCGCCCGCGGCCTGGGCAAGACCGCCGTCCCGGTGTCGGACGCGCCGGCCTTCGTGGTCAACCGGCTCCTGATCCGCCTGCTCAGCGAGGTCGTCGGCGCCATCGACGACGGCACCCCGCCGCTGGTCGCCGACGCCGCGCTCGACCCGGTCGGGCTGCCCATGTCCCCCCTGGCGCTGCTCAACCTGGTCGGCCCGGCCGTCGCCTTTCACGTGATGGAAACCCTGCACGCGGCCTTCCCCGACCGCTTCCAGCTGTCGGAGAACCTGCGCCGGGTCGTGGCCGCCGGCAAGCCCGGTTACCTGGTCACCGTCGACGGACACACCGAGATCGACCCGGAGGTCACCGCCCTGCTCGGCGCCGGCGACCGCCCGGCGACCGGTGAGCAGGTCCGCGAGCGGGTGCTGGCCGCGCTGGCCCAGGAGGCGCGGCTCATGCTCGATGAGCAGGTGGTCGCCGGACCGCAGGACATCGACCTGTGCGTGATGACCGGCGCCGGCTGGCCGACCTACCTCGGCGGCATCACTCCTTACCTGGACCGCACCGGAATCTCGGAACGGACCACCGGACAACGCTTCCTCGCCCCGGGGGTCGCCAGCGTGCCCGGCTGATCCCCAGCCCGCTGACAGATCAACCCGGTCCCGGCCGGCGAGCAATACCGCGGGATCACCACTAGCTGTTGGTGAGCGTGCCGGAGAATGCCCGCTGGACCGAGCGTGGGAGGGCCGACTCGACGCAGGAGCGCCTCGATGCCGTCCTGCGCATCCCCCCATTGAGCGACTGCGGCGGGTGCGCGCGCCGATCCTCGCTGCGGCCGCCTCTCGCGCGCTCAGCCACGTTCGCGTGTTCGGCACGGTCGCCCGCGGTACAGCCGGATCGGCGTCGGATGTCGACCTGCTCGTGCATCCCGCGGCGCACGCTTCGGTGTTCGACCTCGCCGGCTTCATGGTCGACGTGGAAGAGTTGCTCGGGGTCCGGGTCGACGTGGTTTCCAACCGCGGTCACGGGCCGACGATGGAACGCATCCGCGCCGAGGCTGTCACACTGTGAACAACGGCGAGCTTGACCGCGTGCCGGGGATTCTCGCTGACATCGCCCGCTTTGCCGTCACCGCGCGCCGGGTCACCGATCGCAGCCATGACCGCTTCACCGACCCGTCCGGTGACGACCAACGGCGCATCGCCCGCTCGCTCGTCGGCCGCCGCTGATCGGCTGACCCAGAGCTTTCGTGACCTTCATCCGGAGATCGACTGGCGCGGTATCCGAGCGGTCCGCACCTTCATCGCCCATGACCACGATGGCACCGACGAGGAAATCCTGCGGCAAGCTGTCGCGGTCCAGTTCCCGGCCATCGTCGCCGCACTCGGCCTGACGTGACCTCGGAGCACAACAGTCGCTGGGCCGTGGACCTGACGAAGGCTTGATAGGTCGCGGATCGCTCCCGGGCGATCGGGCCGACCACCCCGGGACAAAGCCACGACTGTGGTTCCGCGGAAGTTCGACGTCACATAAGGCGCGGTCCGCGTGGTCGCTCCGTCCGGCGAGTGCTGCCGGATCAGGATGTGGATGTCGCGGCGTGGTCGCGGACCAAGGGCACCGCAGGCCTGGGCACCTCCCGAAAGTACCAGGAGCAGGAGGCCCGGAACATCCTGGACGCGGTCATCGACATCGACCGGCACCTTCGCCGGCGGCGGTCCGGTCTGGGGGCCTGGCGGACCCCGCGACGACATCATCCCGATCCTGGCCAGCAACGGCGAGTTCATGGTGAACGCCGCCAGCACGGCGAAGCACCGCCGGCTCCTGGAGATGATCAACGCCGATCGGTTCGCCGACGGCGGCATGATCACCCGCGGCCGGGAGATGGGTAAGGCGCTCTGGTCCGGCTCGTCGGTACGCCGCGACTTCCTCGCCGAGAAGGCCAAGAGCCTGTTCTCGTTCGGCGGAGGGTCATTGGGCGGCGAATACACGGGCGACCTCCCGCACGGCGACGCGGTCGAACGCTGGCGCGGCCTGGGCCTCCAGGTGCTCGCCGCGGTCGGCGCCTACAAGCTGAACCTCCAGCTTGACCGGCCGCCGGACAGGTGGTCGAGCGCGGCGTAGTCCTCGAGGACCCGGACCGGGTGCCGTATCGAGCGTCCGTAGAGCCTTTCCGATGTGGTCGACGGTCGCCGCGACCCGATCCCTCTGTCGGCGGAAAGATCCTGCCCACGAACGGTCATCGACCACACCGCGACGCAGCGCGGGACCGTTCGTCATCGATCCGGTCCGCGCCGCTCTCTCGCCCGATGGTCGATCGGGTTCGTCGGCTGTCGCCCAGGCGGTCGACGCTGGACGCGACGGGCCGCCGGTGATTCAGGACGCTCTGACTTCCGTCAGTGCTGGTCGGCGGCAGCGGCCCGGATGGGCGAAATGATCCGGTTCGCGATGAGCCAGCGGCCCTCGTTCCGGACGACCGTGTCGTCGTACACGACAGCGTGCAGGGCGCCATCGTGCATGATCATCAGACCCTTGGATCGTACCGTCGCTGTCGACTCGCCGGTCTCTGTGATGACGATGTTGGTCACGAAATGCGACAGCGGCGCGTGCCCGGAAGCGAACATCTGCCCCGCAGCCGCGCTCAGGGCTTCGATGCCGTGGAAGGCACCAAGACCAGAGCGGGTCATGTCATAGGTGGCATCCGCGGTGAACACCTCACCAAGCTGGTCCAACTGATTTTCGTCGGCCACAAACGCATGACGGGCGAGGGTTTCGGTGATCTGCTGGCGATCGAGGGCAGTGAGCACAACTCCTCCTTGGCTGGTTGGTACTCAGTACCGTAACACACTCAGTACGTCTTGGAACGATGGTCTGCTCTACGGTAGAGTGCCCTCATGTCCGAGCGACCCTCTGAAGTGGAAAAATCGCCGCCGTCGTTGGTCGAACGGAAGCAGCGCGCAGCCCGCAACCGGATCATCGAGGCTGCGGACGCCCTCTTCGCCGAGCGGGGCTTCGATAGCGTCTCGGTCACGGACATCGCCGAGCGCGCCGAGGTGGGACGCACCACGTTCTTTCGGCATTTCGCGGACAAGACCGAGGTTGTCTTCGCCAAAGAGCAGGCCATGTATGACGCGATCACCGACGAAACCTCCACGATGTGGACTCCCAAGCAGTCCGTGGACTCGCTGGCCGGCGCCTTGAGTGCACTCGAACCTCTCGTCATCCGGTTGTGCAAGCAGGCGACTGCCGATCTCGCTGCCTACCAACGACACACGCACCTCCTCGATACACACGAGGACCTGCGCGCACGCGACGCACTGAAGAACCAATACATCTCGGACGAACTGGCAAAAGCACTTCTCAACCACGGCGCTCCCCCCGCCATCGCCACGATGGCCGCGCAGCTTGCATTGGCCTGCTACTCCAGCGGCCGCATCCTGGCCACGACACCTCGCGATCTCATCACCAAGACACGCGCCGCCTTTCGCAGCACGCTGGCGATCAATTCAGCGGCCACGGGACGGTGAAATCCCTTCCGTGATCTCGTGTGCCGGCGCACCCCCGGCGGACGCCGTGGAATGAGTGCCTCGGCGACTTTCGTGATGGTCGATCTTCACGCCGGCACCGGCCGTCCGCGGTCGGAATGGTGCGGCCCGCTCGTCGACCGCCTCGGTGAGTCCGATGTGCCGCACCCGGCGCAACCGCTCGGCCGCCGCCGCCAGCTCAGGGTCGAGTCGCACGGCGGTCCGCATGCCACCTGGGGTTGGCATCCGTGGTGCGCAGGATGCGCATCAGGGCAGCTGGATCCAGCGGGTCAGCCATGCACGTCGGGGATCCTGCGTGCGCACGGCCTCTCGCCTGGTCATCGCCGGGTACCGACCCGGTTCGTCAGCCTGCGGCGTCGATCGATCGGCGGGCGCTCACCGGAGCATCGCCGAATCCGACCAGCAGGCGGAACAGCATGTCGGCGAGCATGAATCGGGTGGTCTCCCGGGCGAGGGCGCCGGCGAGGGCCAGGACCGCGATGCCGTGCAGGGCGGCCCAGATCTCGCCCGCCCACACCGCGTCGGTAGCCGGATCGGCGTCGAGAAACCGCCCCTGCTGGGCGCACTCGTCCAGGCGCTGCCGGAGCAGTTCGAAAAGGTCGCTGCCGGCGTCATCGCCGACCGGCGGACGGTGGTTGAACATCGCTCGGTACAGTTCGGGCTGCTCCTGGACCACGCGCAGGTACGCCGCGCATCCGGCCACCAGGCCGGCCACCGGATCATCGGCGTCGGCCGCGGCAGCGGCGCCCACCGCCGCCACCAACCGAGAGAAACCCTCGCGCCGGACCGCGGCATGCAGGTCGCTCATGCTGCCGAAATGGGTGTAGATCCGCATGGTCGACGTCCCGACCTCGGCCGCGAGCCGTCGGGTGCTCAGAGCCGCGGGGCCTTCGGCGGCCAACAGCCGCGCCGCGGCGTCGATCAGAGCGGTCCGGACGGCGGGATCGGCCACGCGAGGACTCATGTCGACACCATACTATAACAGCGCTATCCTACCGTCCGCGATCACCGGCCGAGGGCCCGCCGCCGGCGCTGACGTGGCGGCGTCGGGGACGGATGGCGGCGCGCTGATGCCGGCCGCTGCGGCGACCCGAGAACGACGCAGCGGCAACCTCTCCGCGATTCGTCAGGCCTACGGCCGGCGCCGGCCCGGCAGCAGGATCCGCAGCTCGGGCGTGCCGCGGGCCGCCCGGTTGATGTACACGCCGTTCCAGATCACCAGCAGGACCATCGCGGCGATCATCAATGCGGTGGACAGACCGACCATCACGTCGACGGGAAGCAGATACACCAACGGCACCCGCACCACGGATTCTCCGAGCAACCCGATCCCCCAACCAAGGGTCGTGAACCGAAAGACTCGTCGCGCATGCCAATTGGTGCGGTACAGATCCGCCAGTCGGTCGGCCCGACCGGGATGCCAGGACTGCGCGGCCGCCAGCGTCAATGGCGTCGGGCCGACCAGGCTCAGCAGGAAAACCGATCCGATCAAGGCGGTTCCGGCGGAGTCCTTGAGCAGGATGGTCCGCGGATCACCGCCGGTCAGGGTCAGCAGTGCCCCGGCGCCGAAGACGGCCAGCATGATCGCCGCGAACCAGGTGATGTGCTTGCCGCGCCAGACCTCCCACAGCAGGCGAGCGCCGGCCGCCCCCGCCGCGGCCGTCAGGGCGACCCGGTCGGCCGCCCCCCAGGCGTGCAAACCGTAGTAGGCGACCAGCGGCAGGCCGATGTCCGCCGTCAGGCCGGCCAGCGGGCGGCCCCTGCGGCGTTGCGGTACCGCGGACCGGCCGGTGGTCCGCGGTGGCGAATCGCACTCTCGCGTTCCTGGCATACGCAGATAGTATAGCGCTGTTATGTTAACGTCAATTGCCGGTCCTTCGTTGGAATTTCGTGCCGAACGCCACGCTCCCCGGTGTGGCGCTACCAACACCCCGGCGGCTCCGATGACGCCAGGCGCGTCGTCTCCAGCACGCGCCTATCGTGGCCGGTATGCATCCGCGCGATGTCCTCGCCCAGGCCGCCCGGGTCCCGGATGCCGTGGACCGGTACGCGCCGGGCCCGGACCACGTGGTCGACCTCTACCTGCCGCCGGGGACCGGGCCGGCCCCGGTGGTCGTCCTGGCGCACGGCGGCTACTGGCAGTTCGACCGCCGGCCCGGCCGGCTGCTGGCCGGTGCGCTCGCCGACGACGGCTTCGTCGTCGTGTTGCCCGAGTACCGACTCACCGGCGGCGGTGGCGGCTGGCCGCAGAGCTACCGGGACATCGAGGCCGCCGTCCATCACCTACCCGAACTGCTGGCCGGGCTCGCCCGACCCGGCCCCGCCGACATCGTGCTGGTGGGGCATTCGGCCGGCGGGCACATGGCCATGTGGCTGGCCCGGCGCGCCGGACTGCCGGCGGGCATCACCCGGGTGGTTGCCCTGGCCCCGGCGGCGGACCTGCGCGCCATGTACGAGCGTCACCTGAACGACGCCGCGATGATCGCGTTGATGGGTGGCTCGCCGGAACAGGTGCCCGACCGCTACGCGGCCGCCGACGCCCTCACCGGGAACGCCACCGACGTGCCCATCACCGTGTTGCACGGCGCCGAGGATGAGGTCATCCCGGTCGAGATGTCCAGGGGCCTGACCGGCGTCGAGTACCGAGAATTGCCGGGAATCGGCCATTTCGACATCATCGACCCGCGCACATCGGCGTATCCCGCCGTCCTGGCCGCCGTTCGCGGGGGCAGCCATGACGCGGTGGCAAACCCGTTGTTCCCCTGAACTGTTCGTCGGGCCAGCACGCGGGCTGCAGCACAGCGCCGGTTCGCCGACCCCGGCCCCCCGGGTGATGCGCTGATCCAAGTCCCATTTGAAACGATCGAATCCTGCTCGAAATGAGACTTGGATCAGCGCAGCCCGGGTCGGCAGCGCGCTCACGACGCCGCCCGGGTCGGCAGCGCGCTCAGGACGCAGCCCGGGTGGGCAGCGCGCTCAGGGCGCGTGAGTGTCGGCCTGCAGCCGCAGGCCGGCGAGCAGCAGGTCGAGCCCGGCCCGGAACTGGTCGACGTCCTGGTGGCCGGCGAACTCATCGACGATGTGATGGATGTACGGGAACTCGTCCGGATCGAGCGCCCGCCAGTGCGCCGTCGCCTCGGCCAGGTACTCCTCCCGATTCATCTCCCCCGAGAGGACGATCTCCGGCGGCTCTTGACCCATGTCGGCGGCCGTGCCGATCACGTACCCGACGACGGCCGAGGTGGCGTGGAAGCGCTGCCGCGGCGTCAGGTTCAGCCGGAGCACCTGCTCGCCGATCTTCTCGTACAGGCGCAGCGAGTGCACCTGTGTCCCGGTGTCGCGCAACACGAACGCGCCGAGCCAGGGCCGGTCGGCGATCGCACCGAACATCGCGTCGGCGATGATCCGCAGATCGTCGATCGGATCGCCCGCCCCGACGTCCGCGACCGCTTCCAGCACGCCGGCCAGCACCGAATCGGCGGCCAGGTCCAGGAGTTCGTCGCGACTGGAGACGTACCAGTAGACGCTGGCCACCCCGCCGCCGAGCCGCGCGGCCAGGGCGCGGATGGTCAGCCCCTGCGCGCCGGACTCGTCCAGCAGCGCGACGGCCTCGGACAACACCGACTCGAGTGAGTGCGAGGCGCGCACCCGCGTCCGCGGCGTGCGCGGGGTACCCCTTCGGGGCGGACCGCCCCGTCGACCTCGCTCCACCGGCATTCCCCCATCCCACCACAGGACGACGCGCGGCTTGCGGATTATCGAACAGTGTTCTATCGTATCGAACGACGTTCGAGAACCGAACATCGTTCAATCGAAAGGAGCCGCCATGGACAACCCGGCCCTCGCCCCGTCCCGCACCTACCCATCGATCAAGGCCGCATGGATCCCGCTCGCGGCTCTGTGCCTGGCCTTCTTCGTCGAGATGGTCGACAACACGCTGCTGACCATCGCGCTGCCCACGATCGGCCGCGATCTCGGCGGTGACACCACGTCGCTGCAATGGATCACCGGCGCCTACTCGCTCACCTTCGGCGGACTGCTGCTGACCGCCGGCTCGATCGCCGATCGCTTCGGCCGCCGCCGGGTCCTCCAGGTGGGCCTGGGCCTGTTCGGCCTGCTCAGCCTCGGCGTGCTGCTCGTCGGCACTACCGGCGAACTGATCGCGCTGCGCGCCGCCCTCGGTCTCGCCGCGGCCGCGATGGCGCCGATCACCAACTCGCTCGTGTTCCGCCTGTTCGACGACGAGAAGCTGCGGATGCGCGCGATCACCGTGATGATGGTCGTCGGCATGTCGGGATTCGTGCTCGGCCCATTGCTGGGCGGCACGATGCTCGCGCACCTGCCGTGGCAGTGGCTGCTGTTGATCAATGCGCCGATCGCGCTCGTCGCCTGCGTCGGGGTCCACTTCGGGGTTCCGGCCGACACTGCGGACGGTCTCACGGACGATCGGCTCGACGTCCCGGGCGCGGCGCTGAGCATCCTGACCATCGGGCTCGCCTGCTACACCCTGACCAGCGGCGTCGAGCACGGCTGGACCTCGCCCTGGACCATCGCCGTCGGGCTCGGCGCCGTGGCATCGCTCGTCCTGTTCATCGGTCGGGAGCGGCGGGCGCCCTCGCCCATGCTCGACCTGACGCTGTTCCGCCTGGGCACCGTCCGGGGCGCGGCGATCGCGCAGATCGGCACCTCGGTCGCGATGGCCGGCGTGATGTTCGCGCTGATCCTGCACTTCCAGTACGCCTGGGGCTGGACGCCGCTGGAGGCGGGGCTGGCCAACCTGCCGATCATCATCACCATGATCGGCGCCACGCCGCTGACCGAGTGGCTCGTCCGGCGCTCGGGGCAGCGCATCGCCTGCCTCGTGGGCGCCGGGTTCCTCGCGGCGGGCCTGGCCGCGATGGCCTGGGGCGTCGAGCGCAACTACGCGGCGATCGCGATCGCCATGGTCGTCATGACGATCGGCCTGCGCACCGTCATGACCATCTGCGCCGTGGCGCTGGTCGGCGCGATGCCGGACAACCGGACCTCGATGGGCGCCGCCCTGAACGACACCGCGCAGGAGGTCGGCACGAGCGTCGGCACCGCCGTCGTCGGCACCCTCATCGCGGTGCTCGTCACGGCCGTGCTGCCCAACGGCGTGTGGAGCAGCGAACTGACGGCGTCGTTCTTCCACGGCGAGCAGATCCTGTTCATCGTGCTCGCGGTCGCCGTGGGGCTCATCGCCGGGATCGGCGCCCTCACCCTGACCGATGCGCACACCGTCGACGAGCACGCCGAAAGCGCGGCGTAGCCGACGCTCTCGGGTCGCTCGCGCTTCGGCCGCCCCGACGACCGATCAGCCCGGACGCACCACCATGGCCGACCCGCCACCCCGGCGAGTGGTCTCGGCGGCGGCCTCGAACCGCCCGTCCCGCAGCAGCCGGATCCCGGTGGCCGCGCCGATCTCAGGGGTGCTGGCCATGTCGTGACCCATCTTCCTCAGCCGCTCCCCCACCGCGCTGTCGTAGATCGCCGGTTCGGCCTGGGCCGTGCCGTTGCGCGAGGACAGCCGCGGTGCGGCGATCGCGTCCACCAGCGGCAGGTTCCGGTCCAGATAGCCGAGCATCACCTGGGTGACGGTGGTGATGATCGTCGCGCCGCCGGGCGACCCGACGGCCAGCACCGGACGGCCGTGGTCGAGCACGATGGTCGGGCTCATCGACGACCGCGGGCGCTTGCCCGGCCCGGGAAGGTTCGGATCCGGCACACCGGCCGTGAGCGGAGTGAAGTTGAAGTCGGTCAGCTCGTTGTTCAGCAGGAAACCGTAGCCGGGGACGGTGATCCCGGAGCCGCCGGTCTGCTCGATGGTCAGCGTGTACTCGGCGACGTTGCCCCACCGGTCGGCGACGGTCAGGTTCGTCGTGCCGTGTTCCTCGGTGTCCGCGGCCCCCGGCACCGGCGGCCTTCCGCAGTTCCTGGTCGAGTAGCGGCCGTCCGGGTCGCCGAACGGGATCGGCCGCGTCGCAGCCTTCTTCGGGTCGAACAGCTGGCACGCCCGCTCGTCCGCGAAGGGCTGGGAGAGCAGCTGCCGAGTGGGCACCCCGGGCACGTCGCCGACCCAGCGGTTGCGGTCGGCGAACGCGGTGGCGCCGGCCTCGGCGAACCGGTGCAGATACTGGACCTGGTCCACCCGCGACAGCGGTTGACCGGTGCGCCCCTGATAGGCCTCGATGAGGTTGAGCGACTCACCGACCGCGATGCCGCCGGACGACGGCACGGGCATCCCGTAGACGTCCAGACCCCGGTACTGGGAACGGGTCGGCTCGGGGGTCAGCGCCCGGTACGCCCGCAGGTCACCCGTGGTGATCTGGCCCGGATAGACGGTCACGCCGTCCGCGGTCGCCGGTTGCCGGGCGGCCTGCACCAGCGCGGCCCCCATCGCGCCCCGGTACAGCTCGTCGACGCCCTTGTCCCGCAGCGTCCGGTAGGCGGCGGCCAGATCCGGGTTGCGGAAGGTACTCCCGACGGCCGGAACCTGCCCGCCGGGCAGGAACACCCGGGCGGTCTCCGGGAACTTGCCGAAGCGGGTCGCGTTGTCCGTGGTCTGCTGCGCGAAGGTGGCGTCGACCACGAAACCGTTCGCGGCGAGTTCCTCGGCCGGGCGGAGCAGCTCGCCCAACGGCCGGCTGCCGAACCGCCGGGCCGCCGTGTCCCACAGCGCCGGGGTGCCGGGCACGCCGACCGACAGGCCGGAGTTGACCACGTCGTTGAACGCCAACGGTTTTCCGTCGCTGCCCAGTAAGGTGCGCTCGGTGAAGGTCGCCGGCGCGGTCTCCCGGCCGTCGATGGTGAACACCTGCCGGCGCCTGGCGTCGTAGTAGACCAGGAACCCGCCGCCGCCGATGCCCGCCGAGTAGGGCTCGGTCACGCCCAGCGCGGCGGCCGTGGCGATCGCCGCGTCGGCGGCGTTCCCGCCCGCGCGCAGCACGTCGATGCCGGCCTGGCTGGCGTCGCGGTCGACGCTCGCGACCGCCCCGCCGCTGCCGGTCATCAGCGGCTTCTTCGGTAGGTCGCCGCCCGGGTCGTGACCCCCACCGCCGTGATCGCCGCCGGCCGCCGGGAGAGGGCCGGCGTACCCCGGGATCGCCGGGGCCAGCAGCAGGGCGACGGTCGCGGCGATCAGCGTGACAAGCGTCCGGGGACCATGGTGGGACATCCGCACCTCCGGGGGTGGGCGCGAACGATCGGTCCGTTCGCTCGCTCAGGGTGGCTGTGTGCTCACTGTGCGCCACCTGAAGGCCGAGCGCCACCCGAACACGAGACCGCAACGGGCTGCGCCGACGATGTCGCGGGCGCCCTTCGTCGACGATTCAGCCGGGCGAACTCGCGGCGGTCG
>JBDHZW010000007.1:0-40558 GCA_039812105.1 Nakamurella sp.
ATCCGGGCTGGGCGGCGACCGCCGTCGACCGGCCCGACGACGGCGCGGGCCGATTCGTCCTGCTGGCCCGTCGAGCCACGGCCCTGCTCGGCAGCTCGCCGGCGTCCGGCGCCCGATCCGAGATCGTCGCGGCGACCTCGCCGTCGACGCCGGGCGGGTCGATGATCGGCCCGCGGCTGCTGGTCCGGGGCGCACCGACGGCGCACGCCGCACCGGCGGCGATGCGCGACGTGGCCGAGGCGGGCTGGTTGTGGTCGCGGTCGGCCGAGCTGACCGGGGTCGAACCGTTGCCGGGGGCCGCGGCGCCGCGCTGACCCTCGTCAGCTGTCCGGGGAGGTCCCGTCGGGGCCGCCCCCGGCGCGGGCCGCCATGCGCCGGCGAACGATCATCGACGCGCCGAACGCCAGGATGACGAACAGCGCCAGGGCCACCCACTGCCAGGCGCCCCAGCCGTTCGACGACGACGACGCGGCCGTTCCCGCGTCGGTGGTGACGGTCGGCGCGCCGCTGGGCGCCGCTGACGAGGTGGAGGTCGCGGCCGACGTGGTGGCCGGGGACGACGTGACCGTGCTGCCGGGCGGCTGGGTCGACGCACCGGCGCCGGCCGCCCCGGCGAACTGGAAGCGCACCTGACCTTCGACGGGGTGGCCGTCGTCGGAGACCACCCGGTACGCGATGGTGTAGGCGCCGGCCGCGGTCAGCGGGCTCACCGCGTTGCTGACGGTGGCGCCGTCGATCGTGGCCGCACCCGACTGGTAGGTCTGGCCGTCGGGCCCGGTGACCACCACGGTCGGTTCGAAGTCCTCCAGCGCGTCGTCGAAGGTCAGGGTGACCACGGTCGGCGCGGTCGTGACGACCGCACCATCGGCCGGATCACTGCCGATCAGGGTGGCGTGGGCCAGGGCGGTTCCGGTCAGGCCGAGCATGGCCAGCAGGGTCACGACGGCGGCGATTCCCGCCCGCGGGAGAACGCGGGTGGTCGTGGGCAACGGCATCGGGTGTCCAGGGATCGAGGGTTCAGGCGGCGCGCGGACCGACCAGGTACGACATCAGCTGGGAGTCGACGTCGTCCAGGTCGGCCGAGACGGCCCGCAGGGCGGACCGGCGGGTCGCCGACGGCATGGAGGCGGTGGCCGACGCGGCCGCGGACAGTTCGCCGAGGCGGGCGGTGGTGCGGTCGACGAACTGGGCGACGGTGGGGTCGGTGCCCCGGCGGGCCCGCAGGTCGGCCAGCGCCACCCGGAGTCCGGCGATCCGCGCCTGCACCTCGCCGGCCGGTCCGCGGTAGGCGGCCACGTCGTCGATGGGGACGCCGAGCTGCCGGGCCCGTCGCTCGTCCAGCACCCCGCGCACCCCGGTGGAGGCCCGGAGCGCGCCGGCCGCGACCGCCGGCCCGATGATCTTGGCCGCGAGCAGCATCCGGCGCAGCGCCTTCGGGTCGCTGAGCACGGCCACCACACCGCCGGACCCGCCGGCCTTGGTGGCCTTCTTGACGGACGATCCGGACGTGTCCGTCGCCGGGGAGCTGGCAGTCTTGCTCGACGACTTCTTGCGGCTCTTGCGACGCAGCGCCACGCCTGCTCCCTCCACGCCCCGGCATCCGCCGGCCGACCCGGCCCAGCCTAGTCGGCCGGTGCGAGGCCGCCATGCGGCACCGCGGGCGGGCGCGGATCCATCCGGTCGCGACGCCCGGTCGAAGGTTCCGTGTCCGGGAACCGGGGCGGCCGGCCGGCGAAGGGGAATCAGCGGGGCTGCATGCGCAACGCCCCGTCCAGCCGGATCACCTCGCCGTTGAGGTAGTCGAGCCCGGCGATGGCCAGCACCAGGGCGGCGTACTCGTCGGGCCGCCCCAGCCGGGACGGGTGCGGCACGCCGGCGGACAGGGTCGCCCGGAACTCCTCGGTCACCCCGGCGAGCATCGGTGTGTCGATGATGCCGGGTGCGATCGTCACCACCCGGATCCCGTGCTGGGCCAGGTCGCGGGCGGCCGGCAGAGTCAGGCCGACCACCCCGCCCTTGGACGCGGCGTAGGCGGCCTGCCCGATCTGGCCCTCGTAGGCGGCCACCGATGCGGTGTTGACGATCAGGCCGCGTTGGCCGTCGGACCCCGCCGGGTCGACCCCGGCCATGGCGGCCGCGGCCAGCCGCAGCACGTTGAAGGTGCCGATCAGGTTCACCTCGACGACCCGCCGGAACAGGTCGAGGTCGTGCGGACCCGAGCGGCCCAGCACCCGACCGGCGGTGCCGATACCGGCGCAGTTGACCGCCATCCGCAGCGGACCGGCGGCCAGGGCGGCGTCCACCGCGGCCTGCACGTCGTCCGGCGCGGTGACGTCGCCGACGGCCGCCGTCACCCCGGCCGGCGGGGCGGGCGAGCGCTCCCAGGCGCCGGCCAGGTCGATGCCGGTCACCGACACACCGGCCCCGGCGAGCGCGGCCGCGGTGGCCGCGCCGAGTCCCGACGCGGCCCCGGTCACCAGGGCGGACGCTCCTGCCAGTTCCATCCGGATCCCTCACCTTCGAGTCGATCATGGCCTAGCGGCCCTTCTGGCGGCCTGAACGGCCGTTAGCCCATGATCAACTTCGGAGTGGGCGCGGGCATCTCATTCAAGGCCGAGACGCCGCCGGACGCCACCGCGGATGAGCGCCCGGGAAGCCCGGGAAGGACGGGCCGTGACGCGGCGTCGCCGCACGTGCTGAGATGGTGACTGCGGCCGGCGCGGGCGGGCCATCGGGCACCGGACCGACCCGCCCGCCGCAGCCGCGAAGGGGTGATGCATGTTCCTGCTGCGCAAGCCGATCCTGGCCCTGTCCGCGAACGGCGCCGTCCGCAACGCGCTGACCACGACGCCGATCACCAAGTCGGTCGTCGACCGGTTCATCCCCGGGGAGACCAGCGCCGACGCGGTCGCCGCGGTCTCCGAGCTGCGCGGTGCGGGGATGCAGGTCACCCTCGACCACCTGGGCGAGGACACCACCGACCGGGCCACCGCGGACGCCACCGTGGCGGCCTATCTCGAGCTGATCGAGGCGCTCACCGCGGCCGGGCAGGTGGCCGGGGCCGAGCTGTCGGTCAAGCTCTCCGCGGTCGGTCAGGCCCTGCTCGCCTCGCCGGACCTGCCGGCCGGCGGCAACGCCTACGCGCTGGCCGGCGCCCGGACGATCACCGACGCGGCCTACGCGGCCGGCGCCCGGGTGAACCTGGACATCGAGGACCACACCACCATCGATCAGACCCTCGAGGTGCTGTTCGAGCTGCGCCGGCGGCACCCGGACGTCGGCGTCGCCATCCAGGCGATGCTGCTGCGCACCCCGCGGGATCTGGCCGAGCTGACCGGCCCGGGGTCCCGGGTGCGGCTGGTCAAGGGCGCTTACAACGAGCCGGCCGAGGTCGCCTACACCGATCCGGAGCAGATCGACCTGGCCTACGTGCGGGCGATGAAGTTCCTGATGCACGGCAAGGGCTACCCGATGATCGCCTCGCACGACCCGCGGATGGTGGCGATCGCCGACAAGCTGGCCGCCGACGCCGGCCGCACCCCCGACCGCTGGGAACACCAGATGCTCTACGGGATCCGACCCGACGAGCAGAAGCGGCTGGTCGCGGCCGGCAAGACGGTGCGGGTCTACGTGCCCTACGGCTCGGACTGGTACGGCTACTTCACCCGGCGGCTGGCCGAACGCCCGGCCAACCTGCTGTTCTTCCTCCGCTCCCTGGCCACCAAGGGCTGACGCCCGGGACGACCCGCGACCTTCGTCAGGGGCCGTCCGGAAAGGACCTGTCATGGATGCCGTCACGCACCCGCCCCTCCCGGTCAACGAGCCGGTCCTGGACTACGCCCCGGGTTCGCCCGAGCGGGCCGCGCTGGTGGAGGCGCTGGCCACCTTCACCGGTCCGCGCGAGCTGGGCGCGGTGATCGGCGGGGTGGAACAGGATCCGTCCGGGTCGCCGTTCTCGGTGGTCGCGCCGTTCGACCACGGCCGGGTGCTGGCCACCTCCGCGCACGCCGACCAGTCCGACGCGCGAGCGGCGATCGCCGCCGCGCTCGCTGCCGCCGCGGACTGGCGGGCGATGGACTTCGACGCCCGGGCGGCGATCCTGCTGCGCGCCGCCGACCTGCTGGCCGGGCCGTGGCGGGCCCGGATCAACGCCGCGACGATGCTCGGGCAGGCCAAGACGGCCTACCAGGCGGAGATCGACTCGGCCTGCGAGCTGGCCGACTTCTGGCGGTTCAACGTCCATTTCGCCCGGCAGATCCTGGCCGAGCAGCCGATCGCGAACGCCAGGGGGATCTGGAACCGCACCGATCACCGGCCGTTGGAGGGCTTCGTCTATGCGGTCACCCCGTTCAACTTCACCGCGATCGCCGGCAACCTGCCGACCGCGCCCGCCCTGATGGGCAACGTCGTGGTGTGGAAGCCGTCGACCACCCAGCAGCTGGCCGCCTCGTTGACCATGCAGCTGCTGATCGAGGCGGGCCTGCCGGCCGGCGTGATCAACATGCTGCCGGGCACCGGGCCGGAGATCTCCGAGGTGGTGCTGGCCAATCCCGAGTTGGCCGGCATCCATTTCACCGGCTCGACCCGGGTGTTCCAGCAGCTGTGGTCGGCGGTCGGCGCGAACATCGGCGGCTACCGCGGCTACCCCCGGCTGGTCGGCGAGACCGGCGGCAAGGATTTCGTGGTCGCCCACGCGTCCGCCGACGTCGACGTGCTGCGCACCGCGCTGGTGCGGGGCGCCTTCGAGTACTCCGGACAGAAGTGCTCGGCGGCGTCCCGTGCCTACCTGCCGGCCTCGCTGTGGCCCGGGCTGAAGGACGACCTGGTCGGCGAGACGGAAGCGCTGACCGTCGGCTCGGTGGAGGATCTGCGCAATTTCACCAGCGCGGTGATCGACGACCGTTCCTTCGGCCGGCTGTCCTCGGCCATCGACCGGGCGCGGGTCACCGACTCGATCACCGTGCTGGCCGGCGGCAGCTACGACGACGCCCAGGGCTACTTCGTCCGGCCGACCCTGCTGCTGGGCACCGATCCGCGGGACGACATCTTCTGCACCGAGTACTTCGGGCCGATCCTGTCGCTGCACGTCTACCCGGACGACGAGTTCGACGCAGTGCTCGCCGAGGTCGATCGGTCGACGCCGTACGGGCTGACCGGATCGATCATCGCCCGGGACCGGGCGGCGGTGCAGCGGGCGGGCCAGGCCCTGCGGTACACCGCCGGCAACTTCTACATCAACGACAAGCCGACCGGCGCGGTCGTCGGCCAGCAGCCGTTCGGCGGCGCGCGGGCGTCGGGCACCAACGACAAGGCCGGTTCGGCGGCGAATCTGGCGCGCTGGACCTCGCCCCGCTCGATCAAGGAGACGTTCGTCGCGGCGACCGCCGTCGGCTACCCGCACCAGCGCTGACGCCCTGGCCGGCGCGGGCGGCTACTTCGCCTGCGGGCGGAACCGGCGGGCCCGGGTCGGCGGCACCGGGCCGTCGTACCCGGCCACCGGGCGGATCAGCGGGATGACCGGCGCCTCCTGGGTGTCCCCGCTGTCCAGATCCAGCAGCGGCGGGCAGATCCCCGTCGCCAGCATCGTCTGGAGGTCGGCGGCGGCCCGCGGTCCCGCGAACAGGAACCCCTGGGCCCGCGTGCACCCGAGGTCGATCAGGGTCGCCGCGGCGATCTCGGTCTCCACCCCCTCGGCCACCAGCTGCAGGCCCAGGGAGCGGGCCAGTCCGATGATCGAGCGGACGATGGCCAGGTCGTCGGAATCGGACCCCAGGTCACGGATGAAGCCCCGGTCGATCTTGAGGATGTCCACCGGCAGGGACTTGAGTTGGGCGAACGAGCTGTAGCCGGTGCCGAAGTCGTCGATGGCGATCCGGACGCCGATCCGCTGCAACCCGCGCAGCGTGGCCATCGCCTGATCGGTGTCCCGGACCAGGGCCTGCTCGGTGATCTCCAGGGTGAGCCGGTGGCCGTCCAGCTGATGATCGGACAGGATCTTGGAGACGGTCGGCACGAAGTCCAGAGTGATCAGCTGGGCCGGCGAGATGTTCACGCTCATGCCCAGCCGCAGGTCCGGGAAGCTGTGCTGCCAGAGCCGCAACTGCCGGCAGGCCTGAGCCAGTACCCAGCGGCCGAGCTCACCGGCCAGATTGGTGGCCTCGACGACGTCGATGAAGGCGTTCGGTTGCAGCAGGCCCAGGGTCGGGTGCGGCCAGCGGACGAGGGCCTCGACGCCGAGCACCCGGCCGTCCCGCAGGTCGACCTCGGGCTGGTAGTGCAGCACCAGCGACCCGTGCCGGATCGCCGTGCCGATATGCAGTTCGATGTCGGTCCGGATCTCGTTGGCCCGGCGCATCTGCGCCGAGAAGATGCCGATCTCGTTGCCGCCGCGACTCTTGGCCTCCAACATCGCCTGGTCGGCCTGGTCCATCAGCTCGGATGCGGTGGTGTCGCCCGGCAGGCCCAGCGCCACCCCGATGCTGACCGCCCGGCTGACCTCCTCACCGCCGACCAGGATCGGCTCGTTCGCCACCGCGCGGAGCTTCTCGGCCTTGGCCCGGGCCCGCGCCTCGGTCACCGAACCGCTCATCACCAGGACGAACTCGTCGCCGCCGAGCCGGGCCAGCAGATGCGCCGGATCGATGCGGTCCCGCAGCCGCTGGGCCAGGATCTGCAGGAACTGGTCGCCCGTGGCGTGCCCGAAGAAGCTGTTCAGCGCCTTGAGCCGGTCCACGTCCATGAAGATCAGGCACACCGGTCCGGGCCGGCCGGGCTGCAGGCGTTCGTCCAGATGGTCGATCAGCGACCGCCGGTTCATCAGATCGGTGAGCTGGTCGTGGTAGGCCAGGTAGCGCAGCCGTTCCTCGGCGTCGACCCGCGCCTGCAGCTGGGCGAGCAGGCCGGCCACCGCCCGCAGCGCGTTGATCTCCGCTTCGGTCCATTCGCGGTCGCCGTACTTGACGAACCCGAGGACCCCCATGGTGCCGGCCGCGCTGAGCAGCGGCACCGTGGCGAGCGAGATCCCCCCCTCGACCCCACTGGCCTGGCGCACCCGTTCCTGGTACTCGGCGTCGTCGCGAGGGATGTCGCCGGGAACCCCCGGGCGCTGGATGAAGACCGTGCTCAGGTTCTCGCACGCGGCGAAGATCGGGTCGGCATCCTTGAAGTACACGGTGCCGATCGGGTCGGGGTCCGGCACGTCGAACCGCGGCGGCCATTCCGCGACCAGGACGGTGGCGTGGATGTCGTGGTCGTTGCGCCGCAGGAAGCTGTTGTCGACGCCGAAGAAGTCGACAAGTTTCTGCAGCAGCCGTTCGGTCGCCCCGTGCAGGGTGAGCGCGGTGACACCCATCAGGTCGGTGGCAGCCTGGGTGACGAGTTCCTCGAGCGTGAGCTTCGATCCCACCGCCCGCCCCCGTCCTCGCTCAGCCCCGATGGTCCGGCTTTCCCGATGAAACCACGATCTCCGACAACGGCAATCGTCCGCTTCGAATAGCCGGACCGGGTTGGTGACTCAATCGCAGCAGCAGCGCCGGCCGGTCATTCGTACCGAGCCCAATGATCGCACCCATTCGTCGTTGTAGCTGGCCCAACCGGGTGGCGTGCTGCGGCGCCAGCCGGTCGAACTGGTCACCGGACGTCGCGAACAGGAAGACCGGCGACACCGGGTAGACGCCCAGCCCGGCCGCGCTCGCGGTCACCCAGACCCGCTCGACCGCGCCCCCGCCCCGGACGTAATCCAGCGGCGACGTGCCGGAAACGGTGACGACGGCCAGCGCGGAGGCCGACCGGACGCGATCCCGGGTCATGTCACCGAGCGCGGTGCCCAGGTCCGGTTCCGGCGTGAGCCGGTCGAGCACGTCGGCGCGGCGCAGCAGCATCACCGCGGACATGTCCTTGGGAGCGAGCCCGAGCGTCCGGACGTCGATGCCGACGTCCAGCCGATCCCGGCCCGGCCAGCTGAGCTCGGCGAACATCTCCCGGTGCAGATGCGGTGTGAGGTAACGGATTCGATCCGATTCGGCCAGCACGTCGGCGAGTTCGCGAAGGCCCCGTTCGTCCTCGATCAACCACAGCCGGCCGCCCTCGTCGGCGGCCGCCCGGGCCAACTCGGAGCGCAACGCCGGGCCGAGCGGCTCCCGAACCCCCTCGCCGCGGTTCGACATGCGGCGGATCATCGCGGGGTACTGCCGGGCGAGGGCCGGGTCGGTCCCGGGGGCGAGCGTCAGTTCGACGGCCGGGTCGGGTTCGTCGACCACCAGTCTGGTCGGCCCCAACAGCCCGTGCCGGGCGGCCGCGACCCGGGCGTTGAAGGCGGCCGCGCCGATGGCGACGAGGCTGGCCCGGAAATCGAGGTCCATCGTCGAGGTGCGGGCCCGGGCCAGGGTGATGCGGACGGTCGCGTCGCCGGATTGGATCGTCCACGGTTGGCTGTTGCCGCCGGACGGGGCGAGCCGGGCGGCATGGATCGTCGCCTCGATCGGGTCCGTCGGGACGTGAGTGGTGAGGTCGACGACGTCCACCGCGCCGATCGACAGCGCCCGCGCGTCACCGGGGACCGGCTCGGTCAACCGGTCCAGCGCGTCGTCGAGGTCGACCCGCTGCCGGCCGGACGGGAGCGTATGCCCCAAGCCGAATCGGCGGACCGCCGCGGCGACGCAGGCCGCGCCGAGAAACGTCTCGCCGGCCAACTGCGGCCAGTTCGATACCGTGTGACCGACCTCGAACAGCGCGGCTCCCGCCCCGGGCGAGATCTGGTCGGCGCCGAGGATGCCGAGCAGGTAGGGAGCCTTGTCGGCCACCGACAGGTGCCGAAGAGCGGCGGGATCGGCGTCGCCCAACAGACCGTGGAACAGCGGTCGGTCGGGTTCCAGGTCGAATCGCTCGACGTCCAGCAGGCCGCGGTCGTTCGTTTCCATCAGCACCGGAATTCGCCGCGAACGGGCAACCAGTCGGACGGTGATCTTCATGTCGAACGAATCGCATTGCTCGACGATGAGATCCAGGCCCTGGGCGAATTCATCGACATTCTTTTCGGTGAGCCCGTCGGGATAGACGGCGACATCCAGATAGGGATCCAATTCGGCCAGTCGGCGGGCGGCGATGATCGCCTTGTTCTCCCCGATATCCAGGAGCGAACCGGGGACTCGATTGAGGTTCGACAGGTCGAGAGAATCGAATTCGGCCAGCCGCAGGTGCGCGCACAGCCCCTCGGCGGCCAATGCCAGGGCGATCGGGTGGCCGGTGCTCAGGCCGACGACCCCGATCCGCAACCGACCCAGCCGCTCCTGCTCGGATTGCTTGATCTTCAACCGGTTGCGGTCCAGCCGCAGGCGTCGGAACCCGCGCGGCCCGAGCATGCGGACCAGCGCGTTCCGCCACGGGTAGTGCACCCAGCGCAGCGGCTCGGTCAGTTCGTCGTCGGCCGGTGTCGGGTGCAGGCGGCCCAGTTCCTGCCGCAGGCGCGAACTCCGATCGATGACCGCGACCGCGGGGTCGCTGCGCAGTTGCTCGACCAGGTCCAGATCGTCGTCCCCGAGGACGCGCGCGGTGTGCGACCAGGGGTCGGTGTCTGCCACCGGGTCATGATGTCATGCGGCCGGTCGAAGAATTTCCGAATGGCGGGCCGACGATCGGGTGATCTCGGACCATTCGTCGCGCAGCAGTGGGGCGTGGCGCGGGTCCATGTGTTCACGGAAGGTCGATCGGGACCACCAAATGGGAACGGTCCGATATCTCTCGTCCGGATATGCCACGGCCGGCACCGATTCGCTGACCCGGGCGCCGGTCGAGCACCACCGCCGGACGGCGTGGTCGGCAACAGTGCACAGCGCGTACTGCGCGCCGGTCAGCGCCATCGCGTGCATCGGGGTGCGGGCCACCACCGACGCCAGCGTGTGTCGCTCCTCGATCTCGTCGTCGACCCAGCCGGTCTTCATCTCGACCATCCCGCCGGCGGCGATGCGCTCGGCGATGCCGTCGCGGAGTTCCCGGCTGCCCGGGGCACCGTTCCATTCGACCAGCGCGTGCGCCTGGTCGGCCGACCGGTAGGGGCCCTGCGCCCGCACGCCGCCGACCACCCGGTCGCGCAGATCCAGGATCGCCACGAACATCGTGGTGGTCAGGCCGGTGCGCACCGATTCGTATTCGAGAACCTTTTCGACGCCGAACTTGTGATAGCTGCGCAATGCGCCGTCCAGGTAGGCGTCCCATAGATCTGGATCGGATTCGGGCGTCGTCACGATGCACTCGCAACACGCGCCGGCCGCGACGTAGCGACCATGAGTAGCGGTCAGACCGGCCAAGGGTGCGGAAAACCCAGCTACATGGCCGACGTCGATGGCTGCGATGCTCACGTTCCGATAGTAATGGGAGTGCGTTAAGTTTGCCCCGTCTGACGCCGAGAATGACGCGTGTGAGCGTTTAGCCTGCGGATTGTGGTGCCCGAAATGGTAGTTTGCTTCCTGAAAGACTGAAATCTGCCGCCGAGTGGCTCGAACGTGCACGGCGGCCATTACCCACCGTGACCTTCGACGGTACCCCATTTGCTCACCCGATCGCCAGGGCCGCAGAGTCCTGGCCGCACCGGGCCAAGGTCCGGCCGGTTCCGGCGTCCGGCCCCCGGGTGCGGTTCGACCCTGCCGACTCGTGTGGACGTCGATACGGTTTCTGCATGACAGACATCTCCCTTCGCCGGAACAAGGTCGCGATCGTCGGCGCGGGCTCGGTCGGCGCGACCCTCGCCTACGCCACGCTCATCCGCGGTGTCGCCCACGACGTGGTGCTCTACGACATGGCCAAGGCCAAGGTCGAGGCCGAGGTCCTGGACCTGCGGCACGGCCTGCAGTTCTGCCCGCCGGCCGACGTCGACGGTTCCGACGACGTCGCCGTGTGCGAGAACGCCGACGTCATCGCGATCACCGCCGGGGCCAAGCAGAAGCCGGGGCAGACCCGGCTCGAACTGGCCGGGATCAACGTGGACATCTGCCGTTCGTTGATCCCGCAGCTGCTGGACGTCGCCCCGGACGCGGTCATCGTGATGGTCACCAACCCGGTCGACGTGCTGACCTACGCGGGGCTGAAATTCTCCGGCCTGCCCAAGAACCGGGTGCTCGGCAGTGGCACGGTGCTTGACTCCGCCCGCCTGCGGCAGGTCATCGCACGCAAGCTGAGCGTCGCCTCGCAGAGTGTGCACGCGTTCATCGCCGGCGAACACGGCGACTCGGAGTTCCCGTTGTGGAGCAGCGCGAGCATCGGCACGGTGCCCGTGCTCGACTTCGTCGGTCCGGACGGAGCGACACTGAGCGAGGAGGAGGAGCCCGAGATCGCCCACGACGTGGTCAACGCGGCCTACTCGATCATCCTGGGCAAGGGCGCCACCAACTACGCGGTGGGCCTGGCCGGCACCCGGGTGATCGAGGCCATTGTGCGCGACGAGAACGGGGTCCTGCCGGTGTCGTCGCTGCTCGACGGGTTCCACGGGATCACCGACGTGTGCCTGTCCCTGCCGTCCCTGGTCAACAAGTCCGGCGTGGCCGGCATGCTCGACGTGCCGTTGTCCGACCGCGAGATCGAGCTGCTCAAGGCGTCCGCCGCCGAGGTCAAGTCGGTGCAGTCGTCGCTGGGGCTGTAGCGCCGGCCATTCCGCCCCCGCCCGGCCCTCGGAGGTTCACCACTCGCGGTGCTGCATCCGGCCCGGCCGCACGCCCGGTATCCATCGACGGATACCGGCGATCGCGACCGGGCCGGTGCCGTTTGCGGCCGCATCGATCGGTGAGAATGACCGACGATCCGTCGGGGAACCATCCGTTCGCCCGGCGGGGCCGAATCAGGGGTGACGCGGCCGGAGTGCGGCCGGCCGCCGACAGAAGGGATTCGCGGACCGATGACTCTGCTCACCCCCACTCGCCGACACCCCACCCCGTGGCCGGCGGCCGGGGTCTGGCCGGGGCTCTTCGAGGTGCCGCGAGTGCCGGTGCACGCGGCCATCGCCCGCCGGCTGGCCCGTGCGGCCGTCCGCGGCCTGCCGATGACGCTGCTCTTCCCCGACGGCACCCGCTGGGGCGCGGGCGGTCCGACCCTGCAACTGATCCGGCCGGACCGCTTCTTCGCCCGGCTGGGCGCCGACGGGCTCATCGGATTCGGCGAGGCCTGGATGACCGGCGACATGACCGCGGGCGGCTGGCGGGCGTCCGCGCAGGGTCAACCGGCCGACCCGGACGTGGTCAACGCGGCGACCGACGAGCTCGCCGCCGTCCTGGAGGTGCTGGCGCACCGGATGTCGGTGCTGGTGCCGCGGCCGTTGCAGGCGCTCCGGCGGATCTGGCAGCACCGGCTGCCGACCGCCGAGGAGAACACCCCGACCGGTGCCCGGGAGAACATCCACCGGCACTACGACCTGTCCAACGACCTGTTCGAACTGTTCCTGGACCCGAGCCTGACCTACTCCGCCGCCTGGTTCGAGCCCGGCGACGACCTGGCCACGGCGCAGCTGCGCAAGATCGACGCCATCCTCGATCTGGCCCGGGTCCGCCCGGGCATGCGGGTGCTGGAGATCGGCTCGGGCTGGGGCGCGCTGGCCATCCGGGCGGCCCGCACCCGGGACGTGCACGTCACCACGCTGACCCTGTCCGAGGCGCAGCGGGAGCTGGCGCTGCGCCGGATCGCCGAGGCCGGCCTGTCCCACCGGATCGACGTGCTGCTGGAGGACTACCGGCAGCACGCCGCCCGGGAGGACGGCAGCTACGACGCCGTGGTCAGCGTCGAGATGATCGAGGCGGTCGGCGAACGCTACTGGCCCGACTACTTCGGGGCGATCGACCGGATGCTCGCCGACGGCGGCCGGCTCGGCCTGCAGGCGATCACCATGGCCCACGAACGGCTGCTGGCCACCCGCAACGGCTACACCTGGGTGCACAAGTACGTCTTCCCCGGCGGCGCGTTGCCGTCGATGACGGCCATCGACCAGGTGGTCACCGGGCACACCCGGCTGCGCATCCAGGAGACCCGCCGGCTCGGCCACTCCTACGTGCCGACGCTGGAGCAGTGGCGGCACTCGTTCAACGACCGGCTGCCCGACGTGATCGCCCTCGGGTTCGACGAGACGTTCGTCCGGATGTGGAACTTCTACCTGGCCTACTCGCAGGCCGGGTTCGCCGCCGACTACCTGGACGATCTGCAGATCGGGTTCGCCCGCGGCTGACCCCCGCCGGCCGACCCCGCGGCCGACCCGGGCGCTGCGGGCTACCAGCCCTCGCCGTGCACCTCGTGGCCCGGCGCCTCGTTCAGCAGGCCCCGGTAGGCCTTCTCCGGGGTCGACCCGTGATTGACCACCGCGTCGACCTCACGGGCGATCGGCATGTCCACCCCGTACTGATCGGCCAGTTCCATCACCACCGAGGCCGTCTTGACCCCCTCGGCCACCTGCTTCATCCCGGCCAGGATCTCCGGGACCGGGATACCCTTGCCGATCTGCTCGCCCACGTGCCGGTTCCGGCTGAACTTGCTGGTGCAGGTGACCACCAGGTCGCCCATCCCGGCCAGCCCGGCGAACGTCTCGGCCTGGCCGCCGACGGCGGTGCCCAGCTTGGTCAGCTCGCGCAGCGACCGGGTGATCACCATCGCCCGCGTGTTGTCGCCGCTGCCGACCCCGTCGCCCATCCCGACCGCGATCGCGAACACGTTCTTCAGCGACCCGGCGATCTCCACCCCGGTCACGTCGGACGACGAGTAGATGCGGAAGTACTTGGTCCGGAACAACTCGCCGAGCTGGGCGGCCAGGTGCGGGTCCGGCATGGCGATCACCGCGGCGGCGGCGTACCCGGCCGCGACCTCCCGGGCGATGTTCGGTCCGGCCAGGATCCCGGCCGGATGACCGGGCAGCACCTCGTCGATGATCTCCGTCATCCGCTTGTGGGTGCCCTGCTCCAGGCCCTTGACCAGGCTGACCACCGGCGCCCACGGCCGCAGGTGCGGCGCCAGGTCGTCCAGCACGCCGCGGAAGCCGTGCGACGGCACCCCCATGATCACGATGTCGGCCGGTTCCACCGCCTCCTGCAGGTCGGTGGTCGCCCGCAGACCGTCCGCCAGCTCGTACCCGGGCAGGTACTGCTCGTTGGTGTGCCGGGTGTTGATCTCCTCGGCGACCGCCGGGTCCCGGCCCCAGGCCACCGTCGGCGAGTGGCGAGCCACGATCGAGGCGACGCTGGTACCCCAGGACCCGGACCCGATGACGGCGACCTTGGGTTGGCGCCGCAGCGCGATGCGGGCGGTCAACGGACAACACCGACGGTGACGACACTGGTCATGCGGAGCAGTTTGCGACACGCCGGCGTGCCGCGCACCTCACAGGACGGGGGCCGACGGGTCCGGCGTGTCCCGGGAGCCGGGCGTGCGAGGGTGAGCAGGATCGTCCGAACGCGATCGAGAAGCGATTGACCGTCCGACCGAGGGGAACCCAGCGGTGGCCAACAGGCTGACAGAAAGGTTCCGACGCCTCATGACGCTCGCCCGCCTACGCCGTGACGAGCCGGATGCCGCCGGGGCGGCTCCCGCTCCGGCTCCGGTGACGCCGGCCCCGGCCGCTCCCGTCCCGGTCGAACCGCCGGCCACCCGCGGGGTGGCGCGGGGCGAGCCGCAACGGCGACGGTTCGTCGGGATCGACGGGGCGCGGAACTACGCGCTGTACGTGCCCCCGGACCTGACCGGCGGGCCGGTTCCGCTGCTGGTGATGCTGCACGGCGGCACGCAGAATGCCGCCGACTTCGCGGCCGGCACGGACATGAACTGCCTGGCCGACCACTACTCGTTCGTGGTCGTGTACCCGGAGCAGTCCCGGGAGGCGAACCCGGGCGGCTACTGGAACTGGTTCCGGACCGAGGACCAGCAGGCCGGGGCGGGGGAGCCGGCGATCATCGCGGGCATCGTCGCGGAGGTCAAGGCGGAGCTGCCGATCGACGCCGGTGCGGTGTTCGTGGCCGGGCTGTCCGCCGGCGGCGCCATGTCCGCGGTGATGGCCGCGACCTATCCGGACCTGTTCGCCGCCGCCGGCGTGCACTCAGGGGTCGGCTACCGGGCCGCCTCCGACGTGGGCTCGGCCCTGGGCGTGATGCAGAACGGTGGCCGGCCCGAGCCGCACGGTTCGGTGCCGACGATCGTCTTCCACGGCACCCGGGACGCGACGGTGGCGGCGGTCAACGCCGAACAACTGGTGCGGGCGGTCACCGGTGCCGATGGCACGAACGACGCCGGGACGAACGACGCCGGGACGAACGACGCCGGGACGAACGACACCGTGGAACCGCGGGCCGAAAGCCGCGGGTACACCCGGACGGTGTACCGGGACGAGGGCGGCCGCTCCACCGTCGAGCTGTGGCTGGTGGACGGCGGCGGGCATGCCTGGTTCGGCGGGCAGCCGGCCGGCAGCTACACCGATCCGGCCGGGCCGGACGCGTCGGTGGAGATGATGCGGTTCTTCCTGAGCCACCGGGGGCGGGTGCCGGCGACCCGGCCCTGACCGGTGCCGTCCGGCAGACTGGGGCGCATGCCCGAGCTGCCCGAGGTCACCGCGCTGGCCGCGTTCCTGACCGACCACGCGGCCGGCCAGGTCATCGTGGCGGTGAACGTGGCCTCGCTGAACGTGCTCACCACCTACGACCCGCCGGCGTCCGCCCTGGTCGGACGCACCGTGACCGGCGCGGGCCGGCACGGCAAGTTCCTCGACCTGAGCACGGCGCCGGGACCGACGTCGCCACCGGGCTCCCCGGCCGAGTTGCACCTGCTGCTGCATCTGGCCCGCGCCGGCTGGCTGCGCTGGTCGGACGCCATCTCCCCGCGACCGCCGAAGATGGGCGGGCCGATCTCGCTGCGGGTCGTGCTCGGCGGCGGGGGCGGCTTCGACGTCACCGAGGCGGGCACCAAGAAGTCGGTGACCGCGGCCGTGGTGACGGATCCGGCCCAGGTCCCGGGCGTCGCCCGGCTCGGCCCGGACGCGCTGGACCTGGACCGCGCCGCGCTGGAGAAGGTGCTCGCCGGCCAGTCGGGTCGGATCAAGAACGTCATCACCGACCAGCGGATCATCGCCGGGATCGGCAACGCCTACTCCGACGAGATCCTGCACACCGCACGGCTGTCCCCGTTCGCGACCGCCGGCAAGCTCGGCCCGGACGAACTCGACCGGCTGCACGATGCGATGGCGACCGTGCTGACCGACGCGGTGCTGCGTTCGGTCGGTGGCGAGGCCGCCCGGCTCAAGGGGGAGAAGCGCACCGGGCTGCGGGTGCACGCCCGGACCGGCCTGCCCTGCCCGGTCTGCGGCGACGTGGTCGCCGAGGTGTCGTTCGCCGACCGGTCGTTCCAGTACTGCCCGACCTGCCAGACCGGCGGCAAGAAGCTCGCCGACCGCCGGCTGTCCCGGCTGGTCAAGTAACCGGCAGCGGGTCAGCCGCCCGGCAGCGGCCGCAGGATCCGCTCGATCGCGTCCTGTAACCGGTCGGCGCAGAGCTGGAAGTCGGCCAACGATCCGCCCATCGGGTCGGGCAGATCCTCCTCCTCGCCCGGCACCGGCTGCAACGACGAGCGGGCCAGCTTGGCCTCGACCACCAGCCGGCGCCCGGCCTCGCCCGCGTCCGCCCCGAGCAGGTCGTCGGGCAACGAGGCGACGGCGTCGCACAGCCGGGCGAACTGCCGGATGGTGAACGTCCGGCCGACCGCCCCGGGAACCTCTCGGACCACGATCCCGCGCTGCCGCCGGGACGCGGTCAGGATCAGGTCGGCATCGGCGATGCCACGGGCGGACAGCTGCTGCGAGGTGTGCGGTGCCACCGCGGGGAGGCGGTCGGCGAGCGCCGCCGCGGCGTACGGGTGCAGCGGCCAGGGACCGGGAATGTTCGTGCCGGCCGAGCCGACCGACCAGGCGCCGTCACCGAAGCGGGCGGACGCGGCCTGCCGCAGCAGCTGCTGGGCCATCGGCGACCGGCAGTGGTTGGCGGTGCACACCATCAGCACCCGGAACTCCGACACCGCCCACCTCTCGCCCGCTCGACCCGGACCGGGCCGACCCTACCGGGGTGCGGACCCGACGCGGGCTATTCGGGCAGCGGCCGGAGCCCACCGGTCCGGGTGACCTTGGCGATGGCCCGCATCTTGTTCACCGCGTCCAGGGCGGCCACCTGGTACGACTCGGCCAGCGTCGGGTAGTTGAAGACCGCGTCGACCAGGTAGTCCACGGTCCCGCCGCACCCCATCACGGTCTGACCGATGTGCACCAGTTCGGTGGCGTTGGTGCCGAACACGTGCACGCCCACCAGCTCCCGGGACTCGGCGTGCACCAGGATCTTCAGCATCCCGTAGGAGTCGCCCAGGATCGCGCCCCGGGCCAGTTCCCGGTAGCGCGCCACGCCCACCTCGAACGGCACCTTCTCGGCGGTCAGCTGGGCCTCGGTGCGGCCGACGAAGCTGATCTCCGGGATCGAGTAGATGCCGATCGGCTGCAGGTCGCCCAGCTTGCCGACCGGTTCGTCGAACGCGTGATAGGCGGCCCGTCGGCCCTGCTCCATCGCGGTGGCGGCGAGCGCCGGGAACCCGATGACGTCGCCGACCGCGTAGATGTGCTCGACCTCGGTCTGGAAGTTCTCGTTGACCTCGACCTTGCCCCGGTTCGAGGCGTTGATCCCGGCCGCCTGCACGTTCAACTCGTCGGTGACGCCCTGCCGGCCGGCCGAGTACAACACGGTGTCGGCCGGGATCTTCTTGCCCGACTCCAGGACGGTCAGCGTGCCGGCCGGATGGCGTTGCACCTCGCGGACGGTCTCGGAGAACCGGAAGGTGACTGCCAGGTTGCGCAGGTGGTAGCGCAGGGCCTCGATCACCTCGTCGTCGCAGAACGGCAGCATCGTCGGCCGCGATTCGACGACGGTCACCTTGGTGCCGAGGGCGGCGAACATGGAGGCGTACTCGATGCCGATGACGCCGGCCCCGACCACCACCATCGACGCCGGCACCTTGTCGATGGACAGGATCTGGTCCGAGTCGACGATGGTCGCCCCGTCGAAGTCCACCGACGACGGCCGGGCCGGCTTGGTGCCGACCGCGATGACGATCTTGTCCCCGCCGATCAGCCGGCTCGTGCCGTCGGCCGCCTCGACCCGGACGGTGTGCGGGTCGACGAAGCGGGCGGTGCCGGGCAGCACGGCGACGTGGTTCCGGGTGAGTTGGTTGCGCACCACGTCGACCTCACGGTTCACCACGTGGGCGATGCGGGCGGCGACGTCACCGATGGTGATGTCCTCCTTGACCCGGTACGCCTGCCCGTACAGCTCGCGCTGGCTCAGCCCGGTCAGGTAGAGCACCGCCTCCCGCAGCGTCTTGGACGGGATGGTGCCGGTGTTGATGCAGACCCCGCCCATCATGTGGCCGCGGTCCACGACCGCCGCCCGTTTGCCGAGTTTGGCGGCGGCGATGGCCGCCTTCTGTCCGGCCGGACCCGAGCCGATGACGACCAGATCGAAGCTGTCCATCGCTGCCGCTCCTAGCTGCTGCTGGTGACGGGTGGCCGATCGCCGGACCCGGACAGATCCTGGGCCATGCTGCGCGCGTGATGTGCAGCCGAGGGGTCGCCGGTGTTAACTCTCGACCACGGCCACGTGCCGCCGGTGCCATCATGGGCCCGTGAGCACTCCGATTCCCGAGGTCAAGGTCGACCAGGTCCCCGCCGATGCCGTGCTGCTGGACGTCCGGGAGGACGACGAGTGGGCCGCCGGCCACGCGCCGGGGGCGGTGCACGTGCCGATGACCCAGCTCGCCGACCGCCTCGACGACATCCCCGACGGCAGTCCGGTCTACGTCATCTGCCGGTCCGGCGGACGATCGGCCCGCGCGACCGCCTACCTGAACCAGCAGGGCTGGGACGTGGTGAACGTCGCCGGCGGCATGGGCAGCTGGGCTCGGTCGGGACGGCCGCTGGAGGCCGACGGGGACGCCGCGCCCGAGGTCATCTGACCGGATTCGACCCGAAATGACTGTCGGCTCGCCCTCGCCGTTCGCCCCGCCCGCTGCCCGCACCGTGGTGTGTGCCCGCTGCGGGATGCGCCAGGCCGACGGCTGGAACCGGTGCGCGCGCTGCGGCAGTTCGTTGCACCGGTGGGTGGCCCATCCGCCGCCGGGCACCCGTGCGGCCACGCCGGCGCCGCGGGCCGAACCGCCGCCGTACGCGGGCCCACCCGGCTACCGCGGCGGCCATCCGCGGTGGTCATTCCCGCCGGTGGTGTGGCAGGAGCAGGTGCCTACCCCGGAGGCCCGGCGACGATCCGATCCGGCCGGTGCCCTGCGCGCGGCCGCGGCCCTGGCGGCGCTGTCCGGTCTGGTCTCGCTGACCGCGGCGGCGGCGGAGGCCTGGCGGTTCTCGCTGATGCTCCAGGGCCGCACGAACGTGCTGGCCGGCGCGACGGTCCGGACCAGCGACGTGTTCGTCGCGGCCGCCGGGGCGCTGGCGGTCGCCATGACCGTGGCCGCGCTGGTGGTCGCCGTCGTCGCGCTGGCCCGGACGCATCCGGCCGCCGCCCGGCGGCTGGGTCGCGAGCCGTCCCGCTCCATCCCGGCGGTGCTGGCCCGGCTGCTGGTGCCCGGCTGGAACCTGTACGGGGCCGGGCAGATCGTCACCGAGATCGATCGGATGCTGGCGGTCCGGGACGCGCCGGCCGGCCGGCCGGCCCGGGCCGCCAAGCTCACCGTCGCGTGGTGGCTCAGCTGGCTGGTGTCGGCGGGGCTGATGCTGGTCGCGCTGGCCCGGGGGCTCGGCGGCAGTCTCCAGGCGATCGCCGACACCGTGGAATTGCACATCGCGGTCGACCTGGCCGCCGCGGTATGCGCGGCGCTGGGCGCGGCGATGCTGCTCCGGTTCGCCTGGCTGCTGCGCCGGCGGCCGCCGATTCCGGCCGGCTGGGTCGTGCGGGAGCCGGCGCCCACGCGGGGCTGAGCGGCGGGCGGTCGCGGGGGGCGGTTCGGCTACCGTGGGCCGGGTGTCGAAGAAGAACCGCCGCGTCGGGGTTGCCACCGCCGATGCGCCTGCCGACAGCGATGCGCCGAACCCGCGGCGCCCGTGTCCCTGCGGATCCGGTCGCCGGTACAAGGCGTGCCACGGGTCGGCCGACGCCGCGGACCTGATCGTCACCCGGCCGTTCGCCGGTCTGGCGGCGGAGACCGAACTGATCGCGCTGCGCGAGTTCCTGCCTGCAGCCAGCGCGCCGCTGACGTTGATCGAGCCGCGGGAGCACGTCCCGTCGGTGACGCTGGCCAGCGTCCTGCCCGGCGCCGCGGCGGCGCTGACCCGGTCGGACGGCTCGATCCTGCTCGGCATGCAGGTGCAGACGCACACCGGTGACCTGTCCCGCGACCTGGCCGCGGCGCTGGAGTGGGCGTTGGACGCCGACCCGTCGTCGGTGCTGCCGGTGATCGGCCGGGCCAGCATCGGCAACCGGTACGGCGACCTGGTGGTCGACGAGCCCCTGGTCGTCACGGTCTACGAGGACTTCTCCTGGTGGCTGGAGGAGGAGGTGGCGCCCGGCAGCGAGGTCGCTCTGTCGCTGGAACGGGCCAACGCCGCGATCATGCCGACCGCCCGGGTCGCCGACCTGCCGGGCGCCTACTGGGTGGACGCCGGCGAGCGGGCCCACCTGCGGTGGGTGCGGCCGGAGGACGAGGCGCCCCTGATGGCCGCTCTGGCCCGGCTGCACGTCGCCGATCAGCTGGACCTGGGCAACGGGTCGCGGTACGTCGGATCGTTCCGCGCGCACGGCCGGCTGGTGCCGGTGTGGGACCTCGACCGGGAAGCGCACCCCAGCGAGTGGGACGCGCCGGCGCTGGCCTTCGCCGAGCGGCTGGAGAAGGCGCTGGCCGTGGACGCGCCGCTGAGCGATGCGGAACGCCGCGCCCGGGACGGCATCCTCGGGCGGCAGTTCACGCTGCGCTGAGCACCCGGGCGGTCCTGAAGCGGGCCGGAGTTCGGTCGGCGCTTTCCGATGGCTGCGCTGATCCAAGTCTCATTCTCGGCAGAATTGATTCGTTTCAAGTGGGACTTGGATCAGCGCACCGGCGGCTGGCCGGCGCCGGCGCCCCGCCCCGCCGAACCGGACCGCGGCCGGTCACGGCAGCCAGCTCACCACGCCGTGCAGCAGGGCGTATCCGACGAACGAGAAGATGTCCAGCAACGAGTGGGCGATGACCAGCGGCCACAACCGGCGGGTGCGACGGAACCACCAGGCGAAGACCACGCCCATCACGGCATTGCCCAGGAACCCGCCGAACCCCTGGTACAGGTGATACGACCCGCGCAGCACGGCCGAGATCGCGATCACCGACCAGCCCGGCAGCCGCAGTTGCTCCAGCCGGGTGACCAGGTACCCGACGACGAGAACCTCTTCCAGGAAGCCGTTCTCGATGGCGGCCAGGACCAGCACCGGCAGCCGCCACCAGACGTCGTTCAGCGTTGACGGCGCGACGGTCAGGTTGATGCCCAGGGCGACCGCGCTCAGGTACAGCGCGATGCCGGGGATGCCGATGACGGCGGTGAGCACGACCCCGGTGCCCAGGTCCGACCACGGTCGCCGCCCGTCCAGGCCGAGCCGCGTCCGCAGGTTCACCCCGCTGCGCCACAGCAGGTAGAGCCCCAGCCCGCCCCAGGCCAGACCGCGCACGATGGACAGCAACTGCTTGATCAGGTCCAGGTACGACGCCTGGGCCTGCGGCACCACGATCGCGACGGACTGCGAGGCCAGCGGAACCGGGGCGAGCAACGAGTCGATGAGGCTGACCAGCGACGTCAACCCGCTGGTGCCCAGGGTGACCAGGAAGACGACGGCCAGCTCGATCCACATCGAGCGCGGGGTGTACGGCCTCGGGGTCAGGAATCCCTCGGGGTCCGGGGAGGGCATCTTCGCAGGTGAGCCGCCCTGCGGCGGGGGAGCGCCGGTGGTCATGACCGCGCAGCCTAACCGCGCCCCGCCGGGATTCGATGAGAGCGGGCGATCACCCGGCGGCGGGCGCATCGGTGCGAACAACGAGTCCCGGCCGCCCAGGTCCGGCTGCACATGCGGGACGCCGACATGGGCCCGGAAGGGCAATCCGGTTCGCGGATGTGACGCTGATCGCCCACCGGGGCGCGCGGAACGATCTTCACGTCGACCGCACGCAGGGTCGCGGACAGTACCCTCAGAAACCGTGTGCGCCCGATGCGGGGCACCGGTACCGACTGTGGCCAGCAACGGGGCGGCCCGTGAGACGTCGTACAACGGCCCGTCACGCGGCGGCACATCGGAGAACGGCACGACAAGAAGCGGCACGGAGGATTCATGCGGTTGGCACGCCGGCACAAGGCCATGATCGCGGCGACGGGGGTGTTGGCCGTTCTGCTCACCGCCTGTGGCAGCGCGAACTCGGCCGACGACGTGACGATCACCAGCTTCGTGACGGCGGTCCCGGAGTCGAACGCGGCCACCACGTCCTCGGATCCCGCGACGTCGAGTTCGGCGGCGCCGACGTCGACGAGCGCCTCGAGCACCCAGCCGGGCAACGGCACCGTCCAGGAGGGTGTGGCCATGCCGTCCGGCTTCGTGCCGACCAAGCTGCAGCCGGGCGAGAAGCCGCCGCAATTCATCATCGTCAGCTTCGACGGCGTCGGCTGGCACGAGAAGTGGCAGCACTGGTTCGACGTGGCCAAGCAGGTGCCGTTCCACTTCACCGGGTTCCTGTCCGGCACCTACATGCTCTCCGACGAGACCAAGAACATCTATCAGGGTCCGGGTCACAGCCCGGGCAAGTCGTCGATCAGCTGGAACAGCGCCACCGACCTGCCCGTCGAGATCGACGACCTGAACGAGGCCTACAACTCGGGCAACGAGATCGGCACCCACTTCAATGGGCACTTCTGCTCCGGGGCCGAACCGAGCGTCGGCACCTGGACCCACGCGGACTGGGACAACGAGCTGGACCAGTTCTACTCGATGGTCCAGAACGTCAAGGCCAACAACCCGGGCGTGCAGATGGACACCCTCGACTTCGACCCGACCCAGGAGGTGCGCGGCGAGCGCACCCCGTGCCTGGAGGGCAAGGCCGAAGAGTTGTTCCCGGCCCTGGTGGATCACGGCATCACCTACGACTCGTCGTTCACCAGGCACGGCATCTCCTGGCCGACGCAGTCCCCGCAGTACAAGATCTGGCAGTTCGGCATGGCCGAGTTCCCGATCCACGGGACCGACAAGTTCCAGATCACCATGGACTACAACTTCTACTACACGCAGCGACAGGCGGACAGTACCGGCGTGACGCCGGACCAGTCGGCGGCTGATTCCGAACAGGTGTACCAGACCTACAACGACATGTTCAACGCCACCTTCAACGGCAACCGGGCGCCGCTGGTGCTGGGCAACCACTTCAACGCGTGGAACAACAACGCCTACGAGGAGGCGCTGACCAAGTTCGTGCTGGAGAAGTGCGGTCAGCCGGACGTGCAGTGCGTGCCGTTCCGGGACGTGCTGGCCTGGATGAGCGTGCAGGATCCGGACCGGCTGGCGCAGCTGCAGGCCCAGGCGCCGGAGACCGGCTCCGGCAGCTGACCTCGGCCGCACGGTTAGGGTGAGGCCGTGGGCGACCCTTCGGCGACGGTTTCGAACGTGCGCCGCTCACGTTCGGCGCAGCGCTGGTGCTATCTCGGACCCGAGGGCACCTTCACCGAGCAGGCCGCCCGTTCGCTGGCCGGGTCCGGGGGCGTCCTGCTCGATCCGGTCGGCACGGTCTCGGTCGCCCTGGACGAGGTGCGCGGAGGCCGGGCCGACGCGGCCTGCGTGGCCATGGAGAGCTCGGTGGAGGGCGCCGTTCCGGTCACCCAGGACGAGCTCACCCACGGCGACCCGCTGCTGATCGCCGCCGAGGCGTACGTCCCGGTCACCTTCGACCTGCTGGTCCGGCCCGGCACTGCGTTGCCGGCCATCCGCACGGTCGGCGCGCACCCGCACGGGCACGCCCAGATCCGCGGCTGGCTGGAGCGGACGCTGCCGTCCGCGGAACCGGTGATGACGGCGTCGAACGCGGCTGCGGCCGCCGCCGTCGCGGCGGGCGAGCTGGATGCCGCGGCGGCGGCCGCGGTCGCCGGCACCCGCTACGGGTTGGACACCCTGGTCGCCGACGTCGGCGAGGTCCGCGACGCGATCACCCGGTTCGTGCTGCTGCGCCGGCCCGGCCGGCCGCCCGCGCCGACCGGCAACGACCGCACGTCGCTGGTGCTGTCCGTCGGCAACCACCCCGGATCGCTGCTCACCGTGCTGGGCGAGTTCGCGTCAAGGGGGATCAACCTGACCCGGCTGGAGTCCCGGCCGACCCGCTCCAAGCTGGGCGTCTACTACTTCCTGGTCGACGCCGACGGGCACCTGGACGACCCGGCCATGGCCGACGTGGTGGGCGCGCTGATCCGCCGGCGGGCACTGCTCCGCTGGCTGGGCTCCTACCCGCGGGCGGCCGGCGTCAACGACGTGACCGCCGAGTTCGCCACCCCGATCGCCTACGCCGACGCCGCCGACCGGGTCCGGCGCTGGCAGGCGGGCGGATAGTCGTGCGACTGCTGCTCATCCGGCACGGTCAGACGCCGTCCAACGTGCTCGGCCTGCTCGACACCGCGCCTCCCGGGCCGGGGCTCACCGACCTGGGGGTGGAGCAGGCGGCGGCGTTGCCGGCGACCCTGACCGGCGAACGGATCGATCTCATCGCGGCGTCCACCCAGCCCCGGGCCCAACTCACCGCGGCGCCGCTGGCCGCCGTCCGGGGTCTGGACGTGCTGATCCGGGACGGGCTGTGCGAGGTGCCGGCCGGCGACCTGGAGATGCGCGGCGACCAGGACGCGGTGCGCACCTACCTCACCACGGTGCGCGAGTGGATGGCCGGGAACCTGGACCTGGCGATGCCGGGCGGTCCCTCCGGTGCCGAGGTGCTGGGCCGCTTCGACGCCGTCGTCGACGAGGTGGCCGGGCAGGTGGACGACCAGGGCACGGCGGTGCTGTTCGCCCACGGGGCGGTGCTGCGCACCTGGGCGACCGCGCGCGGGGCCGACGCGGCGGTGCGGGTCGATCTGCTCGAGCGGTTCCAGCCGCTGCACAACACCGGGATGATCGTCGTCTCCGGTACGACGTCCGGGTGGCGGCTCGAGTCGTGGGCCGGCCGGGCCATCGGCGGCCCGCGGCTGGACGACCCGTCGGCGGACGGCCCGGCCGGCGGCGACCCGACCGGCTCGGCGTTCCCGGCCGGGTACGCGCCCCGCTGATTCGCCCCCGGGCCTGACCTATCCTGGGTGTCGTGCCCGGCTCGCCCATCGACCCCCGCGACCTGCGGGTCTCCGATGACGAACGCAGCCACGTGCTCGCGCTGCTGGAGAAGGCCACCGGCCGCGGCCTGATCGACATCGACGAGTACGCGGAACGCAGCGGCAAGGTCATCGCCGCGCGGACGAGACGGGACCTGAACGCGGTGCTGATCGACCTGCCCGGACTGCAGATCGCCGGCCGGTCGGTGGACACCGCGGTCGCCGCGACCCAACCGGTCCCGACGGCGGGGCCGGGCTTCTCCGGGGCGGTGCCGCCGACCGGCGGGGTGCTGGAGCTGCTCGGCTGGGGCGCCCGCACCTTCAAGGGCTTCTGGACGGCGCCGCCGCTGATCGTCGTCGGCGGGACCGGCGCCAGCACCCGGCTCGACTTCACCCAGGCCCAGTTGGTGTCGAGCACGGTCACCGTCGAGTTCCGGTCCAACTACGGCGGCTCGGCCGAGTTCATCGTCCCGCACGGCAGCACGGTGCGGGTGGACGGCCTGCAGATGCGCGGCGGGCACGTGCACAACAAGGTCGACCCCCGCAGCGGCGGCCGGGGCATGACGCTGGTGCTGACCGGCGTCAAGAAGTCCGGGTCGGTGATCATCAAGCACCCCAAGGGCAAGCTGCGGGACCTGTTGAGCTGACCCGCGGCCGGGCGGCGGCGTCAGCCCAGCGGCTCCCGCAAGGAGGCGGGCGCGACCAACCGGGCCAGGTGATAGGCGACGATCGCCACGATCGATCCCAGGGCGATGCCGGACAGCTCGAAGTCGTCACCGAAGGGCATCGAGACGTTCCCGACGCCGATGATGATCGCCGCCGCCATCGTCACCAGGTTGACCGGATTGCCGAAGTCGACCTTGTTCTCGATCCAGATCTTGGCGCCGAGCAGCCCGATCATGCCGTACAGCACGACCGTGATGCCGCCCAGCACCCCGCCCGGGGTGGCGCTGACGATCGCGCCGAACTTGGGGATCAGCCCGAGCAGGATCGCCACGATCGCGGCGACGTAGTAGGCGGCGGTCGAGTACACCCGGGTGGCGGCCATGACGCCGATGTTCTCCGCGTATGTGGTGGTCGGGGATCCGCCGACGGCACTGGACAACGCGGTGCCGAACCCGTCGGCGAACAGCGCCCGGCCCAGGTACGGGTCCAGGTTCTCGCCGGTCATCTCCGACACCGCCCGCACGTGCCCGGTGTTCTCGGCGATCAGCGCGATCACCCCGGGCAGCGCGAGCAGGATGAACTGCACGTTGAACTCGGGCGCGTGCAGCGCCGGGAAGCCGAACCAGGCGGCGTCCTGCACCCCGGACAGGTCCACCCGCATGTGCGTGGTCACCTCGCCGGACGCGGTGGCCGAGGTGATCGGGCCGAGGATCTCGTCCAGCACCCAGGACAGCACGAAGCCGAAGATCAGCGCCAGGAAGACCGCGATCCGGGAGAAGAAGCCGCGGAAGGCGACCGCGGCCAGGATGGTGAACGCCATCACGGTCAGCGCCACCCCGGGGTCCTGCGGCCAGTAGACGCCGGCGACCACCGGCGCCAGGTTGAACCCGATCAGCATGACGACGGCGCCGCTGACCACCGGTGGCAGCACCTTGCGGACCGCCTGGCCGCCGACGATGTGCACGATGACGCCGACGATCGCCAGGGTCACGCCGGCGATCAGGATCGCGCCGGTGACGTTCGCGGTGCTGCCGCCGGCCGCCCGGATGGCCACCACCGCGCCGACGAAGCTGGCCGAGGTGCCCAGGTAGGAAGGGACCTTCCCGGACACGATCAGCAGGAACAGGATCGTGCAGACCCCGGACATCATGATCGCCAGGTTCGGGTCCAGCCCCATGATGATCGGGAAGACGAACGTGGCCCCGAACATCGCCACGACGTGCTGCGCGCCGACACCGATGGTCTTCGGCCAGGACAACCGCTCGTCCGGCTTCACCGGTGTGCCGAGCGGCAGCGGCTTGTCGATCCCGACGGGCTTCCAACCGATCGTCATGGCCCGGACGGTAAACGCCGGGCCCGCTCGAGTGGGCAGGACACGCCCTCATCCGGGCCGGGAAAGGGCGTGTCCGGTCCACTCGATCCGGGGGATCAGCCCAGTTCGCTCGCCCAGGGCGGGTTGGCGCCGGCCCGGGAGCAGTTGATCGCCGAGACACGCGACGCGAAGCCCAGCGCGTCGGTCAGCCCGGCGACCGTGAGGTTCTCCAGACGACCGCCCAGGTAGCCGTTCTCGGCCAGGTAGTGCAACAGGCCGCCGTGGAAGGAGTCCCCGGCGCCGACCGTGTCGACCAGGGTGGTCGGGGCGATCGGCACCCGCACCTGCTCCCCGCGCAGGGAGGCGAACGCGCCGTCGCCGCCGAGGCTGACCACGGCCAGCGGCACCCCCAGGCCGTGCAGGTGCCCGGCCGCCTGCTCCGGCGTCCAACCCGGCCAGAGCAGGTCCAGGTCGTCCTCGGACAGCCGGAGGATGTCGGCCAGCCCCGCCCACCGGTCGATCCACAGCCGGTAGGAGGCGACCGGCACCAGCAGCGGCCGCAGGTTGGGGTCGACCGACACGGTCATCAGCGGCCGGGCCCGGGCCAGCAGGTTCTCGATCACCCGGCCGGACGGCTGGATCGCCAGCGCCAGCGACCCCGTGTGCACGGCGACCGGGGCCGGGTGCCGGTCGAACGGGCCGTCGATCAGCGTGGCCAGGGACGCGTCGGTCCAGGCCCAGTCGGCGGTGCCGTCCGTGTAGAACTCGTACGACGCGGCGCCGCTGGCGTCGAGCCGGGCGATGGCCAGGGTGGCCGGCTCCACCGCGTTCTCGGACGCGCTGAGGTCGACCGCTGACTCCTCCAGCTTCGCCCGGCACAGCGCGCCGAGGGCGCCGCCGGACAGCCGGGCAGCGAACCGGGCGGTCGAGCCGAGCCGGGCCAGCGCGACCGCGGTGTTCGCCGGACCACCACCCGGGTGCACGGTCAGGTGCGCGACCCCGCCCGCGATCCCGTCCGGCGGGAGCACGGCATCGGCGACGACTTCACCGACCACGGCGATGGTGGGCATGGCTCAACTCCTCCTGCGTCCCGCGCGGGCCGAGACCGGCCGGGGAGAGCGTAGGCCAGATCACCGTTCCCGGTCGTGTCGAGCGGCGCCCGTCAGGCCCAGCCGAGTTCGTCCAGCCGGTCGTCGTCGATGCCGAAGTGATGGGCGACCTCGTGGATCACCGTCGTCGCCACCTGCTCCCGGGCGTCCTCCACGGTGTGCGCGTGGGCCAGGATCGGCAGCCGGTAGATGGTGATGGTGTCCGGCAGGTGCCCGGAGTACTGGGACGTCCGGGAGGTGAGCGCGACGCCGTGGTACAGCCCGTACAGGTGCTGCGTCGGGTGCCGGTCCTCGACCAGGATGACGACGTTGTCCATCGCCCGGGTGAACTCCGCCGGGATCAGGTCGAGGGCCTCGGCGACCAGGTCCTCGAACTCGTCCTTCGACATCTGCACGGCCACCGCACCATTGTCCCGGTCCCGCCGCGTCCGGTCCCGCCGCGCTCCCCTCCGCCGACTTGCCTCATCCGCAGGTTCACGTGGGGCCTGAACCTGCAGATGAGGCAAGTCGATGAAGGGGTGGCCGGGTCGAGGGCGGGGTCCGAGTGGCGGGCTACCCTTCCCGGGTGATCGACCTGCGCATCGTCCGCGACGACCCCGACCGTGTCCGCGCCTCCCAGCACGCCCGCGGCGAGGACTCCGGCGCCGTCGACCGGCTGCTCGAGGCGGACGCGGCCCGGCGGGCGGCGGTGGCCCGGGCCGACTCGTTGCGGGCCGAGCAGAAGGCGTTCGGCCGGACCATCGGCCAGGCGTCCAAGGACGAACGGCCGGCGCTGCTCGAACGCGGCAAGCAGATGGCCGCGCAGGTCAAGGCGGCCGAGGCGGCCGAACAGGAGGCCAACGCGGCGCTGACCGCCGCGCACCTGGCCGTTCCGAACATCATCGAGGGTGCGCCGCCCGGCGGTGAGCAGGACTTCCGGGTGATCAAGGAGGTCGGCGCCCCGGCCGCGTTCGATTTCGAGCCGCGCGATCACGTGGATCTGGGCGAACGACTCGGCGCGATCGACATCGAGCGCGGCGCCAAGGTGTCCGGAGCGCGCTTCTACTTCCTGCGCGGGGTCGGCGCCCAGCTGCAATGGGCGCTGCTCAACCTGGCGGTGAGCACGGCCATCGGCCACGGGTTCGTGCCGATGATCCCGCCCGTGCTGGTCAAGCCGGAGGCCATGGAGGGCACCGGCTTTCTGGGCGCGCACGCGGACGAGGTGTACCGGCTGGAGGCCGACGACATGTACCTGGTCGGCACCGCCGAGGTGCCGCTGGCCGGCTACCACGCCGGCGAGATCCTGGACCTGTCGACCGGACCGCTGCGGTACGCCGGCTGGTCGTCCTGCTTCCGCCGGGAGGCCGGCTCGTACGGCAAGGACACCCGGGGCATCCTGCGGGTGCACCAGTTCGACAAGGTCGAGATGTTCGTCTTCTGCCGGCCGGAGGAGGCCGCCGACGAGCACGAGCGGCTGCTGGCGTTCGAGGAGCAGATGCTCGCGCAGATGGAGATCCCGTACCGGGTGATCGACACCGCCGCCGGCGATCTGGGGTCGTCGGCCGCCCGCAAGTTCGACTGCGAGGCCTGGGTGCCGACCCAGCAGACCTACCGCGAGCTGACCTCGACCTCGAACTGCACCACCTTCCAGGCCCGCCGGCTCGGCGTGCGGTACCGCGACGACGACGGGAAGCCGCAGGTCGCGGCCACCCTGAACGGCACCCTGGCGACCACCCGGTGGCTGGTGGCGATCCTGGAGAACCATCAGCTCGCCGACGGGTCGGTCCGCGTCCCGACGGCGCTGCGGGCCGGGCTGGGGGGCCGGGAGGTACTCGAACCGGTCGGCTGATTCGGGTTCACCCGAGTCGGATGGTTTCGGCGAACGAGTGAGAACGGTCGGGTCAAGCCACTACGGACGGTGCTTGACTCGCTGGCATGAGCACCCTTGCGAGCGATCTGCGGACGCTGGGCCACGAGGCCTACGTGTACCTGTATCCGCTGGTCACCATGGACGTGACCCGGGAGCAGATGACCAACCTGCCGGCCGATGCCAGGCCGAGCTTCGGCCCGGCCAACCAGTTCCACCACATCCGGGAGTTCCCGCCCGCCGACTTCCGATCCGTGGTGCGGCCCAACTTCGACACGCTGTACTCGTCGGCCTGGTTGGACCTGACCGCCGGCCCGGTGCGCGTCGACGTCCCGGACAGCGGCGACCGCTACTACATGATGCCGATGCTCGACATGTGGACCGACGTGTTCGCCAACCCCGGCAAGCGCACCACCGGCACCGGACCCCGGACGTTCGTCCTGGTCGGCCCCGGCCAGCAGAGCGGCGAACCGATGGCCGGGGCGACCGTGATCCACGCGCCCACCCCGCACGTCTGGATCATCGGTCGCACCCAGACCAACGGCCCGGCCGACTACGCCGCGGTCAACGTCTTCCAGGACGGCCTGCGGATCACCGAACTGAACGGACCGGTCGTGCGCCCGATCGATCCGGACGTGGACACCGAGACCGAGCCCCTTCGCCTGGTCGACGGGCTGTCCGCGGTCGACTTCTTCGGCCGGGCCGCCCGGATCCTGGCGGCGAATCCGCCGCACGCGTCGGACTTCTCGCAGCTGGCCCGGATCGCGGCGCTGGGCATCGTGCCGGGCGAGCCGTTCGACGCGGGCCGGTTCGACGACGATCAACTGGCGCAGATCCAGGAGGGCGCCACGGCCGCCCGCAAGGACCTGCAGGCCGGGGTCGCGCACCTGGCCGCGCCGGTCAACGGGTGGATGATGCTGACCGAGACGATGGGCGTCTACGGCAACGAGTACTTCCGGCGGGCCGTGATCACCCTGGTCGGGCTCGGCGCGAACCCCGCCCAGGACGCCATCTACCCGCTGCTGCTCAGCGACGCGGACGGGGCACCCACGGTCGGCGAGCACGACTACGTCATCCATTTCGACAGGGCGGAACTACCGCCGGTGCAGGCGTTCTGGTCGGTCACCATGTACGACGCGGAGGGGTTCCAGGTCGCCAACGAACTCGACCGGTTCGCGCTCGGTGATCGGGATCCGTTGTCGTACAACGCCGACGGTTCCCTGGACCTGTTCGTCCAGCACGCGAATCCGGGCCCCGACCGGGAGTCCAACTGGCTCCCGGCGCCGACCGGGCCGGTCGGTATCACCATGCGGCTGTATGCACCGGCGCCCGCGGTGCTGGACCGCACGTGGACGCCGCCGGTGGTCCGTCGGGTGCGGTGAGCGGCGGACCCGGCCGTGGGACGCTACTGCCCGTCGCGGGTCTCGGCCGCCTCCTCGGCGATCGGCGCGACGGACAGTCGGCCGACCCGCCAGCCGTCGACCGACTCCACGGTCAGCCGCAGGCCAGCGACGTCGACCGCGTCACCGGGTCGCGGGGTCCGGTCGAGCACGGCCAGCAGGTAGCCGCCGACGGTGTCGTAGCGGCCCGGCGGCAGGTCGACGCCCAGCCGGCGGGCGAAGTCGGTGACGCTGGTCAGGCCGTCGATCACCGTCGCGCCGGTGGAACCCCCTGCGGCCGGGACCTTGTCGTACTCGTCGTACAGCTCGCCGACGAGTTCCTCGACCACGTCCTCCAGCGTCACCATCCCCATCAGCGACCCGTACTCGTCCACCACCGCGGCGATCTGCGCCCCACCGGACTGCATCTCGCTCAGCACGGCCAGCAGCTTCTTGTTCGGCGGGTAGGCCGTGATCGGCCGGACCAGCGACCGGATCGGTTCCGCCGCATCCAGGTTCGGCGCGAACAGGTCGCGCACGTGCAGGAAGCCGGTCACCAGGTTGGGGTCGCCGTCGTTGACCGGGTACCGGGTGTGCGTGTGCTGCCAGGCGTCCCGCCGGGCCTGTTCGACTGTTGTTGACGCGGAGAGGAAATCGATGGTCGCTCGGGGGATCATGGCCTGCCGGATGGTTCGCTCACCGGCGGCGAACACCTGCCGGATGATGCCCTTCTGCTGCTCGGGGACGTCCTCGTGGGTCAGCACCAGCTCGCGCAGTTCCTCCACGCTCATCTCCGCCCGCGACTCCCTGGGATTCACCCCAAGTACCCGCAGCACACCATTGGTGCATTTCTCCAGGAACCAGATCACCGGCCGGAACAGGGACGCCAGCCGATCGAGCACCGGACCGAGCAGGGACGCGACCGGCATCGGGCGCTGCATCGCGTACCGGCGCGGCGTCAACTCGGCGATGATCAGCGCCAGGAAGGTGGTGGCCAGGGTGACGATGATGACGGCCAGGGACTCGCCGCCGTCGTGGCCCATGCCCCAGCGGGCCATGGCGTCGCCGAGCGGCTCGGCCATGGTCGCCGTGGCGTAGGCCGCGGCGAAGAAGCCGGCCACGATCGAACCGATCTGCACGGCACCGAGGAATCGGCTCGGTTGGCCGGCCAGCTGCGCCACCCGGGCGCCCCGCTTGCCGCGCCCGCGCAACTCGTCGAGTTCGCCGGGCCGCAGCGACACCAGGGCCAGTTCGGTCGCGGTGAACAGCCCGCCGACGATCAGCAGCACGACCACGGCGAGCAGGTTCAACCAGATGCCCATGGCACTGGTTGTAACACCGGGCCGCGGCGGACGCTGGCCGAATTGTCCGGCCGTCGTCCCCCGGGCAGTCGTCCGGGTTCGGTCATCGGCTGGTGCCGCCCGACAGATCAGGCGCGGTCGTGCAGCGTGATCCGGTAGCCGTCCGGGTCGGCGAAGGTGAAGGTGCGACCGAAGGGGCCGTCCACCGGCGCCGCGACGATGAACGTGCTGCTGCAGACCCTGGAACGGGACGGGGACGTGATCAGACCGGCGCAGGCGCCCGTCGGGAAGGTCCTTCCCACGACCCTCACGGCTCGGGGAAAACGTCGGCTGGAGATGGCGAGCACAGCGGTCCGGTCCGTCGAGCTCCGAATGTCGGCCGGGTTGACCGAGTCTGAGCAGACGACGGCACTGCAGATCCTGAGGACGATGGTCAGTTCGCTGCGCGATGGCACCGGCGACGGTCCATAGGGCGCTTCGCCGAGTGTCCGATCGAGCCGGGCGGGGAAGGCGATCGAGCGCGAGATTTCGTGCGGTTGGCATCGAGACCGGCGACCCGGCACAGACCCTGCGCCGAGCCCGCCCGCGCCGGGCTCCTACCCTTCGCGTCATGAGGCGGACCGATCTGAACCTGGCCGGCCGGGCGCTGGGCGCGTCGGTGCGGTACGTCAGCGACGAGTTCTTCGCGCCGAGCGAGTCGCTGCTGCTGCCCGGCGCGGCCGGGCACGACGCCGGCGCCTTCGGACCGCACGGCAAGATCTACGACGGTTGGGAGACCCGCCGGCGTCGCAGCCCCGGCCACGACTGGGCGGTCGTCGCCCTCGGGGTGCCCGGGGTGCTGCACGAGATCGTCGTGGACACCGCGTTCTTCCGCGGCAACTTCCCGCCGGAGGTGTCCGTCGAGGCGACCTGGTTGGACGGTGCGCCCGACCGGGCCGCGCTGGACGCCGCCGAGTGGACGACCGTCGTGCCCAGCTCGGCGGCCCGCGGCGACACCGTCAACACCTACCGGGTGTTCAACGGCCAGGTGTTCACCCACGTGCGGCTGAACATCTTCCCGGACGGCGGCGTCGCCCGGCTCCGGGTCCTGGGCACCGCCGTGCCGGACCCCCGGCTGCTGGGCGACCGGATCGATCTGGCCGCGATCCATCACGGCGGGGACATCGCCGAGTGCTCGGACATGTTCTTCTCCGACGCCCGGCACGTGCTGCACCCGGGAGTAGCCGGGTCGATGGCCGACGGCTGGGAGACGGCCCGGCGGCGCACCGCCGGCAACGACTACCTGGTGGTGACGCTGGCCGGCCCGGCGACGCTGGACTTCGTCACCGTCGACACCGGCTACTTCCTGGGCAACGCGCCGGGCTCGGTGCGATTGTCGGGGCGCCCGGCGGACACCTCGCCGTGGCGGGAAATCGTTCCGCCGAGCCCCATCTCGCCGGATGCCCGGAACCACTTCCGGGTGCGCGACGATCGCGAGATCACCGCCGTCCGGGTGGACGTGCATCCCGACGGCGGCTTCTCCCGGCTGCATCTGATGGGCCGGCTGCTGCCCGGCGCGCTGGCCACCGCGATCGCGGACTGGCTGGCCCGGCTGCCACCGGCGGCCGCCGCCACCCTCCTCGCCGACGCCGGCCTGCCCGCCACCACCCTCGCCGAACTGACCCCGCCACAGCTCCTGTCGCTGGCCTGGTAGCCGCGCGGATCAACTACGCCGGCGCGGCTGAAATTGGCAACTCGCGTCCCACCCGTCACATCCGGTGCGAGTTGATCCGCGCGGCCGTCGTCGATCCGGGCGGACAAGGGTGCGCCCCGGGCCGCGCCGGGTCGGCCTGGCTACCCTGGCGGCCATGACCATCGTCCGGTTGAGCACCCATGTTCTGGACACCACGGTCGGCCGTCCGGCGGCGGGCATCCCCGCTTTGCTGGAGAGCCTGGCCGGGGAGACCGCCACCACGGTGGGGCGGGGGGAGACCGACGACGACGGGCGGGTGTTCCGGCTCAACGACGCCGACCTGCAGCCCGGCCGGTTCCGGCTGACCCTGGACACCGCCGCCTACTTCGAGCGGCGGCACGGCGCGATGTTCTACCCGCAGATCACCGTCGGCTTCGCGCTGTCCGGCGATCGCGAGCACTACCACATCGCGGTGCTGACCAGCACCTACTCGTACTCGACCTACCTGGGCTCCTGAGTCGAACGGACACAACCCGGACACATTCGTTTGTCAGCATGACCCCGCCCGGGATGGGTCGGACGAGGGAGCTGACAAATGGCGATCGTGCTCGGCAGGAATCAGTACGGCAAGGCCGAGGTGCGGCTGGTCTACGTGGACCGCAGCACCCCGGTGCACATGATCACCGACGTCAACGTGACCAGCCAGCTCGTCGGCGACTTCACCGAGACCCACCTGACCGGCGCGAACGATGCGGTGATCGCCACCGACACGCAGAAGAACACGGTCTACGCGATGGCCCGTACCGGCGGCGTCGGGTCGCCCGAGGAGTTCGCGCTGCGCCTGGCCCGCAACTACGTCGACAAGTACGAGCAGGTGACCGGCGCCCGGATGGCCGTCGAGCAGTACTCCTGGGACCGGATCGTCACCGCCGACGGCCCCCACGACCACGCCTTCAGCCGGGGCACCGCGGAGACCCGGACCGCGGTGGTGCGCAAGGACGGCGCCGCCGAAACGGTGATCTCTGGGCTGGCCGGCCTGGTGGTGCTCAAGTCCACCGGCAGTGAGTTCTGGGGGTTCCCGCAGGTCGAGTACACCTCGCTGGTGGAGACCACCGACCGGATCCTGGCCACCGCGGTCACCGCCCGCTGGCTTTACACCACGGCGGACCTGGACTGGGACGCGGCGTTCGGGGCGGTGCGGGCCGCCCTGCTGGAGAACTTCGCGACCACGCACAGCCTGTCGCTGCAGCAGACGCTCTACGCGATGGGGAAGGGGGCGCTGGAGGCGGTGCCGCAGATCGCCGAGATCCGGCTGTCACTGCCGAACAAGCACCACTTCCTGGTCGACCTGGAACCGTGGGGGCTGGACAACCCGAACCAGGTGTTCTACGCGGCCGACCGGCCGTACGGGCTGATCGAGGCGGCGATCGTCCGGGACGACCTGACGGTGCCGGACGGCGCCTGGGAGGGGATCGCCGCCTTCATCTGACGTGCCGCCGGCCGGGTCAGACGTGCTGTGCGGTGTCCCGGATGACGAGTTCGAGGTGGCTGCGGGTGACGGTCGCCGGGTCGAAGGAGATGACCACCCGGTCCCCGACGGCGTCGACCCCCTCCACCCCGGGCATGCGCAGCACGGTGATGCCCTGGGCCAGGCGCCGGGCGTCGCCGTCGGTGTGGGTGCAGTCGAAACGGACGGCGAGCACTGTGTCGGCGCCGGCGGTCTCGATGGTCAGGTCGGTCGGGTCGGCGACCGGGTGGGTCGCCGGGTGGGTCATGGTGTTCGTGGCCATGATGGGAAGGACGTCCGGATTCGGCGTCGGTTGCCCGTGGTGAACCATGGTTGACCGGATCGGCCTGGACGACAGCGATGGTCAGGCCACCGCCAGCGTCACCTCCACGTTGCCCCGGATCGCCTTCGAGTACGGGCACCGCTGGTGGGCCTGCTCCAGCAGGTCGGCGACCACCTCGCGGTCGGCGCCGGGCACGTGCCCGGTGATCGCGGCCTGCAGCGAGAAGCCGCTGTCGCTCTTCACCAGCCCGATCTCGACGCTGACCGTCGAGCCGTCGGAATCGACGCCGGCCGACTTGGCCAGGTTCTTCAGCGCCGAGTGGAAGCAGGCCGAATAGCCGGCGGCGAACAGCTGCTCCGGATTGGTCGGGTCGCCGGGGCCGGCGCCCGGCCGGGGCGAGGTCAGGGCCAGGTCCAGCACACCGTCGGTGGTGCGGGCGGTGCCGTTGCGGCCGTTGCCGGAGGAGACGGCGGTGGTCGAATAGACGACCGTGGTCGAGGCGGTGGTGGTCGGGGACGTCATCGGGATTCCTCGGGTTGGTAGCGGGTCGCCCGCGGCCCGCGCGGATGAAGTCGGCAACAGCCGTCACACCGGTCACATTCGGTGTGGGTTCATCCGCGCCGGCGTAGTTGATCCGCGCGGGGTCGGGTGGGGTCGGGTTCCAGTTCGGCTCAGCCGAACTGGCGGCTGAGCGTGGCGTGCCGGTTGACGTCCTTGTAGAGCAGGTAGCGGAAGCGGCCCGGGCCGCCGGCGTAGCAGGCCTGCGGGCAGAACGCGCGCAGCCACATGAAGTCGCCCTCCTGCACCTCCACCCAGTCCTGGTTGAGCAGGTACACCGCCTTGCCCTCCAGCACGTACAGGCCGTGCTCCATCACGTGGGTCTCGGGGAAGGTGATCGCGCCGCCCGGCTGGAAGGTCACGATGTTGACGTGCATGTCGTGTCGCAGGTCGGTCGGGTCGGCGAACCGCTGGGTGACCCAGGCGCCGTTCGTCCCCGGCATCTCGACGCCGACGACCTCCTCGTCGGAGGTGAAGAACGTGGTGGGCGTCTCGAGGCCCTCGACCCGCTGGTAGGCCTTGCGGATCCAGTGGAACCGGGCCGGCGCGTCGCCGACGCTGTGCAGCGTCCACTCCGCTCCGGGCGCGATGAAACCGTAGCCACCGGAGGCCATCTCGTGCTTCTCGCCGTCGACGGTGACGACCAGCTCGCCTTCCATCAGGAAGATCACGCTCTCCGCGCCCGGGTCGGTCTCCGGGCGGTCGCTGCCGCCGCCGGCCGATACCTCGACGATGTACTGGGAGAACGTCTCGGCGAAGCCGGACAGCGGGCGGGCGATCACCCACAGCCGGGTGTTCGTCCAGAACGGCAGGAAGCTGGTGACGATGTCGCGCATGGTGCCGCGCGGCAGCACCGCGTAGGCCTCGGTGAACACGGCCCGGTTGGTGGTCAGTTCGGTCTGCGCGGGCAGGCCGCCGGTCGGCGCGTAGTAACTGGTGGTCATCGCTGGTCCTTTCGGGTCGTCTCTGCTCGGTGTGTCCGGCTCGCGGGGCTCGGTATTCGCGGGTGCTCAGGCCGTGGCCGGGATGCCGCGATACGCCCGCCAGCCGCCCCGGTCGGAAATGTCGGTCAGGTCGGGCGATTCGAGGTAGTTCCGCCGCAGGACGACCGCGAAGGCGGAGGATCCGTCGTCGAGCTGGATGACGGACAGTTCGAGCTCGTCCGGCTCGGCCGGGATGAACCGCTCGCGCAGGGTGTCCAACGGCACGTCGTACAGCTCGCCGACCACCGACACGCCGCCCTCCGGCACCGGCCACAGGGCCGGGAACCGGTCGCCGACCGAGTAGAAGCGGTAGATCGGCGCGGTGTGCGCGACACCCAGGAAGGGGTGCTCGGCGATGGTCGGGTGCACGGAGCCGCCCCGCATCCCGTCGCCGTTGACGAACAGAGGAACGCTGGTCATTGGATTGTCCTTCTTGTTTCGTGTTGCGTCGTTGCGCAGGTGGTCAGGCCGGTTTGGCGGACAGCAGGGTGCCGCGGCACTCGTCGCCGGTGAGTTCCTCGCCGCGCAGCCAGGTGCTGCGCACGACGCCGGCCAGGGTGCGGCCGGCGTAGGGGGTGATCGGGTTGCGGTGCCGGAGCTGGGCCGCGTCCACGACGAACGTGTCGTCCGGCGCGAACACGGCCAGGTCCGCGTCCCGGCCGACGGCCAGGGCGCCCTTGCGGGGCAGTCCGGCCAGCGCCGCCGGGCCGGCGGACATCCACCGGGTGACGTCGGCCAGCCCGAACCCGCGATCGCGGGCCTCGGTCCACACCGAGGGAAGGGCGACCTGCAGGCCGGCGATGCCGCCCCAGGCCACCCCGAAGTCGCCGGTGTCCAACTGCTTGAGCTCCGGGGTGCAGGGGGAGTGGTCGGAGACGATGCAGTCGATGATCCCGTCGGCCAGTCCCTGCCAGAGCAGGTCGCGGTTCTCCGGTTCCCGGATCGGCGGGCAGCACTTGAACTGGGTGGCCCCGGCCGCGATCTGGTCGGCGTCGAAGACCAGGTAGTGCGGGCAGGTCTCGACGGTCAGCCGGACGCCGTCCCGCTTGGCCGAGGCGATCATCGGCAGCGCGTCGGAACTGGACAGGTGCAGGATGTGCACCCGGGCGCCGGTGGCCCGGGCCGCCTCGATGACGTGCGCGATGGCGGTGTTCTCCGCGCCCCGCGGGCGGGAGTGCAGGAAGCCGGCGTACTCGGCGCCGTGCGCGGCCGGTGAGTGTTCGATCGCGCCCGCGTCCTCGGCGTGCACGATCATCAGCCCGTCGAACTCGCGCACCACGGTCAGGTAGTCGACCAGCTCGGCCGGGCTCAGCGGCGGGAATTCCGGCACCCCCGAGTCGAGCAGGAAGCACTTGAACCCGAACACACCGTCCTCGTGCAGCCCCTTGAGCTCGTTGACGTTGCCCGGGATCGCGCCGCCCCAGAAACCGACGTCCACGTAGGCCTTCTCGGCCGCGACGGCCCGCTTGGTGTGCAGGGCCGGGACGTCGACCGTCGGCGGCAGGCTGTTCAACGGCATGTCGACGATGGTGGTGACGCCACCGGCCGCGGCGGCCCGGGTGGCGGAGGCGAAACCCTCCCACTCGGTGCGGCCGGGCTCGTTGACGTGCACGTGGGAGTCGACCATGCCGGGCAGCAGCACCTCGTCGTCGGCCAGCTCAACCGTGCGGGCCGCGGTGAGATCGGCGTCGAACGACTCGATCGCGGCGATGCGCCCATCGGCCACCGCGACGGCGACGGCGACCTCCCCGGCCGGGGTGATCGCGCGCCGCGCGCGAACCACCAGATCGTATTCAGTCACGGACGTTTCACCTCCTTGTGAAACTCGATGTCGGTCAATTGGTGTCGGCGGCGATCAGCCGGCCCAGCCGCTCCAGCAGCGGACCCGGGTCGTTGATGCACTTGGTGACGTCGGACTCGATGTCGGTCAGCGCGTAGGCCTTCCGGATCCCCGCGTCGGTCAACTGCTCGGTGGACAACAGGTTCCGGCCGGACACCGTGACGACCGGCACCCCGGCGCCCCGGGCGGCCGCGGCCACCCCGGCCGGGGCCTTGCCGTGCAGGGTCTGCTCGTCCAGCGAGCCCTCCCCGGTGACCACCAGGTCGGCACCGGCCAGGTCGTCGCGCAGGCCGGTCAGCTCCAGCATCAGGTCGATGCCCGGCCGGGCGGTCGCGTTCAGCACGGCGACGGCGGCGAAGCCGACCCCACCCGCGGCTCCGGCGCCGGCGACGTCCGCGGCCGGATGGCCCGATTCGGTCTCGGGCACGCCCAGCGCCCGGGCGACCGCGCCGGACCAGACCCGCAGGGCGCCGTCCAGCCGGGCGACGTCATCCGGGGTCGCACCCTTCTGCGGCCCGTACACCGCGGCCGCGCCGCGGTCGCCGAGGAGCGGGTTGTCCACGTCGCTGGCCAGCACCAGCTGCGCGCCGGCCAGCGCCGGGTGCAGGCCGGACAGGTCGACCGTCGCGACGTGCTCCAGCCCGCCGCCGCCGGCCGGCGCGCGCTGGCCGCCGGCGTCCAGCAGACGGGCGCCGAGGGCGGTGAGCATGCCGGCCCCGCCGTCGGTGCTGGCGCTGCCGCCGATGGCCAGGACGAGCCG